>CALYQJ010000032.1 GCA_945285405.1 uncultured Lactobacillaceae bacterium | reverse complement strand
AAAAAAAATAAATTTTAAAAATACAACAGTTCTACATTCATTCGAACTATATTTAAAAATCATCTACGAACTCTAATGCAGAGTTTGAAGATAATAGTCTATTCTACTATGATTAAACGCTATTATAATAATATGTATGCTTTTAAATTATTTGTAGAATTTTAAATTATTTGTAGTTTTTTTAACTTATCTTATGATAATATTTAATTATATTAGAAAATTTATAACATATAGGATAAATTATGAATTACAAAAATCATGCCCGAACTATTAGTTTACAATATTTATTGATTTCAGTTCTATATGCGGCTGGCTTAGGAGTATGGTCAGGCACGATTTATATTTACATGAAGCACATCCATTTTACCTACGGACAAATCAATTTATTTCTGACTGTTTTTTGGATCACAACCTTTTTCTCAGAACTACCTTCTGGGATAATTGCGGATACCTTCGGTCGATTAGAAACCGTTATTGTTAGTACTATTATTAGAGCCATAGGATTATTAATATTAACTGTTAGTAGTGCTAATATTTTGATCTTATTATTTTCAGCATTTCTAACTGGATTAGGTGAATCGCTATATTCCGGGGCACCAGATTCTTGGTTAGTCGATAAAATGCAAGAAATGGGTTTGGAAAGTACTTTTGGAAATATATATTCTAAAACAACTTTTTTTACTTCAATTACGAGTTTAATTTCGGGGTATATCGGAGCCAATTGGCTAGCACACCTTAGTTTAAAATTGCCTTTAATTGTGGGGTCAATGATTTTACTAGCGATCATTCCATTATTGTTGATCATCATTACTAGAGATGGCGAACCAAAACCGAAAAAGAAAATTAGATTTCATAAAATCAATTTTAAAGCCTCACTTAAATCAATGTATCAAATTTTAAAAGAGGGATTGAAAGAGATTAAAGGTAATCGGAATATTCTAAAATATTTATTGGCTTTCTTGCCGATTACTTTAATTGTTACTGGTCCTTTCAATCAATGGCAACTTTTTTTTCCTACTTCTGGTAAATTAATTAATACTGGAAATATCTTGATTGGAATTAATGTAATGGGTATTATCGGTAGTTATCTTGCTAAGTACTTTCTTTCTGGTTCTAAAAACAAGTTAATTGTACTAACTATTTTAACGTTTTTAAACGCAACAACAGTTATTTTGTCAGTGCTCTTTAACCGAAATTACCTTTCAGTTATTTTTCTTTGGCTGCATATCTTATTCGTTTCAAGTGATGAAGTCTCAAGATATTCGGTTCTACAATTGTTAATTAAATCTAAGGCTAGAAGTACTCTGATTTCACTAAAAAATACCTTAGAAGCTGCTATGACTATAATTGCTTTAGGAATCAACGGCTTTTTATCCGATAGATTTGGAATTGGAATTGCTTGGGTTGTCTTAGCTTTAGTTGGTGGTTTGTTGACTTTAGGCTTCTACTTTAATATTATGTTAACCTCTCAAAAAGAATCTTAAATTAGTAATGTCAAAAGACACTTTGTGACCTGGTCAATTAGACGATGTTTATATAAAGATCTCTTTATTTCGAACCATTCTTAATTAACTTTAAGGGTGGTTTTTTATTGAAAAAAATTGGCTAGTGCTACGTTAAGTAACGTGGTTTTATCAATGCAATGAAAAGCGTTAGTAGTGTTTGCTATTGAATAGAAAAATGCTGATGATAGTGTAGCCATCTATGATTAAGAAGGTTTTTAAGGAAATTACAAGAAATAGGCGATGTCAAAAAAACCCATCGAAAATAAATTTATTTCGATGGGTTTTAAGTTATTTCATTGGCATGGTTCATTTTACCAAAAGCAACTTAAAGGTAAACTAATCATGATGAAAGGATAAATTACGTTTTTTAAAATCTCCAAAAACCAATAAAATTCTCTATTGCAAAGTTATACTTCTCAGGTTTAATAGTCCAAAAAAGTATAATCGAATTGTTGATTATTAGGTTTTATTTTGAAAGAAGCAAATGCTGTTTGTTTTGCTTTTGCGGTTGACTTAGAATAAGTACTATTTATAACGTTCTTTAATATATACTGTAGGTTTTCCTTTTCTAAAACTCGTCCTAATTTAAAGTTGAAATATCAATAATTTCATCTGCCTGCTCCCAAATGGAACTATTATGAGTGGCAATGATTATTGTCCGACGGTCATTCTTGAGGGATAACAAGAGCTTCATTACTTCATCACCATTTGTAGGATCAAGTGCGGCTGTTGGTTCATCAGCTAATATTAAAGGCGGGTCTTTTAGGATAACTTTGGCAAGAGCGACTCTTTGGGCTTCACCCCCAGAAATAGAATAGATTTTTTGATCTAATTTTAAATATTCCAAATTAACTTGTTTCAAAGCGTTAAGTTTTTTTTGTTTTTTTGCATTTGGTTCTAGTTTTTGCCCAATCAAACCTAAATCAAGATTGTCTGAAATCGTCTGAGATTCCAGTAAGCCAAAATTTTGGAATAAATATCCGAGATCGTGACGGAAAAACTGTTGAGTTTTGATCTTAAAAAGACTTTTACTATCATAAAGAACATCACCAGAATCAATCTTTTCCAGGT
>CALYQJ010000031.1 GCA_945285405.1 uncultured Lactobacillaceae bacterium | reverse complement strand
TTTATTTTTTTAAGTTAATTTATTTTTTAATTTTTTGAATTTAAAAATAAAGATATACATATAAAATTAAATATTATATATATTTTTTTAAAAAATGAATTAAAATTATAAAATAAACATGATAGTTTTAATAGGCAAAAATAAATTATAGTAATTAGGTTATAAATAAATGAAATTTTTAAAAAATGTAAGGTACATTATTCTGGGTCTAATTATGCTGCTGATTAGTTTATTTGTGATCTATTATACTAATACTACAAGTCAGGCCCATAATTTTTTGGGGGAACTGGGGCCAAAAAAACAGGTAAATTCTGGTATTCCAACTCCTAATTTTTTAACTAAAAAAGATGGACGAATTGCTACAAGAGTTGAACCAATCCCTCGTAATTTACCACAAGTAGTCAAAGTCAATGATTTTCGATTTACTAAAGCTGAAGCAACTAATTCAGGAGCACTTAGTTCAGTTTCTTTAGCATGGGAAACAGTTCCGGGAGTTAGTGATGGGTATGTGGTTCAGCGAACTAACGATGCTAATTTACCGAACAATGAAACATTGTGGAATAATCCACCAACTAACTACGGTAAGAAAGTTAAGATTTTAAACGTTTATCCTGATAACTGTGCTTATTTAAAAATTTGGATGAATCAAAATGATCCAAATACGGGACAACCAATTTCAATGAATTTAATTTCAATTGATGAAGTTTCATTAATTAATTTTAATCAGAATCCTAATGGCTATTTGAAAGATAGTCAAGGAAATTATAAATATGATGGAATTTATTTCGGTTCTGAAGATGTTAATGGGGGATATACGCCAGGAGTGAATGATTTAACCGATAGTTCACAAACTGCAGTAGCTAAATTTGCGGACACGGGACGTTCTTTAATTTTAGGCCATGATACAATTCTTTCACCAGGTCATCCATTTTTTGGTCGTTTTGCATCGAAGCTAGGTTTAGTTTTATTGAATAATTTACCTGCAGGATATTATTCCGATGCGCGGCACGATATTGGGGCACCCAGGGTACAATTTGTAACCAATGGATTTTTAAATGAGTATCCTTATGCTTTAAAACCTAACTTTGCTTATACGATTAAACCTGCTCATACTGTTGGTCAGATGTTTATTTATAATGGTGGAGCCACTCGGTGGATGGAATTTTGCCCCCCATTATCGCTTTTGGGTGGTGGTAGTTCTATATACAATAAGACAACCATCTATGATTCTAGTGGCAGAGCCGTTGGGGATAATAATTGGTATTTGGTTACCAAAAATAATTATGCCCAGATTCAAACAGGGCATTCGGTATCTAATGGGGTTGGAGCTTGTACGCCCGATGAAGCTAAGATTATTGCTAATATGATTTATTTTACTAGTACTTTGAATACTTTACCTTATGGTGAAGATCATACAGTAAAAGATGTTACGGCTCCTAATCAACCAAAGGTAAATTCAGCACTGCCTACACTGAATCAAGTTAATTTAGTGATTAGTGCTACAGATTTGCCAACAAATTATTTTTATCGGGTTAAAGCTAAAACCAATGCTAACGTTAAATATTCTGATGTGGTAAAGGTGCCTGTTTTGAGTGGTTTAAAAGGCTATATTTATAAAATTGATGATAGTCCATCTGGTTCCCCCGCGGTTGTTCGTAATCCGACAACGGGAGAAGTGACCAATCTTAATTTATACCCTAATTCAGCTATTGATCCTCAGGCTCAATTAATTTTAAATCGTTCAACTTTGGCAGAAAAATATTTGCATGTAGTAGCAGTAGATCAAGCTAATAATGTTTCTTTAACCCAAACGATTAATTTAAGCCAATATATTTGGTGGAAATATCAAGATAAAGTATTAACGATTTATCCTCACGAATTGAATGGAGCATTGGATAAAATAACTAGTGATGATGGTAATAAGTATTGGCCTTGGTTACAATTATTAGATCAAATTGAGCAAGTAGTTATCAATTCGGGAGTCACGGCAAAAGGAGATATTGGTGGTTTATTCATGGGAATGAATAAGCTTCAGTTGATTAATGGGTTAACCAACTTAAATACAAGTCAAGCTACCACAATGAATTCTTTATTTAAAAATTGCAAATCACTAACTTCACTTGATTTAAGTAATTTTGATACTCGTAATGTTGTAAATATGGGGCAATCCTTTACTAATACATCTAGTCTTTGGTGGTTAAAGTTGGGCCAATATTCTTATTTAGCAAATAATGTAGAATTGAGTAATCCGGTTATTGAAACTAAAATTAATGACTTGGCGCTTCCAAGCGAAAACTATTATTGTACTGATCCCCAGTGGCGAGAAGTAGGTATCGGGAGCAATCATGATCCTAAAGGTGCTGTTAGTTCTGCAGCCAAAATCGTTGATGATTCTGTTTCTAGAAGTGATCTAAGAATTTATGTATGGGATCAGGTTGGTAAAGTAACATTAAGTGTACCTAATATTATTAATTTTGGCCAAGTACAGATTCCTTTTAATCAAAAAACTTATACTAGTCCATTACAAAATTTACAAGTACTTGATAATCGTAATTTGCGTAAAAATCGAAAATGGCAATTAAATTTAACTACAACAAAATTTGTTAATGTGCTTGATAATACTAAGATAATACGAGGTGAACCTTTATACTATCAAGATTCACTAGGGAACCATCATTTAAATTCAACAGCAATTACAGTTAGAGAACAAAATATATTGGGGAATGGCTATCAGGATACTTGGAATGTACCTTATAATCTTTTATTCAAGGCTAAAGCTTATGATATTCCAGTGACTAATGGAAGCTTTCAAGCGACAGTTACTTATACAATTACTGATACTTCTGGTATTTAAGCTAAATTCAAAAGCACTGATAAATTAATTTA
>CALYQJ010000030.1 GCA_945285405.1 uncultured Lactobacillaceae bacterium | reverse complement strand
TCTTAGCTTTTAACTTTTGAGGTAAGATCAAGCCATATTCACCCAACTTTAAATGATTAAGTTTATCACGGATTTTGGCATCTAATTTAATATTTTCATATTTTAAATAATTTGGTGTTACAAAAAGTGTATTCCCATCTGGTCTATAGGGCTTTTCCGTCGAATCATCTATGTTATCTGTATTACTGAAATTATTTTTTACTATAATTGCATCATAATTTTCAAATGCATCTTTTTGAAGATTATACCAATTTGCAGGTTCATTTTTATCATATGCTGAAGTAGCTCCGTTTGTCATTAGATTAAACCTTTGATCCAATTTATGCCACTCATTTGCTGCTTTTTTCTCTTCCAATAGTTCTGCATAATAAACCGGTATTCTATTAATTCCAAAGCCTACGATTATAATCGCTATTAACTGACAAAATGACATAATTCCAATTAAACGTTTAAGAGGAAGTTTACCTTTAATTATGCTTAATAAATCAGACTTTTTCAGGCCCAAGAAATAAACCAAGCTTAACAAAAAAGAAATTAACATTAGTAAAAAATCGTAAATAAATAAAGCAACTAGCAATAGCTTCCAATAAGGTAAATGCAACCATCCTTTACCCCAAAACATCAAAAATCCAATTCCGTTACTCAAAATGAAAGATAAGGTGGTAAATATCGCATCTGATTTAACGCTAGAAGCTATAATGGACCAGATACTTTCTCCCGAGACTAAACGGATTCCTGCTGATCGCAAATCTTTAATTCGTAAAATAAGCGTTAATGCAACAAAAGTTAAAATAAAAATAAGCAAAAGTAATGAATTACTTACTAAATATTGAATTGCAACAAGTAAGATTGGTTGCTTATTAGAAATTCTAACTTCATATCCCCACTCTTTAAAATAATCACCTAATTGTTGATTAGTAAGCGGACCCTTGATAACGCGGTATTGCGAGATTTCCGAACTAATATTCTGTCGATAAGTAGAAGCTTCTTTTAGCCCTTTAGTTAACTCTCCTTTGCCAAACTTTTGGTAAACATAAGATACCCCTCCATCACCTGGAATAATAATTCGTTTAATCACTAAACTATGATGCTTAAGCGCATAATGTTTTAAGGAAGTGTTTAAATCACCCTTTTTAATTTCCTGAGAACCCTGATCAAGTATAATATTATCAGTTAAACTAAATAAAAAATCATCACTAGATCGATTAATTTGAAACAAAAAGAAAATCAAAATAATAATTGTTGAGAGGAAAATAAAAATTTTCTTCATAAATACTCCTACAAAAGCCAGTAAAAAAGTCTTTACTGCGTTTTAAACTAATTATCCCTTATATAAACCGGCACCAAATTTTACTTTCTCCCTACAACTAGTTTTAAAAGAGCAATTGTTTAAATTCCTGCACGATTTTCTAATGCAACTTTTCGATCAGTATTGTGGACTTTTTACATGTAACCAATGAAAAAGTATTATTCCATTCATAATGCCAATCATTGTTTCCATATAAATGAGATCTATCCCAATTTTTATAACATTAATTATTTAACATTAGAGATATCTTTAACATTAATTACTTCATCAGCTGAATTCCAAATGATTGGATTATGTGTAGCCAAAATTATAATTCGATTTTCATTTCTTAAAGATAAAATCAATGACATAATTTCTTCTGAAGTTTTTGGATCCAAAGCTGCTGTTGGTTCATCAGCTAAAATTAAAGGTGGATCTTTAAGCATCACTTTGGCAATTGCAACACGTTGAGCTTCACCACCAGATAAGGCAAAAATCTTTTGCTTCAAATCTAAATAGTCTAATCCAACCTTTTTAAGCGCTTCTTTTTCTTGGGCAATTTTATCGTCTTTTTTCAACTTTCGACCAATCAAACCTAAATCTAAATTTTCTTCAATGGTATTACTTTCTAAAAGGCCAAAGTTTTGAAATAAATATCCTAAGTCATTTCTAAAAAAGTACTGATCTTTAATTTTATTTAAAGGTTTACCATTATAAAGTATTTCACCAGAATTATATTTTTCTAACTTTGCAATAATATTCAGTATCGTTGTTTTACCGCTGCCACTAGATCCAATAACAGCATAAACTTTACCATTTTCAAAAGTTAAATTAGTTCGGTTTAAAACTTGCCGCTCCTTAAATGCTTTAGTCAAATTTTCAATTTTTATCATCTTTTTACATTCCCTTCAAGACAGTAACCGCAAAATTATTTTCTTTTTTCATTTGATATATCAAGATAAAAAGCATATTTACTAAGAAAATTGCAAATGTAATTAAACTAGTTCCTATATTTTTAGTTGTAAATATGTTAAAAGCTAATCCAAAAATCATAACCGCCAACTGCGTTAATAAATAGTTAAAATGTAATTCTAAAAACTTCATTCCCGAAATTCTTTTAATAAAAATGTCATGCCGAAATTCTTCAAAATATAAAATACTCATTGAATTAAATAAAATTGCCGATGTGATAATGCCAAAAATAGCACCAATAAAAAAGGTAATTGTCTGATTGCGGAAAAAGCTTACTTCCCTTTCATAATTTTGTTGACTATCACTAATTTCGGCAATTTTTTTATATAAATGATGCTTCTTGGTTAATCTTATTGTTTGTTTATAACCCCGATAAAAAGTATGTTCAACGCCGATTATTTTCCAAAAACGATGAGAATTTAAATTATTCCCTGTTGATTGTGGCGTTAAAACCATAATTATTGGATCTTTAACAAATTGATGAAGAATCATACCGTTATTGTTATATGCAAAACGCTCTTGTTGATTTGGAACATAGGTAATTACAGGAGAAACTTTGACTTCTTTAGCGGTAGAAAAAGAAAAATATCGATCATACAATTTTTGATATTTTTTCGTCTTAGCTTTTAACTTTTGAGGTAAGATCAAGCCATATTCACCCAACTTTAAATGGTTAATTTTATTATGGCTTTTAGCATCTAATTTAATATTTTCATATTTTAAATAATTTGGTGTTACAAAGAGTGTATTACCCTGTGGCTCATAAGAATCAATGGTCAACCCATCCAGACTTTCATTATTATTAGAGAAGAGTCCAAAATTATTTTTTACTATAATTGCATCATAATTTTCAAATGCATCTTTTTGAAGAT
>CALYQJ010000029.1 GCA_945285405.1 uncultured Lactobacillaceae bacterium | reverse complement strand
TATATAAGTAAGCCGTAAAAGTTAATTAACTTTTGCGGCTTATTTTTTAAAAATTTCTAGTAAATTTTATGTTTTATTTCTTTTCATCAATTAAAACGGTACCTTCTGGAGGATTTTGGTTTAAAGCCCCGATTATTTTATGGGGCTCGTATAATTCTTCCAAGTATTGGCAATCTTGATCGGTTAATTCTAATTGAAGAGAAGCAACAGCATCATTTAGATGACTTGCTTTGGTCGATCCAACAATAGGAGCACTTACCCCTTTTTTATATAACCAAGCTAGCGAAATTTGAGTCATCGAAACCTGGTATTTTTGAGCTAATTCATTAACGCGTTTTACAATTGGATAATCAATCGTTTTATCATGATCATATTTGCCCATTGCTACTCGATCAGTTTGACTACGTAAGGTATTAGTTTGCCAGTCAAGGTGACTTAAGTGTCCCGCAGCTAATGGACTATAGGGGATTAAAGAAACTTGCATTTGCTTACAGATGGGAATAAGTTCGCGTTCATCTTCGCGATAAAGTAAATTATAATGATTTTCCATAGCTTGAAACTGCGCCCAACCATGGTCTCTTGCTATTTGTTGAAGATTATAGAATTGGTACCCATACATCGCAGAAGCTCCTAATGCTCTCACTTTGCCTACTTTAACTAGATCATTCAATGCTGCCATCGTTTCTTCCATTGGAGTTTGATAATCAAAACGATGAATAATGTATAAGTCTAAATAATCAGTACCAAGTCGTTTTAAAGATTGATCAATTTCACGGTTAATTGCCTCTCGTGAGAGTCTTCCAGAATTAAAATAAACTTTTGATGCAATTATTACCTTGTCGCGGCTAATATTTTCTTTTAAAGCTCGACCAAGATATTCTTCACTAGTACCTTTTGAATAACTATTAGCAGTATCGAAAAAATTAATTCCTAAACTGAGAGCATGTTGAATTACTTTTGTGCTATCGGAGTAATCTAAAGTCCAATCATGCATGGTACCGGGTTGGCCAAAACTCATACAACCAACACAAATTTGCGAGATTTTTAGATCAGTTTTTCCAAGAGTTACATACTTCATTTTGAGGTCTCCTCCCTAATAATTAATTTTTTTATTAATTGATTTAAATAACCACTTTTAAAAAATATTTTTTAGTTTAAACGTTAGACCCAACTTTAAGTCAAATTTCAACATTAAAATTAATAGTGATTTAAATTATTTTTGATATTTTTAATACTTAGGGATATTACCATTTCTGGAAATAATCTTATATTTGTAAATTTCAATCGCTTAACACTAATGCCTTTAATTAACTTAATATACTATTTAATTAATTAAATAGTAATATACTATTATTTAGTAAAAAACTTTTACTAAGCTTAAAAATAATGTAATATAAATATTATATTTTAAAAAGTTAAATTACTATGACAATTAGCAAATAATACTGGTATAAATATTTAAATATTATTTGTTAATTACATTAATCACTATTAATAAAATCTTACATTATTATCAAGCAAGTTTAAGCAGTTGGAGGATGACTATTAATTTTTTAAATGGGAAAATCTTTAAAATATTTACATTAATTATTTTAGGGATAAGTATGGTAATTGTTTTAGCTAGTGTTTTTTATAAAGATATCGATTTTGATATCAATGCCAGTATTTTAGGATTTATTTGTTGCTTAATGTTATATTTTGGGATTTTACGAAATAATATTTTCAATAAATAAGCGGCTAATAATTTTCTATTAAAAATTTTGAGAAAAATCTAGTCATAGACCCTTGATAAGGGGAACAATTTTATTTTTATACCATATTATTAGCAACACGAAGTAGGGAGTAAATTACTCGCAAATATAATCTAATATTTGAAAAATATATTTTTCATTTTCTGGCGGAATTTTTTGAGCTAAAATTTCATTAGCACTTTGATTAAAAATTGACCCTTTTATATAAGGATAATCATTAATTACAATTTCGCGAATGTTGGTTAATAAAGGTTCTAAATGAAACTGTAACCCAACTATTCGATGGTTTAAAATAAATCCTTGATTTTTAACGGCTTTACTGGAAAAAAGTAGTTTCGCTTTATTTGGAATTTCAAACATTTCTTCATGCCAATGTAAAACCATAAGTTGCGGGGGAATACCAGGAATAATCGTGCTTTTTCGGGTTACTTTTCCCCAACCAACTTCTTTTGCTGGAGCTTTGATTATTTGACCCCCGAGAGTTTTAACGATTTGTTGAGCTCCGAAGCAAATTCCAAATATTGGAATGTTTTTATTGATTAGTTCACTAATTAATTCACGTTCCGCTTTAATCCAAGGTAAATTATCATTAGGACTCATTGGTCCGCCTAATATGACCAGCATTTCAGTTTCAGAAGCTGATGGGATAATGCCAAATTGATCCGGGTGGTAAAGATAAATGTCGTGATGATGTAAATTAGCCCAGTTGCTAATTGATCCTGGGCCTTCATTTGCAGTATGTTGAAGAATATTAATTCGCATTTTTTATTTTTCCTCATCATTGTAACGATAAAATTGTTCTAATTTTGTTTGTAATTTTTGATATTCACTTTTGAAAATTAAAAGAAAAATTGATTCTACTTTATCTTGATAATAATCGGATTTATTGGAAAAGTCACCTTGAAAATTTAATTGAGGATGCCAAATAATCTCCCAGTCAGCAATCCAGCTAATGACAGCTTCAACTACAATTAAAGTGGCTGAATCGATGATAGTTTTAGGATTATTATTATAAACAATGATTGCAACATCACCTTTGCAAGATTCTAAATAAGTGAGATTTTCATGAGAAAAGTCCGCAAGCTCGGGATTTGCTTTTAGCTTGTGCATGATTGTCTCTAACATCCGTCCTAATAAATCGATATCATTGATTTTATCATTATTTATATTAGCAACTTCTTGATCAAATTCTTCATCATTGCTGAACATAATTATTTTCCTTTTAAAATGTTTATGCCTTATCAGTTAATGAATTGGCTTTTGTATATATATAATATATTATTTATAAAATTATAACAAAATATTTAGCTTTTTGAAACGGGAATAACCATAGATCCAATTTATTTTTTAATATTTAGTAATTTTATTTTAATTTGATACGCATATAGCAATTATAGCATAATTACACTATTAATTTAGTTAGT
>CALYQJ010000028.1 GCA_945285405.1 uncultured Lactobacillaceae bacterium | reverse complement strand
GTCTGTACTGTAGTCTGTATAATAAGAAGGTAATAAAAGAATATTTTTGTTATAAATCAAAGGAGTCGGGTTATCGATAAATTTACCCTGAGAATTTTTATTTGCGGTGTTGCGATCCCAGGTTTGGACAAAATATTGGGAATCATTCAACATTTGTAACTTATTAAAAGGTGCTTTCTTTATTTCCAAACTATATTGTGGATCTATTGACGATGAATTAGCTGTAAATTCCGGTAAATAATTTTTATTCTCTTCTCCAAAATTTATATTGTTTACTTCCTTTAAATCAAAATATCCCATAAAATAAGGAATCATACTAATATTTATAATTTTTGGTTGAGGTGAATTTTCATGTAACATAACATCAGAATTTCTATTAGCAATATGGAGGCTATCAGTACCTACCGTATCTAACTTCGGATAAAACATAGAATTTATTAGTCTAAGCTCCAAATTAACATCCACGCTAGGTAAATTTATTTTCAGAGCTACTTGGTAAGGATTTAACGCCACATCTTTTGGGTAAGTGCCAAAAAAGTAAAAAAGCTTAGTATCATTAGATACCGGAACAACACTATCTTTCTTTAAATATTCAGCATCTTGGGGCTTAATTTCTTTAACGTAAGCGTTATTTGAAAGTTTGATTTTTGAATCATCGTTTTCGTTTGTTTTAATAACATCAGGATTTTCAAGATCATTCAAATCTAAATAACTCTGCGGACTAGCTGTTAAATTATCGTAATTTTCATTAACCTTTTTACCATCAAAAGTAGATCCTCCCGCACTACTCATGACCGTAGAATAAGGATTATTGTATGACTTATAGATCCAACTAGCTACCGGTGCCTCATAGGTAAAGCTTTTCTTAATTTGACCTTGGGCACTCGGACTAGAAAAGCTACCATTATTGGCAATTTCTTGAGCAATCGCCGTAACATCTTTATTTTCAATTTCCGGATTATTATTTACAAAATGATTGGCGTCGTAAGCCTCCTTAAAATAACTTGACGGTTGAAACAAATGTTGTACTTTACCAATGTTTGTAGTTTTAGTCGGGTCGCTGACTCCGGCAACTTTACTAATTTGGCCCTTCATATTTCTAGCTTGAGGTAAAGAATCATCATTATCCCAAGGAGTTCCTTCTGATTGAATAAAATTAGGCAAGGATTTAGCTGATGTATTATCAAATTTACCATCGGTAAATAACTGATTAGTATCAATCATGTGATAATTATTAGCCGTACTACCACCAAACCAAGCGTCGCGCGTGGGGGTACTTCCCGTTTGGAATACTCCGCTATATGGATAATTGTCACTTCCACCATCGTTAAAAAGATTATTCAATTCGCGATATTGCGTTAATCTTTCGGGTCTAAAGTTTTCGGGACCATTCACTGAATCTGAAAATGGGAGCGTATGATTTAAATTGGACGGACTAGGACTCCCTGCTGGACTATCTTGATAAATATTATCCTTAGTTCCGACATAATAGTGACTATAAGAAACATCAGCCCACGTTTTATCAGTGCCGGCAATTTTCTTAAAACCATCGGGTTTCCCTTTAGTTGTTGCCGCTTGAATTGCTTTAAGTGGTGCTGACTCGGCTAGAGTGTTGTTACAAGCCATTTTTCTTTGGGAAATAAGTTGCGCAATTTCTTGAGCGGTAGTCCCACGAGGAACAATAATTGTCCCCCCACCAGCTTTATTATCAGCCCAAAAAGCCGTAGCTTTAGAAAAGTCAAGATGATCAATCATTTTTTGCGGCGTTGTAGTCATGTTTAAACCCGCAATATCCGGATTACCATCTTTATCATCAAGGGCATAAACCGTACGATCACGGTAGTTATTTAATTTAGTATTGTCGGGTGAATACGGCAAAGTTTTGTTGTTTAATTTAAAAATTGCGGTAGCTTTTCTACCCGTTATTTGACTTTGAGCCACAATTGTAATGCTACTGGTCCCTTCTTGAATAATGGCGGATTCATTTTGCATCACATTATCATAACCATTGAGATAAAGTTGGGCATAAGCTGCCTCAGGATCCCCAAAGAAAGCTTCACCTAAAACATCAGCAATATTAATCCCTTGACCCGGAATTGGATCCTGGGTAATATCCCCGGCAATTTCTGAATTACTGGTTTGAGCATCACTAGGGTCATCACCAGCAATTGCTCCTTGCTTTAATTTAGCTCCTTGACCGGTCTTTTCGTTATTGAAGCTTAAAAGTTGCGCAATAAAGCCAAAAGCTAGACGATATTTTTGATAAATTGCGGCCTCATCGGGGTCTTGACTGGCACCATTAGTGTTATTAAATAAAGCTTTGCCAACTTTAGCACTACTATCTCCCGTAGCTTGCGACAAGCTGATTAATTGTTTAACCAGCTCTTGGGCTTTAGGATGTAACCCTAAGGCATCGCGCGTGGGATACCAATCAACCATCCCATCACTAGGTCCCGCATTTTGTAATAATTGATCATATTCGCCTAAATCAGTACTAATTGACCTTTTATTTCCGGGAACGCTAGCCTGAACCACTTGGGGTTGGACGACTAACGTTAGCACTTTGGCTAATGGCGATCCCAACAGTAAAGCACTACTTATTAAACCCGCAATTTTAAATTTCATTTTTCCTCCTATTAAATTTTGCACATGGTTGTAAAATAAATCAAAAGTATGATTTATTTTTAACTTATTAGATTTTAACACATAAAATAAATAATAATTAATTAGTTAAAGTCTAGATTATTAGGAGTTAATTTGAACTAAAAAAGCGCTAAATGATCAATTTAAGCATTAAAGTGCTCGATTATTAAAGTAATTAACCTTTATGTTCTAACCAAATTTCAAAGATTTTCTGGACTAATCTGGTCTTAAACTGATTAAGATAGCTCCAGTAACAATTGTTTTAACGTAACCTTAAGCAATTCTTGAAGATTTTAAACTTCTGACTATTCGCCTAATTAAATTTCTCACTGTTTGAGAAGGGAAAATCGCTTGTAATTATGGTTTTCAGATGCCACAAGTCACAAAAAAAGATTCAGTTTAAAAACTGAATCTTTTTAGGTTGGGACTTAATTATTTAGTTTCAAATTTAGCGTATTTTCCTTGAATCCACTGATCCTTTCCAACGTTGTAAAAGCCATTTTGTTTACCAAAAACTTTCCACCGGCTTTTA
>CALYQJ010000027.1 GCA_945285405.1 uncultured Lactobacillaceae bacterium | reverse complement strand
ATTCATGCCGGGAACAGGGGTAGTAGTACCTTCTAAATAATGGTGAACGGTAATTGCATTGGTATCATTACTGTTTACTGCAGCTCCTTGATAAATTACGTTTATGTTTTGATCATTATCACCAAAAACTAAATGATCAGCATTAATTGGTTGGGAATTACTGTCCTCAAATTTAATAAAAGTATAGTATACTTTATCATTAAGTTTGAGTTCATCAGTTTTAGTTAAAGCAAAATTAGTACCATGTGCGCCACGATGTTGACCTGAGCTCATTCCAGCAGGAAGTTGGGTTAACAGTTGATTATCAATTGGATTACCATTTTGATCGACGTAATTTAAATTAATGTATTTACGGTCAATAACTTTGATTGTAGCACTCTGAGAAACTTCGCCACCTTTTGTTCCTTCTTTACCAGAACCATATTTATAAGTATAAGTAATTGTATATGTACCAGGAGAGGTGGTGATGGAGTCCCAATTAATTTGAGGAATAACTTGCCCAGTAGCGTCTTTTATTTCCGTTTGGGTAATATCAGATGAGTTTAAAGCTTCACCAGTTACACTAACGCCACCAGCAAAGTTTGCAAAAGGCATAAATTGATCGCCAGTGTAGTATGTTTTATCAATGGTATTTAATTCAGCATTTGCGGTCAATTTCAAAAATTGCGTATTAGAAACGGAGCCATAAGCATCTACTGCATAAACGGAAATCGAATGTTCATCTCCGGGAGCCATTTTTTCTTTTGGAATGGTAAAGCTATAATTTTGTGGTGAGGTACCATTAATATTTGGTCCATTAAATTCAACAGGATCTTGACTATCAACAATGTAATAATATTTTAAAGGCAAGGCATTGTTATCATTTACGGGATAGGTAACGGTCCCATTTACGGTATAATCTTTCCCGATATAGTTATCAGGATTTTGATTATTAATTGTAAGTTTAGGAAGAATAGCGGTTGAAGAAGAAATACTTGCTTGGTAGTTACCTTCTCGACTATCACCGTTAGCTAAATCTTGACCTTTCCAAACCATATAAAGACCAGAATCACCGCCACTATATGCTACTTGACCTGCAGGAGCATTGCTAGACTTTTGACCTGCATCTTGGGGTGAGTTAATGCCAACTGACTTATAGGTTGAATTCCACCTCCCTGCACCCCATCCGGTTGGCGCATTTTTAGAGGTGTAGTTAAATAATAGTTTATATCCACCGTTTTCTAAATATAATCCCTGATTATTACCAGAATAGTACATTGGAACACGATCATTATCACCTAGCATCGTATCATATTGCGAACCAAACCAAAAGTTGGGTAATTTAGCGTCTTCGGCTGAGATTGAGGGGTTAACTAAAGCAGTTACATTACGAATTGTTAAATTATAATCCACCATATTTCCGTTAGGTTTTAAAGTTATTGTAAAGTCTAGGGTATAAGTTTTGGAAGTTTGAAAAGTAAAATCTCCGGTAAATTTTAAGGTAATAATCGAGTTAAGAGGATCAGATGATTGACTAATTTCCCAAAATTTCCAATTCTTTCCAGGATCAGCAGTGTTCCAATCATTATTTATACCTGCAAAAAATGGTGCGGATGTAGTAAGATCCCCTCCTGAGTAAACCCAACTCCAAACGGTTCCATTTCCCATTTTAATACTAAAATTAGGGGCAAAAAACAAAGGCTTGTTGATTGATGACTTGATTTCACCCCATGTTCGACCGCCAATTTGCTTCTTTAAATCAGTCCCATTAGAGATACCATTAAAATACATTAATTGGAGTTTTCCGGTTTGATCAGTTCCCGCATTAATATAGCCCGTTTTTACTGGAACTGTACTTAATTGCTGATTATTAAACTTTTGAGAAAATGACTCTTCTGTTGAATAATTTTCACTAATTCCAGTAAACGGGCTTTTTGCAGCATTAACGCTAACTAAATCATTAATTGCTATATTTTTTTGTTTATGTTCGTTAATGGTGGTTGGTGATTTAAGTGTTTGTGATTCCGCTTTTACGAGATTTGTAGGGATGCCAATTCCCAAGCATAAACCAAAAGTGGAAATTCCAATAACTAACCATTGTTTTTTGGACTTATGCATTTTGTAATGGACTTTTTGGTCCATTAGAATATAATTTTTATTTTTAAAACTCAATCTAAATTCCTCCTAAATATAAACAAATATTACATAATATTAAATCACTTACATAATAACACAATCAGTACAAAATGTATTTATTAATTTATTTAATAAAATAAACAAATAAATTAATAAAGCTTATTTTTTCTATTTTTTTTAAAAAAATATTTAAAAAAGATTAAATAGGTTAAAGAAAAAAGCAAAAAAATAAAATTATTTATTCAAATATGATTTATATTAATTATATTAAAATTAGTTAATATAAACTAAGAAATTATTTTATATATTGTCTTAGTATTGCTTTAAAACTACTGGTATTAAGGCAAATTTTTTTATAACTTTATCTTCTTGCGGCCAGCAATTTTATTCGATTACATTTTTAATAAAAAAATCATTTAAATAATCACAAATAAACTTAATAAGATTTTTTTAAATAGAAAAACAAAAAAAAACTTCAATTGCATTAAATAAATAATTTAAACATTTAAAGTAATGTTTTTCTTTTATTTATGTGGTATTATTTATAGTTGTAAGATCAATATTAATTTGATTATTGTTTGAATTATTACTATAAATTTTTCATTTTTTAGATTATTTTTAAATCTTTTAAAAATAATCTTTTGCTGTACTAAATATTTTAGGTTTAAGTTATAATAAAAGCAATTTAATTTTAATTCTTATATTTATATATATTATAAGATTTTAGGAGGAAATTAATGAATTTAAAGCCAAATCAAAACTTAAGAAAGGAAAGTGTTAAATACAAAAGTAATAAAAAATACAAGTATTTATTATTTTCTGGTTTAGCACTTTGCTCATTAAGTCTTGAAGCTAAATTAAATAATGATAAGGTTAAAGCTGAATCTGAGGAGACTCAAACTGCAACTAAATTAGAGAAGGATCCTTTAACTGGTTTTTCGAATACTAAAAGAAATATTGCTTTCAATGATAACCCTTTATTACAAGAAGATACAGGGAATACATCTTTTAACGATAGTTTGGTTACAGTTAATAAAGATAATTTTGCTTCTCATTTTGTGCTTAATGGTAGTGCTAAATGGTCTGTTAAGGATAATCGTGGAATATTACTTTTAACTGATAATGTGGAAGATCAAGCTGGGAATGCTACTTTATCGACTAAAATTAGTGTCAATGATGAATTTCATTTAACGGGTAAAATTAATTTAGGTAATAAATCAGCGGGTCAAAAAGGCGCTGATGGAATTGCTTTAGCTTTTCATACTGGTGACAGTAACCAAATAGGAATTGGCGGTGGTTGTTTAGGACTTGCCGGTTTACCTTATGGTTTTGGGTTTAAGTTAGATACTTTTTGGAATGGTGAAAATAAATATCGTGGCGGTGGTTATGAAAAAGATCCAGATCGATTTAACAGAGATGATGGTAATCAGTCATTTGGCGCTTTTGCTTATGATGAAATAAGAGAAGGTGTATCAACTGTTATTACTTATGACGGAGACGATGCGCCTGCCCAAAAAATATCTGAACCTGATAATAATACATTTCGTGATTTTCAAGCCGATTATAACGGTACAACTCATGTTTTAACCATAAAATACGATAATAAAACTTGGTCAAAGTGTATTGATAGCTGGATTCCTAAAGGTACTACTTCATTATCTTTTGTGATTACCGGGGTTACAGGAGGTAAGTGTAATAAACAAGAATTTGAAATTAATGAATTTAAATACACTGGTTATGGGGTAGTAAATACCAATTTTGTTAATACTGATGATAATAATGTTTCAATAGCATCTCTTCCTCAGAGTAACGCTAAGATTAAAACTGGAATTTCATTAACTAACGCTAATGATAAGATTAAGGAAATTGAAAAAACTGGGACCTATTATTTAACAGGAGCATCGATTACAAAAGGTGAAACAACTAGTGATTTTGATCCAACTAAAACTGAACTAAATGCTGAAGAAGATCCGCAAACAATTACTTATAAGTTTGCTACAGTTAAAACTGCGCTGCAGGCAAAAGAAGACCCTGTTGTTATATATGCAGGCGATGATTTTAATTCTGAAGTTGGATTTGAAAGCGCTAAGGATAAAGATGGTAGTTCTCTACCTTTCGATAAGATTACTGTTGATAGTAGCGATCTTAATAAAGATGCGCCAGGAGAATATTCCGTTAAATATAGCTATACTCCTAAGGGTTATGGGAATGTTGATTTAAAGACGGTAAGTACAAAAGCTAAAGTTAAAGTAATTGATCGAAAATACGTTAAACTGAAATATGTAGACCAAAGTGGTAATGTTATCGATCCCAAGTATTTAGCCGGA
>CALYQJ010000026.1 GCA_945285405.1 uncultured Lactobacillaceae bacterium | reverse complement strand
CTGTCTTGTAAACAGGGGGTCGTACGTTCAAATCGTATAATCGGCATTTCATATTTTGCGGAAGTAGTTCAGTGGTAGAACATCACCTTGCCATGGTGGGGGTCGCGGGTTCGAATCCCGTCTTCCGCTTTCATTACATGCCGGGGTGGCGGAATTGGCAGACGCACGGGACTTAAAATCCCGCGGTTGGTTTCAACCGTACCGGTTCGACTCCGGTCCTCGGCATTAATGATGCGCCCTTAGCGCAACTGGATAGAGTGTCTGACTACGAATCAGAAGGTTGAAGGTTCAAATCCTTCAGGGCGCATATCTCGGGAAGTGGCTCAGTTTGGTAGAGCACCTGGTTTGGGACCAGGGGGTCGCAGGTTCGAATCCTGTCTTCCCGATTGTAATTTGTTAATTAACGGTTACATTTGTTGGCGGTGTAGCTCAGCTGGCTAGAGCGTCCGGTTCATACCCGGGAGGTCGAGGGTTCGATCCCCCCCGCCGCTATTTGCTAGAGCTTGGACCTTTAGCTCAGTTGGTTAGAGCAGACGGCTCATAACCGTCCTGTCGTAGGTTCGAGTCCTACAAGGTCCATTAAAATATGGGTTTTGTACTTTTATATTTTAACATCGCGGGATGGAGCAGTATGGTAGCTCGTCGGGCTCATAACCCGAAGGTCGGTGGTTCAAATCCACCTCCCGCAATATGGTCCATTGGAGCAGTGGTTTATCTCGTCTCCCTGTCACGGAGAAGATCATCAGTTCAAATCTGATATGGACCGTAGGATGGCTCGGTAGCTCAGTCGGTAGAGCAAAGGATTGAAGCTCCTTGTGTCGGCGGTTCGATTCCGTCCCGCGCCACTTTATTGTTTTGCGGGTGTAGTTTAGTGGTAAAATCACAGCCTTCCAAGCTGTTGTCGCGAGTCCGATTCTCGTCACCCGCTCTTTTGGGCCTATAGCTCAGCTGGTTAGAGCGCACGCCTGATAAGCGTGAGGTCGATGGTTCAAGTCCATTTAGGCCCATTTTTTATATTTGGAGAAATACTCAAGTGGCTGAAGAGGTGCCCTTGCTAAGGGTATAGACCGGGGAACCGGTGCGAGGGTTCGAATCCCTCTTTCTCCGTTCGAGCTGTGAATTAAATAATGTTATGATTGAGGATGCCTGTTTTAGGTATCTTTTTTTTATTTAATAACCAGATTTTATTAATAAAAATTCTGTTAATAACCATTTTAAAGGAATCTAAAAAATACTTCGTTATTCTTAACTTTAGACCTGAACTTAGCATTTTTGAGAATTTTTAATTTTAAATGTGAGTAACTAAGCCAATAAAAAACACGCTTTGAATTAGCGTGTTTAATTTTTTTTGAGTAATTTCTGGGCATTAGCCAGTCGATTTTGAAAAACTTTTTGCCATTTAGGAGTTGGATTAAAATTAGTTAGATATTCTTCAATGTATTTAATTTCTGTGGCATAATCTTTTTGTTTTCGAGCATTAATCGCTAAGCGGTGATAAAGTCCTGCTGGAGAATTAGCTGTTTTTGGATCAATTGACCGCAAAATCTTTGCAGCTTCTTTTAATTTTCCTTCGTTTTCTAAAATTTTTGCTCGAACAATGAGTTGGACATTTTTACGGTTTTGCAATTCGCGTTTACGATATGCTTCATTATCAGCAGCTAATTTCTCTTGTCCGTTGCGCCGCAGATATTCATTATGACTTTCAAAATCAGCTTGTTTAACTTTTTGAAAATTAGCCCACTCTCTTTCGGTCATATTAACATTATGGGTTTGATGAAATTCAATAATATTAGTGTATTTTTTTAAAAGTTGTTTTCCAGCATCAGTAATTTTTTTAGCAGAATTGAAATAACCTAGCTTTTTAAGTTTTGCAATTTCAGTTTTAAGATTAACTCCATAACGTCGTTCAAAATATTCGGGAACTTGATCTTTTTTTATATGAGGATTGATTAACCACCAGAGGGCAATAATGTCACCGCGAAGTAATTTAGTTTTACCTAAGTAACGCATCATCGCTTTGGAAACAATACTAGTTGAGTAAGGATCACTAGCCATGGCGTCTAACTCTTTTTTGGTACGTTTAGGACTGACGTAAGGAAAGACATTGTATTTACGATAGATGGCATCAAGTTTCGCCGATTTAGTTACCGCAGGCGATTTAGTGACCACTGGTTTGGCTTTTTTTGACCGCGATTTCGGTGTCGATCGTTTTAAAAATGAAAATGACATTTTGCACACTCCTTTACTTTTTAAAATACTATACTACTATTAATCATAATCCAAAATTGGTCTTAATGGTTAAAAACTTTTAAATTAGGAAAAATCATTATAGTAAAAAATAAATTAATGCCTTTAATTGCCATTAAATAAGAAATATTGAAGATTAAATAAAATTTTAAAGTAAAAAAGATTGATTAAGATTCTAACAAAATATTTTGCTTTTTTAAAGTCGGACTTTTTTTTATTCTTGACATCACGAACAAATGTTCGCATAATAAAATAAATTTACAGATAGGGATAAAAGAAAAATGAGCTATAGTTTAAAAAGTGTAACAATTAGAACCAACAATGAGCAAATAGATAAAATTAATGAAGTGTGGCAGGACATTTTTAATGGCAAATTACCTCTACTATTTGATAGTAAAGGTGAAGCAATAAATGTATTCCCAATTTCATGTTACGAAAATTACGCTAGTGATGAAACTGGTGATTATGATTTATCAATTATTGGTGCTGATCAAGCGTATTTACAAAAACTTGAAACTGAAGTAGCTAAAGGAAAATATCAGAAATATGAGGCTGTAGCTGCTAGTATAGCCGATAGTGCCCCTAAAGCTTGGCAACAAGTTTGGCAGCAAAGTCATGACGGTATTCTCAAGCGCGCCTACACCCAGGATTATGAGTTAAGTTTAATGCCAAAACAAACTCCGGATCAGCGATTTCATACTATTTTATATATTGCTTTATGTTAAAAAAAAAAGCAGCAATTTTAATTGCTGCTTTTTAATTGCGTTTTTTTATCGTTCTTTAAAAATCTCTTTGGCTACATTTACGGCGTTTAGAACTCGTGGAAATCCAACATAAGGAATTGTTTGAATAAATGTTTCAATAATTTCTTCTTTGGTTAAGCCAACATTTAGCGCACCATTAATATGTACCCTAAGTTGCGGTGAAGTATCACCTTGTACCAATAAACTAGTAATAGTAATCATTTCACGTTGTTTTAAATCTAATGTACCCCGCGAATAAATATCTCCAAAAGCAAATTCGATAATATAACGTCCAATATCTTCAGGTAACCCTTCTAATGAGTTAATTACGTCGCGGCCGGCTTGTTTATCAACTTGTTCTAATTTTTCTAAACCACGATTATAACGTTCTTGGTCTTTCATAAGCATATCTCCTTAAAATTATTTTATTACAACTCTAAATCCTGGAGTATAGTCCATGTCAAGCTTATAAAAGATAAATGGTGATATACTTAGTAAGTAATGACTAATTATAAGAGGAACTGTATTGTATTCTATAGGAGAATTTTCTAAAATTTGTGGCTTATCAATTGATACGTTACGCTATTATGAAAAGCAAGGATTGATTTCAGCTACTCGTGGTAGAGATCATCGTCGTTTTTATAATGAAAAGGATATAGCTTGGGTGCAATTTATTATTCGTTTAAAAAAAACAGGAATGAAAATTAAAGATATCCAAAAATATGCTAAATTGCGAGCTCAAGGTGATGAAACAATTCCAGAAAGAATAAAGATGCTATTTACCCAACTTGATCAATTACATGAGCAGCAACATGAAGTTGAAAAACAAATTAATTTTTTAGAAAAGAAAATTAAGTATTATCTAAAGATTGATTAATTTTATTAAACAAATTTGCTTTCTCTTGCGGTTTTTGCAAGCTAAATTTTTGGATTATGTTATTTTTATTTATTTTTGATGAAATCTTTACTGTTAGGAATCCGATCATCGATTACTTTAGCATTTTTTATTGGTAAACTTTGAAATGCTTTCATATTTTTTACTTTTTTCGGATTAGGTATCTTTGCAACCATCTTTCCTTCAATTATTAAATAAAATTTATTTTTAACTTTTAAGATATAGTTTTCGGGGTTTTTTGCATCGATGGCAAATGTTCCCTTTGTCTTTTCAGTTTCTTTATAAAATGGTTCAATTATAATTGATGTGAGAGCTAATGGTAGGATTATTAATATAATTTTAAAAAGCCAAAAAGTTTGTTTAATTTTGTATTCTGCCAATAGAAAATGGATCCGGTGTTTTAAAGTTTCATCTTCATTAATTACAAAATTTGAATTAAAATCTTCTAATTGATTGTTGCTTATTTTTTTATAAACATCAATTAAGCATTTTGTATAACTTTGATAAAATGTTCGAGATGTATAATGAACAATTTGAAAATCTACGTTCATTTCGATAATTTCTCTGATTTGTTTTTTAAAAATGTAAATAAAAGGAAACCACCAGTAAATACAAGTTAATAATTCAATTAAATAAAGTTTTAAATTATCATGATTTTTAACGTGTTGAATTTCATGTTGCAAAATAATTTGTTTTTGTGAACTACTCAATTGTAATTTAGTAAAAATAATTTTTGGATGAAAAATACCAATATTAAAGGGAGTACTGTTAATTGGCAGATAATATAATTTAGTGTTATGAGGGATAGATTTTTTTGAAACATCTTTAAAGTAATTTGGGGGTATTTTTTTTAAGTGACCAGCATAACGAGATAATTGATGATAGTTTCTAAAGAAAATAATTAGCATAACAATAGTACCGATTAACCAAATAATTTTCAGAATTTGCTTAATTGTAAAGGTTAAATTAATGATCGTCACTTTAGTTCTACCGAACGAGTAAATTGCTGGTAAAATTTTGTATGAACGAATGGTGTGTGTATTAATGAATTCAAAAGGAAAAGCTAATCTAAGAAAAATGATTAAACTAAATATTGTCAAAAAGCTAATTTGATATTTTTGACCTTTAATTTTGTTAGAAATTAGCAATTGGAGAATAATAATCAAAACTATTGCTAAAAGAATTGAAATTAAGAGTGAAGAAGTTGAAAAAAGCATAAGTTTTTATCGATATTATTTAATTTTTGCATTGATGAGTCTTGAAGTATATCACGATTCATTTTTTTTGGCTCTAATTTTAATTTTATCAATGAAAGTAGCAGTTAATTTTTGTAGTGTACTTTGAGGAACGGTTGCTTTAAAGTAATCTATTTCTGTAATTAAAGGTTGATAAAAACGAGTTAGCGACTTATTAATGACCTCCGTGGTAGCAATATTAATAAATTGCTTTTTAATCAGACTTTTTAAAAATTGAGCTACAACTCCGCGACTAATTTTTGGTAATTTTTTTTGAATTTCCCTAGCTGATAGTGGCTTTTTATTTGACCATAAAACATTCATTATCATTGCTTCACCATTAGTAAGTCGTTTAATCATAGATACCTCTTTATATTTTTATATAATAATTTATATTACAATATAAAAAGATATAAGTATATAATAATTTTAGTTTATGATGAATGTTGCATTAATAAGCTTTCTTATTTATACAGATATAATTAGATATTAAGTTTGATTTTGATTTTATTTTTAATAAAAAATTTAAATTAAAGGCAATACTCTCTCAATAAAGTGAATTTTTTTTATTTTCATTAAACACTAATCATAGTGCTTTTTTATCTTTATTGGAATCTTTAATTAATTAGATAATTAATTTATTATCTACATATTATTCTATAAAAATCTACATAATTTATTTAAATTTAATTAAATGCATAGAATCTAAAATAAATAAAAAGCTTTACTTTTTTAAATAAAACTTATATAATATAAAAATCTTAAGATGTATTAATGAAACTATTATTTTATAGCAGTAGTAGTTTTTATTTTTTAATGGTAATAAATTAAATACTATTTTTATTGTAAATTTATCCTTTTAAAAGGATTAAATAATTAATTTGAAAAAGAAAGTAGCATCTACCGCTCTATTAGCTGTGTCTCTATTAAATTTTAGTGTACCAGCTTTGGTCCTTCCTAAGTTAGGAAACGATGATTGGAGCTACGAGTATAATAACAACCCTATAAATTGGAGAGTCTATTTGAAATATCTTCACCGAACTAAATTTCACTGGTCAAATGTAATAAGAAGAGATGGTTTAAAAAGATCAGCAGAAAATCATGCAGGGTATTGATGTGAAGCTTTTGTAAATACTATAGTGGGTGATTATGTATGGTTTGATGCCGGTTTATACAATGGATAATTAATTTTAAGCCAGTAAATAATTTTACTGGCTTTTTTTAGGAGTATTTTTATGAAGAAAATTTTTATTTTCCTCTCAACAATTGTTATTTTGATTTTCTTTTTGTTCCAAATTAATCAAACTAGTGATGGATTTTTATTTGATTTAACCGATAATGTTACTCTTGATCAGGGTTCTCAGGAAATTAAAAGAGGTGATTTAAACACTTCCTTAAACCATTATGCGCTTAAGCATCATAGTTTAGTGATTAAACTAATTGTTATTCCGGGGCAATCTAATGTTTACCAAAAGTTTGGCAAAGGAGAATTAACTGAAGGATTAAAAGAAGCTTCCGCTTATCAACAGAATACTAGTTCGGAAATCTCGCAGTACCTTATTATCAAGGGTCCGCTTACTAATCAACAACTAGGTGATTATTTTAAAGAGTGGGGATATGAAGTTAGAATTTCTAATAAGCAACC
>CALYQJ010000025.1 GCA_945285405.1 uncultured Lactobacillaceae bacterium | reverse complement strand
GTTGGGTTGGGTTGGGTTGGGTTGGGTTGGGTTGGGTTGGGTTGGGTTGGGTTGGGTTGGCCCAAACCGACACTGCTCCAGATATTGGTGCCATTAATAGCAAAGCAGTGCTGGCCAAACCAGCTAATTTATACTTCATCTTTTTCTCCTTCACTTCTTCTATCACAATTATAACATATATAACATATTTTTACCTGGTTTATAATTTAGATTTTTTTAACGTAAAAAAAATTAACTAATCTTTATAATATTTGATTTAGTTGAAAATTAAATAATACTAAAAAGTAATTCTTAAAATTAAGCATTACTTATTCGATTTCTATATTTCTTATTAAGTGCTTTCTTAATAAATTATCGTTTAATTTTAAGTTCTAAAAAAGATGCCATTTAACAATGACATCTCTTTTCTTTGAATTATTTAAAGATTAATTAAATTATGACTATTATTTAAAAGTAAGTACTTGAGCTTTTAACCAGTAGCCATTAGCCAAACGGTAAAATACTTGCCCTTGGCGATTTTGCATTTGACCATAAATTTTCCAAGCACTGCCGTAAGGTAAATATTGGTGAAGCCACTGCCCTTTAGCATTTAAAACAATGATCCAATAACCAGGAAGGTAGTTAATATACCCCACCAATGGTTTAGCGGTTTTTGCTGGTTTTTTCGTTGCAATGACTTGAAAATAACGTACTAACTTAGTAGTCAAGCCAAAACAATTTTGGGCTTGATAAGTTATGGGATAAATTCCGGGTTTTTGAAAATTAACCTGACCCGAAACCTTTACTTTTAAGCTGCCATCTTTCCTGCAAGCAATCCCTTCCCCGTGAACTAAGCGTTGATAATCACCATTACTCTTATTGAAAGCCTGCCAATTACCTACTGCTTTAAACGGACGATAATCCTCTTTTTCTCCTTGATTAAAGATTAATTTACTTTCCTTAGGAAAAGCGATAAAAGGAAAAACCGTTGTTCCCACTTTAACCGGTACCGTAAGTTGTGCGGTTTCTGCTAAATTGTGAGGGTTGGTATAAGTATAAACTACCGGATAAGTCCCGACTTGACTTAAATCAACTTGTTTCACATCAACTTTTAAAGAACTAGGGGCAATCCCGGCAATCTTTTGACCATCAACTAATTTTAAAGCGGCACCTCCCCGATAAAAATTCCAGGGATAATGTTTAGTTGCCGTATAATAAGCGCCCCGGTTTGTAAGATACCCCCGAGGCCACTTATGATAAGCATGATTAGGATGAGTATGGCTAATCCCAAAACCACCATATAAGTAAAATGGCGAAGTGGTTTTACGCTTACCCTCACCATAACTAAGCGCATTTTGTTGCCAACTATTTAAAAAAGCCGTAATCAGCAGTTTTTGCAGCCGGCGGGGATGCCCCAATAAAGCAGCATTATTAGCTACTAAATCATTACGCAATAAATCGTTGAAACTTTCTGGTACCTCCGTCTCTTTTAAAACGGTCCCCGAAGGATAAGTGAACGTCTGCGGTTCAATTGCCGCGGTAGCTCGATGTTTTCTTAAAATCGTCACCGCAAAAGAAGGACGCTTGGTTAATGACCACGAAAATTGCAACAATAATTGACATTGCTGGTCTTTTTGGCGCCATTGCAGTTGCCACGTGGTTTGACTCCCGGTAGTTAAATTTATGGTAATCTTTGCTTTTTTAACCATTAGCGCCTCCTCTTAGCTGGTTGAATAAATTTCCTAACTTCAATGTTCCCCATAAATTGCTTTGAGATTGACAATTGAATGCTTTAAGTTCTTTTTTAATAATAATTCCCCAATTTCCCTTCCGTCATGGAAGTTAATTACCCAGGATATGCTTTACTTCTTTATGACATAGTAACTTCAATATCTTAGGTAAATCTGATTCCCCATTATTTGGGGGGTAATTTTTATCTCCAGCTGAGAAATAGTTTTGCTGGAGCCAAGTTAATTCTTGGTTTGTCCTTTTTCATCCTCCTATCTTAAATTATAAAGATTATTACGGATTATTTTGGTGAAATTAGTTAAATTTTACTGATAAACATTGACAATTAAATCGTCAAAAGTTAGTTTAAACTTTTAACGTTAATTCCTGCTATGATAGAAAAATGCATTATTGCTTTTTTATCACAAAAAAGGATTAACTCCGATCCTGGAAGTTAATCCCCAAATGAAATGCTAATTTAATTAAATTTGGCGTATTGCGCTTGAAGCCATTGATTCTTGCCAACATTGTAGAAACCATTCTGGCTGCCGAATACTTGCCACTTACTACCGTGGGGCAATTTTCGAGGATAATAACCACCCGTTGTCCCAGCGGTTTTCCACAAGTTAACGCCATAACCGGGAACGTAATTAATGGTCACTACTCCTTTTAAAGGTTTCATTACCGTAACCGGCGGTACAAAACTGAGATATTGACCATCAACCCATTGATTCTTCCCGACCCGATAATAAACTTGTCCTTGGCGATTAATTGCTTTTTGGGAAATCCGCCAGGCACTACCATGAATCAACTTTTCCCCGGTATAGTTAGCTGCTGGTTCTTGCCAAACATTAATGCCATATCCGGGAACGTAATTTACATAACCAATACTCTTAAAGTCGCTATAAGTCCAATTTGGCTGCGGTTGATCATTAGGATTTGCGAGAACGTGAATGTTGCGCACGAGTTGGGTTTTATTGCCCGCAAGATTAGTTGCTTCATAAACTAATTGATAAATCCCGGGCGTATTCACATCAACGCTGCCCCTAACGGTAACGGCTAAACTGCCATCAGGATTACGCGCAATTCCTTTACCGTTAACGACCTTTTCGTAATCGCCATTGGCTTCATTAAAAATTGTCCAATCTCCGACGACTTTAAAGTTATGCGGATCAAAGCTTTGCCCTTCATGAATCGTCAAATCGCTGCCGCCTTGGAAAGTAAAGACGGGAGCTAAAGCTTCCTGAACGGTAATTGGCACGGTAATTTTAGCGCTATCAGTTGCATCTTGCGGATTCGTATAAGTGAAAACTACCGGATAAGTTCCCGCTTTACTTAAATCGATCTTAGAAACATCAGCACTTAAAACTGAAGCTGCAAGCCCCGCAATCTTTTGACCTGAGGCTAACTGCAAAGCGGCGCCCCCCCGGTAAAAATCGTTCGGATAATCACTAACCGCCTGTAAATAAGCTCCCTCATTGTTTAGATAACCTTGAGGCCATTGGCAATAAGAATTGGCAACATCAGAATCACTAATACCAAAGCCCCCTGCAAGGTAATTAGCTACTTGAAAATCCCGATTTTGTTGCCAACTGTCTAAGAAGGCGCCAACTAAAAATTGGGCTAAACGATTAGGGGCATTGCTTAAATCCGGATTATTGACCACTAAAGCTTGCTCAATTAAATTTTGGAAACTAGCAGGAACTTGAGCGGGCGTTAAAACCGCGCCGTCATCGTAAAGCTTCGTCTTTGGGGTGATTACACCGGTAGAATTTTTGACCATTTGAGTTACCGCAAAAGAGGGTTTAGTTTGTGGTTTAAGCGGCTTAGCAGGCGTTGTTGGATCATAAACAACCACATTAATGCGGGCTGTTCCGGCATTTTTCTTTAAGCGCGGTAGCGTCGCTTGGACCCACTTAGTACTTTTTACTTCGCGGAGACTCTTTTTGGTAACTTTAGCTACTTCCGCTGCCAAAAGATCGGTTGCAATGCCTTGCTTTTGAGCGGCATCAGCAATCCCGACTAATTTATAACCCGTACCGTCACTACCTTGTTGATTACTATCGCTACCCGTATCCGTAAATTCATTGACGGGTGCGCCTTGGTCGGCATCATGATTATGAAGGTTAGTGCTCGGATTATTGTACATCACGGCTAAATGTAAAATTTTGGCAGCATTTTCCGCTTCCGAAGCTCCGGGTTCTGCTTTATAACTAGGATAAGTGACACCGTCAATCGTAATATCCGATTCTTGTTCTAATCCCGCGGCAGGGGTTGGTGCTGGGTCGGTAATCATATCTGCAGAAACCGGACCAATGGAGAAATCTTGGGAAACGAAAAAGCGACTATTGTTTTGCTTTGAACCTTGCGCAAAAGCGCTCTGCGGGTTGTTATACAAATTAGAATTAAAATAAGCCCGTTTCGAAGCAGCGGCTTGAATTAAGTGATCCGTAAAACTAGCTTCACTAACTCGATAATTATTCGGTTTATCCTCGGCCACGACTAGGGCCCCTGCTAAATAATATTTAGCTTCGAAATTGGGGGAATCAACGCTGCCTAAAGTGCTTATATCAAAATTTTTCACCTTTTGGTTATAAATTAAAGGATGCGGTGTTGCGGTATGATTCCCTTGGTTATCTTGGACCGTGGTATTTTTATCCCAGGTTTGCACAAACGATTGCGAATCATCAATTAAAACCACATTCTTAAACCGCGGATTGGTAAAAGGAATCCCGGCGGTAGCTCGCGGGTAAAGCGTTTGGGGACCAGTAAGATTTTGCGCATTGGTGTCATATTTTTGGCGCACTTGATTACTCCCATCCATGTTGGTAAATCCCAAAATGGCGGGACTGCGCGAAATCCCATCAGTACCAATTAAGCCAAATTTATTTAAAGTACCTTGATTATTACTTGAATCGCCTAACGCTTCCAAAACTACCTTTTGATTAGTTTGCGGAATTTTAATTTCCAATTTTTTATTGGCAAAAGTACCGCAATAAAAATACGTCCCCGCTACTTCATTGGGCTTGTTATCCGCTTTTAGCGCCGTGGTTTGACCCTGACCAATTTCAATCACATCCCCATGACCAGCTTGGGGCATTTCTTCATTCAAGTCATTTAAATTTAACTTAGCTTGGGGTTGAATCGTGGAATTAGACCAGTCTTTAGCTAAAACTGCCCCATCGCGCGTTTGAGCTCCGGCGCTACTCATAACTGTGGAATAAGGATTATTGTATGATTTATAAACGAAAGCACTTACCGGAGCGTCATAAGTGAAGCTTTTTTTAATTTGACCTTGCGCACTGGTATCAGAAAAACTGCCATTATTAGCAATTTCGCGCGCAATAGCTGCTACTTGGGGATTTTGAAGTTGCGGACTATTCATCACAAAGTGATTAGCATCATAAGCTTCTTTGAAGTAACTCGAAGGCGAAAACAAATGTTTAACTTTTCCGACATTAGTAAACTGCCCTCGGGGATCACTTTTGCCCGCTACTCCCGCTAATTTAGTTTTAGTCTGGGGATAAATGGCTCCTTGGTAATTAGTGGAATCATCATCTTGGTAGGGATCACCTTCTGATTTACTCACATCAGGAATTTGGAGTGCTGATTTAGCATGCCAATTACCTTGATAAAGCTGATTCGTATCAATGGCGTGACCATTGCCGCCAAACCAACCATCAGTCGTTTGATTAGGTGCTGTAAGATAATTGACATCGGATCGTTTAAAACCATTATAATCATAAACTAAATCACTTTGACCGAGACTGCCGCTTTTGCCGTTAAACACATTATTGTATTCTCGATATTGATTATCGTTAAAAGCAAAAGGTCCATTACCCCCATAAGCAATCGGCGGCGCATAATTATAGATGGAGCGTTTATCAGGAGTAACTTCCGTATTCCCAGAACTACTAAAAGGATTAGCTGTAGGCGATCCAATACCAATAGTATTACCATCTGGCAGCGATTTTTCTCTTTGGTAGAAATGGTTATACGAAACTTCTTTTAAAGTCTTGTTGCCAATCGGTTGATTAGCATCAAGGGCTGCTGAGCCTGAGGCCCCTTGAATTGCCTTCATCGGAGCCGATCCCGCCAAAGTATTATTCGTGTCAAATTCTTTTTGGGCGATTAATTGCGCAATTTCTTGGGCTGAGGTATTTCTTGGGACGACAATCGTACCCCCACCATTTTTATTTTTAACCCAAAAAGTCGAATTTTTCGAAAACTGTAACCGGTCAATTAAACTTTGCGTTGCCGTAGTCATATTTAATCCGGCTACATCCAAGTTATTATGATCTTGCGCGTAAGCACTGTTGTCAACATAATTGTTTAATTTAGCATTTGGCGCATCAAAAGGCAGGGTGCGGTTATTTAATTTGAAAATTGCAGTAGCTTTACGTCCGGTTAACTTGCTTTGAGCCATTAAAGTAATGCTACTAGTAGCTTCGCGAATAATATTGGCTTCATTTTGAATCGTATTGTCATAACCGTTGAAATAGATTTGCACATAACCGTCTTGATTAGCCGTAAAGGAATCGCCTAAAATATCGGAAATATTACGACCCCAACCGCGCGCAGGAACTTTTTGAATTTCTGCGGTAATTACACTCGCATCCGTTTGCGGGTCAAGCGGATCATTACCCTTTTGCGCTCCTTGAGCGAGCTTGACGCCGCTTCCCGTAACGGCATTATCCAAATTTAAAATTTGGGCAATAAAGCCAAAGGCTAATTGATAACGCTGATAAGTCGCTTCATAATCGGGACGCCGGTTATTACCACAAGTATCACTAAATAAAACGGTCCCAACATTAGAACCGCCGCTGTTAGTTTCTTGGGATAATTGAAGCAATTGTTTAACTAATTCTTGCCCCCGGGGATGATTGCCCAAAGCATCTTTAGCCGGATACCAATCTACAACGCCATCACGCGGTCCGGCTTCTTGTAATAATTTATCATAAGTTCCTAAAGCTGGATTAGCGGTATCGTAATCCCAACTCGATTCCGCTTTAGTAACATTAGGTTTATCTAATACACTGAAAACGCCGGTAATTGGCGCTAGCAGCAGTCCTAATAAACTAAAAAAATTCAAAACCTTTAATTTCATTTATTTTTCCCCATCAATAAAATTTTTTGTTTGATCAGCGTTAAAGACCGTCACTGCAAAGATTTGTTCTTTTAATTCGGAATAATTTTTAGCTTAAAACTCAAGCTATTATTGCAAAAAATCCGACAATTAAAATACTATAATCATTTTCTAATTAATTGTCAAAATAATTAACCACAAAAAAAACAGAATCTTAACGATTCTGTTAATTTGGGCAACAAACTAGGAGGTCTTGTTACCCGTTATTCTTCCTCGGAAGTAAGGAAGAAGAGATTAAATTTTAAAAACATTTCAAACGTATAGAACCTATCAATGACAATGTATAATGATAAATAAAAGTAATATAAGTTAGTATAGATTCCACTACTTGAAACTAAAGCGTACATAAACCAAACCGCTTATAAAAATTGCTTTTATAAGCATCTTTATCATAAGCCATAACTTAGAGAAAAGAAAGGGATTTAGTTAAAAAAATTGCTTTTTTATAAAATTAATTAAATTTTGAAGAAGTTTTACTTATTTTTTTACCCACAAAAAAAGCCCGCATTGCTGGGGGCTTCCTATTTTTAAACTGATTGATAAATGAAAGCTAAGCCATTAGGGTGATTTACAATGACAAAGTCATTCGCTTTTTCCGAATTCCAAACTACCCGCACCGTATCATTATTGCTAAAGAGATGATATCCCGCAAAATCTGGTGCGTGCAAGGAATAAACGTGACCAACTTTAACTTGATCTAAATGCATCGCACTAGGCGTTACGCGTCCAATAATATTGCCGTTAGTATCTAAACAATTCAACAATACGACATCAGCAACATTTGCTACATCCGGAACCAAGTTATCATCAACTTGATAATGGAAGGTAATAAATTGCGGATCGTTGCTAAAAGTATAATTATTATTGTTGGTTAAGACATCACTTAAGATGAAATAAGGATTTAACCGTAACGAGACTAATTTACTTTGCTCGACCGTAGTACCAATCTGACCGGTAATGACCCGATCTTCGGCAATTTGACGCCCTAATTGATCCACATGGTGAGCCGTAATCGTACTTGTTGCAATTGTATAAACGTAAGTAATTGTTTTTTCTTGATTACTATACATGATCGGATCATCAACTTTGGCGGCTTTATCATTGACCATTACCCGATTTAAATCAAAACCGGTAATTACCGGAGCACTCGGAATCACGAACGTATCGCCGTAATAGTGGGTCCCTTGAACTACTTTATCTTCAACATTGGGGATCGGATTATCATCGGTCGTGACAAACTTCAAGGTAATCTTCGCAGCTTCAGTTGCTTGGAATACTGCAGAGTATTCATGATCTTGATTATCAAAGATAATGCGATTAGCCGGAATGATCGTGCCATTTTCGCCTTCTTCTTTGATAATCGGATTATTTTCATAAACGCCATCATTAATCCGATTTAAAATCGCTTGCGGTAAGTTTTCTCTGAAACCGTAAACTTCGCCGTAACGACCCCCGCGAATCGTGGTCGGATTAGCAATTTTACGCCCATCTTGATCGACATAATTAAAGATAATCGCTCCATCAGCAATTACGCGCTTAAATACATAATCAATAATTTGGGATTCTGGAGTGACCGTAAACTGATCGCCGACGCGTACAGGATCGCCATTTAAAAGCGTTTGGTCTAATTCATAGCCTGTGGGCACTAACGGTAACGGGATTGCTACTGATTCGCCATTATGGACGTTATTTTCCATAATGCGTTTACCAATGCCAATTTCTTGTTTCTTCAAATTGCGATAACGTAAAGTAATGCGTCCCGGAGCTAATTCTTGGAAGATAGCCGTAAAGTTCTGATCTAAGTCAGAGAAATAGATTAAAGAAGAATCCGTGGGGTCATTATCAGCTAAAATACTGCGTAACTGATAACGTCGTGATTTAATCAAAGTAACTAATTTAGCTGGTAAGTCCTCCAGCAAGGGGTAGAACTCACGAATATGACCTCCTTGCACTACTTTTTCTTCAGCAATATCTTCGCCTTGTTGGTTGACGTAATTAACTCGAATACTCCCGCGCGCAATTTTGGCTTCATAATGGAAGGTAACCGTAAAATCTTGACCAGTTAATTGCCCTTGAGCATTATCGGCTTGTACAAAATTATAATCATGAATTTGTTTTTGATATTTAGTTACATCATAACTTGCAGTTTGACTAGTCAATTGAATGGTTAGCGTTGGGGCAATTTCATCATTATCTTGATTCACATAGCGAATGGTAACGTGAGAACTTAATTTACTCGTACTCGCAGTTGTTGGTTGGCTCGCGGGTACCGTAGTTTCCTTAGAAGCTGCCGGGGCAGCTTGGGGTTTAGGAGTAGTAGCTACTTTAGTTGCCGTCGATTTTTGCGGTTCGCTTTGCGCGTTTAAATTAGGTTTAGGAGTTGCTGCAGCTTGCGGTTCAACTTTAGCAGCGGGCGTGGTCTTGGGTTCAGCTTGCGGGCTCGTTGTTCTTTGGAATAAGCCGCTAGAAGCGGGGCGCGGGGCAGTCTTTGGTTGAAATTGTCCTTGATTTTGGTGCATATTAGCAATAATCTTTTGAACTTCCGGAGAGAAAATCCCATTGGGGGAAGCTTTAGCCGCCGAATTAGCCGGCGAAGTTTCAGTTTCAACCGGCTTTTTAGCGATATTACTCTTATCTGTATTAATGAAGTAATTATAAAATTGCGGATTGCGATTAAAGAATCCTAAATAATTCTTATAAATTAATTGATTGGATTGTCCCGATTTTAAAGCGGTTAATAAAACTTGAGCCGTTTTTTGATCTTCGGGATTCATCGCTTCGACCATTGCAGCTACATTAGGATCGAGAGAGTTTTGATTTAAAGGCACCACTTTCGGATTAGCGGCTTTGGATTTAGTTGCTTGGGGGTTAACGGGCCCGCCGGCTTCGGCTAAAACTTGTTTCCCTTTATCCGTAATTTGCACTGTTGAATAGTCAATCATAATGACTTGATCTGAAACCGTACTAAATTCAGCACCACTAATTAACTTTTGGTTTTGGGTCCATTTAGTAAGTTGAAAAAGCTCATCATTTTGTTGTTTAATCTTGTATCCGGATAGTTCACCTGAAAGAATCGCGGACAGAAATTTTCTAACTTCTTCTAATTTATTATTCTGACCTGAACTCATCTGCACTCCTACTTTTTACCTATTGAATATTATCTGCATTAGATCATATCAAGTTAAACGCTTCGCAAATGATCAATTCTCTTTATTTTTTATTTAATAGGGTGAAACTATTCTTTTTTTTGCGGATTAGTAGCAAACCAATTTTGAGCTTGTTTTAAAAGCAATTTTTTAAACTCAGGATTAATTTGTCCTGCATCAATTAGACGATTCATCTCTTGGGCTAAGCGATAAGCCGTATTGACGTCTAAGCCCACATTTTTGGCTGCAATTACTGTATAAGCTGCCATTTCTTGATGTTTATTTTTCTGATTAGAATTATTTGATCCCATCTTTGACTCCTTTTGGTATATGATTAATTATATTTTAAATTATAAAGGCGGTATTACATGTCCAAAATTATGAACAAAACCTCTTATTTGCTGCTAACGCTCACTCTCGCAATTTCGGCAGGCTTTTTCTACCTCAATTTTCGTAAAATGGGAGAATCTTTATTTGTCATCATCATGGCAATTCTATTAACCTATCTTTCTATCTGGTTAGTTTATTATTTATCCTATTATCTATTTAAATGGATTAATCGCAAAGCCGCCCAACATC
>CALYQJ010000024.1 GCA_945285405.1 uncultured Lactobacillaceae bacterium | reverse complement strand
AATAAATAAATGCTTTTTTGATTAATAAGTCTTTAGTAACAATAAAAATTAAAAGCTTTTTGATAAGTTTATATTAAATTAGATTAATATATAAAAATGAGTTTATATTAAAAAAACAATTAATAAAAATCTAGTCAAGTTTTTAATTTTTTCTCTACTTTTTTTAGCAAACTTTGTTATTATTAAAACGGAATTGAAATTAATTGGGATATTCCCATAAGGAGGAAATATTTTTGAAACTTGGACGTAAATTTAGTTTAATTGCTGTACTGATGGTTGTTGGTATAGGTTTAACTGCATGTGGCAACAATCAGAGTAAAAGCGGTAATAAGAATAATTCAAGCAAAGACAATATTTCAGCGGCTTTAGTGACTGATGTTGGAGGAGTTGATGATAAGTCTTTTAATCAAAGTGGTTGGGAAGGTTTGGAACGATGGGGTAAAAAAAATGGCTTAAAGAAGGGTGTTAATGGTTATAACTATGCACAATCTAATTCTGATGCCGATTTTGCTCCTAACATTAACAAATTAATTCAAGCAAAATATAAGACAATTTTCGGAACTGGATACAAGTTAGTTTCAGCTATAAAAAGTGCTGCTAAAGCTAATCCTAAAACCAATTTTGTAATTATTGATGATGTTATTAAAGCTGATAATGTTGCTTCTGTTACTTTTAAAGATAATGAGGCAGCTTTTTTAGCTGGTGTTGCAGCAGCTAAAACAACAAAAACTAAAAAAGTAGGTTTTATTGGCGGACAACGTGGTTTAGTAATCGATCGATTTGAAGCTGGCTATCGTCAAGGTGTAGCTGCTGTAGATAAGTCTATTAAGGTTGATGTAAAATATGCTGATTCTTTTGCTAAACCTGACGTAGGTCAGGCTTTAGCAAAAGCAATGTTTAATAATGATGAAGACATTATCTACCAGGCTTCTGGTGGAACTGGTTCCGGCGTTTTCTCAGCTGCTAAAAATGAAATTAAGAAGAAAAAGGTTTGGGTAATTGGCGTTGATCGTGATCAAGAAGATGAAGGCAATTATTCAGGTGGTAATTTAACTTTGACCTCTACTTTAAAAGGTGTAGGAACTGTTGTTGAAAAAATGGCTACATCGGTTCAAAAAAATAAATTTCCTGGTGGAAAAGTTAGTACTTATGGATTAAAGGAAAAAGGTGTTGATTTAACTAAAGGACATTTAAGTAGTGATGCTTTAAATGCAGTAGAAAATTACAGACAACAAATTATTGATGGCAAAATTAAAGTTGTTGAGAGACCATCACAACTTAAGTAGTAAATTTTCTTATTAGGGCAGAAGTTTAATCTTCTGCCCTAATTTTTACAGTAGATTGGAAGTCAGATGAAGCAAGAACAAACAAACCATAATTATGCTATTGAAATGAAAAATTTAACCAAGAAATTCGGTAATTTTGTTGCTAATGATCGAATTTCAATGAAAATAAAAAGCGGTGAAATTCATGGATTACTCGGAGAGAACGGTGCTGGTAAAACTACTTTAATGAATATGTTATCTGGGATTTTAAAGCCTTCAAGTGGTCAAATACTAGTAAATGGTAAAGAAGTTCATTTAAATTCTGCTAAAGATGCTACTAATTTAGGTATTGGTATGGTGCATCAACATTTTATGCTAGTACAAAACTTTACGGTATTAGAAAATATTATGCTTGGAATAGAAAATACATCGTTTTTTGGTATTTTAAATCGACAGGAAGCTAAACAAAAAGTAGTAAATTTGTCTAAAAAGTATGGCTTAAAGCTTGATTTGAACGCTAAAATTGAAGATGTTTCAGTAGGGATGCAACAGCGTGTTGAAATTATTAAAGTATTATATCGTAATGCTGATATTTTAATTTTTGATGAACCAACGGCAGTTTTAACTCCACAGGAAGTTGATGAATTATTAGAAACTTTAAAATTATTGGCTTCAGAAGGTAAGGCAATTATTTTAATTTCGCATAAATTAAAGGAATTAAAAGCTGTTGCTAATAAAACTACAATTATTCGTCGCGGTAAAGTAATAAATACTGTTGATATGGCAAACACTTCACCCGAAGTTTTAGCAGAGATGATGGTTGGACGTAAAATTAATTTTCAAAGAGAACGGAAATCAGTAAAAACTGGTAAAGAGGTTCTAAAAATTACTAATTTGAAAGTTATTAATGAACAAAAAATAGTAAAAGTTCATGATTTTAATTTGACTATTCATGCAGGAGAGATAGTTGGTTTGGCTGGAATTGATGGTAATGGACAAAGTGAATTAGTTAAGTCATTAACAGGTTTAAAACCAATTGAAAGTGGAAAAGTTTTAATTAATGATAAAGATTTAACGGGAGCTAGTCCACGTAAAATTACTCACAATGGTGTTGGTCATATTCCAGAAGATCGGCAACGTTTTGGCTTAATTTTACAGATGAATTTAGTTGAGAATGCCAGTCTTCAGGTTTATAATCAGCCTCCTTATTCTCATGGCTTATTTTTAGAGCCGAAGGCTATGGTTAAAATGACTAAAGAAATTTTATCTGATTATGATGTCCGCTATAGCGATTTATCGGAAAATGTTGGAGCTTTATCAGGTGGAAATCAACAAAAACTAATTATTGCGCGGGAATTAAGTCGCAATCCTTCTTTATTAATTGCGGTTAATCCAACAAGAGGTTTGGATGTTGGTGCTGTAGAATTTATTCATTCTCAGATTTTAAAAGCTCGTGAAATGGGTAATGCAATTCTTCTAATTTCTTATGAATTAGAAGAAGTTCAGCAGTTATCAGATCGAATTGCAGTAATACATGAGGGAACTATTGTAGGACAAGCAAAAAATGAAGATTTAACTGAAAGTGAAATTGGTTTATTAATGGCAGGAGAGAAATTAGAAAACAAGGAGGAAATAATTCATGCGCATTAAAAAGGTTCGCTTAGGGGGAATTAGCGTACCGTTGATTTCAATTTTTTTAGGTTTGGTTGTTGGGGCAATTATTATGCTCTTATCCGGATTTAATCCGTTAATTAATTATTTAAATCTTTTTAGTGGAGCTCTAGGAACTCCTAATGCTATCGGGGAGGTATTTCGATCAGCAACCCCCTTAATCTTAACTGCCCTAGGATTTTCTATTGCTAATTCTGCTGGATTTTTTAATGTGGGGCTTTCAGGTCAAGCATTGGCTGGATGGTTAGCATCTGTATGGTTTGCTTTGTCTTTCCCACATTTACCTGGATTTATTTTATTACCCGGATCTATTATTATGGGTGCATTAGCTGGAGCTTTTTGGTCAGGTATTGCGGGCTTTTTAAGGGCTTATTTTGGAACGAGTGAAGTAATAACAACTATTATGTTAAACTACATTTCTTTGTATGGAACTAACGCAATTGTTAAAGGAGTTCTAACTAGTAGTGATGCTGATTCAACTCCTTTAGTTCCAATTCAAGCACGTTTAAGAACGCCTTTTTTAGAAAAGTTAACAGGAAATTCAACTTTTCATTGGGGGATTGTTATTTCACTTTTTATGGTATTTGTTATTTGGTGGTTAATGAAAAAAACTACTCTTGGCTTTGAAATTCGTTCAGTCGGAATGAATGAAGATGCAGCAAGATACGCAGGAATGTCAACAAAAAAAACAATTATTTCTGCTATGTTGCTTTCTGGTGCCTTAGCGGGATTGGGAGGAGCCATGGAAGGTTTAGGTAATTTTCAAAATATATTTGTGAATACTTCTTTACCGGATATAGGTTTTGATGGAATGTCAGTATCCTTATTAGCAACAGGTAATCCTATTGGAATTATCTTTTCAGCCCTTTTATTCGGTATTTTAAAAATTGGGGGATTAAACATATCTATATCATCTAATACACCTTCAGAAATAGTTAATATTGTAATAGCCTCGGTAATCTTTTTTGTAGGAGCTAATTATATTATTCAATATTTAATTTCTAAAATAAAAACAAATCATAATAGTTCAAAACTGATTTCCAACTCTATTAAAGGAGGCCATAAATAATGGATTTAATGACAATTTTATCCACTGTTGTTTCTACTACTTTAATTTATTCAGCACCTTTAATTTTTACATCAATTGGTGGATCTTTTTCTGAGCATTCTGGAATAGTAAATGTTGGATTAGAGGGAATTATGGTAATTGGGGCATTTTCAAGCATTGTTTTTAGTTTATTTATGTCAAAAACCTTTGGTTGGATGACTCCTTGGATTGGATTATTTGTTGGTGGGATTATAGGAACCCTCTTTTCTTTAATTCATGCGGTGGCAACTATAAATTGGCGAACAGACCATATTATTTCGGGTACAGTTTTAAACTTGATGGCTCCTGCTTTAGGTATTTATTTGACTAAATTGATCTTTGATGGAAAAGGTCAGACAGGTTTTATTTCACAACCTTTAGCAAGTTCTAAAATTCCAGTTCTTTCAAAAATACCAATTATTGGTAAAATTTTCTTTGAAAATACATCAATTGTTGCATATATTGGAATCTTAGTTTCCATTTTTTCTTGGTGGCTATTAAAATATACGCGTTTTGGATTACGATTACGTTCTGCCGGTGAACATCCTGAAGCTGCTGATTCTGTCGGAATCTCGGTTTATTTTTATCGTTATTGTGGAGTTTTAATCTCAGGATTTTTGGGAGGTATCGGCGGTGCAATTATGGCGGAAAGCATTACTTTGAATTTTTCTGGCACAACTATTGCAGGTCAAGGATTTATGTCTTTAGCCGCTATGATTTTTGGTAAGTGGAACCCAATTGGCGCGATGGGAGCAGCAGCCTTCTTTGGCTTTGCTCAATCTTTAGCTATTATTGGAAAATATATTCCAATAATTGATAAGATTCCAAACTATTGGTTTACTATTGCACCTTATCTGATTACTATCATAGTTTTAGTTGCTTTTGTAGGTAAATCGCAGGCTCCAGCAGCTGATGGCTCTACTTTTATAAAATCAAAATAACTATTTAAACTAAAAGAGCTGATCTATTTTGTTAATAGATCAGCTCTTTTTAAATTGTAGATAAATGTTTATTTTATTTATTAACAATTTTATTTAATGGGTCTCTTAAATTAATAATAAAACTAATTATTAAAATTATTGAAACACAAATAAAAATTCCATGTAAACCATTTAAGATTACATTAGACATTATGGGATTAGGTTTTATAGCAGAAGTATTTGAACTAATAATTTCGTTTATTTTATAAAATGGGATGGACCCACGAGTTGCATTAATTACTAAATTAAAAATACTTCCATAAACTCCACTCATTACTGTTTGTCCAAGTGAACGTCCTAAAGTAACAATTGATGAAGCGGAACCAACCATTTGTGGGGGAGCGATATGTTGGGCTAAAATTAGATTCATGCTAATTACGGTCCCCATTGAAAATCCGTTCAGCATAGCAATTAAATAAAAAGCCCATATTGGAAAATGTAAATTTGCAAAACTAAGAGAGATATATGCCATGATTAAAATTCCAATTGCTATTGTACTTATTTTTTTAGGAACAAAATGGCTCATTAAATAGCCTAATACAAATGATCCAACTAACCATAAAATTGAACTGGAAGTTACTACCAATCCCGCTTTTGTAGCATTAACTCGATAAAGTGATTGCAGCCAAATTGGAAAGTATACTTGATAGCCAATTAATACACCACTTAATAAAGTACATGTTGCTATTTGAGTAAAAAAGGTTCGGTTAGCAAACATCTTTGGTGCAATTAGGGGGTCACTAACTTGTTTTTCGTTGTTGATAAATAACCACAATGAAATTAATGCTATTATAAATAAAATTATGCTCAACATCCAGGAATTAGACAGTAGTTCAACACCAATTAGTAAGGTAATTAATGATAATGATAACCAAATAATTCCTAGAAAATCGACGCTAAATTTCTGAGAATGAAATTTTTCTTTTTTATAACCAATTTGAATTAAGATGAAAACTAAGATACCTAGAGGTACATTAACGAAAAATACCCAATGCCAAGAAAGATTATCTACTAAAAAGCCTCCAATCATGGGTCCAACTAAAGCTGATAATCCCCAAGCAGTGTTATTTAAAGCTAGAACTCGAGTACGCTCCTTAAAATTAAAATAATCAGCAATAATTGTAAATGTTAAAGGCATAATGGCACCGGCACCAAAACCTTGTAGTGCACGGGCGGCAATCAATAAATAAATGGAATTTGCAAGACCACTCAGTAATGATCCTAAAGTAAAAATAACAACCCCCCATTGAAAAATCTTTTGGCGTCCTAATGAATCAGCTAGTTTACCATAAACTGGTGTTGAGATTGCCATTGTTAATAAATAAGCACTCATAATCCAACTCTGTGCAGCTAATCCGTGTAGAGCACTGATTATAGATGGTAATGCTGTAGTTACAATAGTAACTTCAACACTAGTCATGAAAGTTGCGATGAATACAGCAATCATTACAACCCAACGCCCACTTAACTGATCTTTATCTTTCAAAAAATAAACCTCCTCAAAAATTATTACAGTACTCCCATCCCTTTTAATTTAATTATTAGTTTTAATTTTCCCTCCATGAGCACCTTTAATTAATTTAAACGTTTAGTAAATTATTTTATTTTGAGAATTTATAAAATCATCAAATGATTTTATAGTTTTATCCTGGTCATGTCGTTCAATCTTTAAAACAGTCTTATTTTCAAATTTTGAATTGATAAATTTATATATAAAATCGTCACGAAACCCAATTTTTTGGGTATCTTGAGCTGTATTACCATAGTATATAACTTTAATATTAGCCCAAATTATTGCAGATAAACACATTGGGCAAGGAAAGGCGTTAGTATAAAGTTCACAACCAGATAAATCGTAATTATTTAAAGCTGTTCCAGCTTTACGTAAAGTTACTATTTCACCGTGAGCTGTTGGATCATTACATTTTAAGACTGTATTGTGTCCCTTAGCAACGATTTCATTGTTTTTAACAATTACACAACCAAATGGTCCTCCTTCTTGAGTCTTTAAATTAGATTCAGCTTCTTGTTCAGCAATTGCCATAAAATTTGAATTATACATTAATTAAAACAATCCTTTTTATTTCTTTTTACTTTATTTTACATCTAAAATTAAATTTTAAATTTGTAAAACAAATTTTGAAGTTCTACCTTTAAATATATAGTGTAAATTGTTACAGCAATTAGTATTTTTCTTGACAGCTCTTAAGATTATCTTTATATTAAATTAAAATTATTTAATAAACGAATTTTTTTAATTATAGAAAAGAGTAGAAGAGTGACAATAATATTTCCAAATCATTTTGATCAAGTAGGTAGTTTGCTAAGACCCAGTAATTTACAAAAAGCTCGTTTGGATTTTTCAAAATCTCGAATCGATCAAGATACTTTAACTGAAATTGAAAACGAAGAAATTAAAAATGTTGTTTCTAAACAAATTGAATTAGGCTTTAAAGATGTAACGGATGGAGAATTTCGTAGAAGTTGGTGGCATTTAGACTTTTATGCCGGATTTTTGGGAACTAAATATTTTATTCCAGAAAAAGGATGGAATTTTGCAGGTATACAAACGCGACCTGGAGGAATTAAAATTATTGATCATTTACAATATAATCCTAATCACCCTTTCTTTGCTGCTTTTAATTATCTACAAAAAATTGTTCCTGAAGGAATTACTGCAAAACAAACAATACCTTCTCCAACAGTGTTTTTTCCTAATAAAGATGCACATATTTTAAATGAAGCTTATGATAATTTGGATAATTTTTACCAAGATTTAATTTTAATTTATCAACAAACTATCCAACATTTTTATGATTTAGGATGTCGATATTTACAACTTGATGATACAACTTGGGGTATGTGGGCAAGTTTTGCTCATGATTCTAACTCCTTAAAATTATCACCAGAACTTACTAAGCAAGCTGAAATTGCAGTAAGAATTCTTAATCAAATTATCGATCAAAAACCATCTGATATGACTATGACCATGCATGTATGTCGTGGAAATTATCAGTCGGTTTGGGCTGGTTCAGGTGATTATGCTCCAGTGGCAAAGTATTTAGCCAAATTACATTTAGATGGATTCTTTCTAGAATATGATGATAAACGTTCTGGTGATTTTTCTCCTTTAGCTCAAATTTCAAATAGTGGCCGTAATCAAAGAATTATTTTAGGCTTAATTACTTCGAAAACATCCAAGCTAGAAAATGAAAATGATTTAATTAAAAGAATTAAACAAGCTAGTGAATATTTCCCGATAGATCATTTAGGAATTTCAACACAATGCGGGTTCGCTTCTACTGAAGAAGGAAATAAATTAACAATAGAAGATCAATGGAAGAAATTAGCTTTAGTTATAAAAACTGCAAATTTAGTTTGGCCAAGTTGAAATTATCGCGTAAGATCATTATTGATAATTTAAAATTTAATTTTGTAGATTTTAAATTTTTATTTTAAAAAATTATAAAAGGAAAAGAGTAAAAATATGGTGACAAGGTTAATTAGTGCAAATACTAGTGAAGTTCTGTCAATGAATGGCAAAGAGCTGAAACAAAGTATTAAGGCATCAGAAGGTAGAACTATTTTATCAGAAAATGTGGTAGTTCACGAATGTCCTGATGGTGTTACTACAAGTGAAATTGCTGCAGCATTTGGAGCAGATTTAATTCTATTAAATGCTTTAGATTTATTAAATCCAATAATTTTAGGCCTTTATCCAGGAGAAGGAACTTTAAAAACGGCAAAAGCTCATCGTGATGGTAAAATTATTCAAGATTTAAAAAAAATTGTAGGAAGGCCTATTGGTGTAAATTTAGAGCCAGTTGATCTTAATGCGAATATGTTAGAAACGCGTTTACCTATTCCCAAGGGAAGACAAGCATCTCTAGAAACTTTAGAAGAAGCACAGAAACTTGGGTTCAATTTTATCTGTCTTACGGGAAATCCTGGAACTGGAGTTACTAATGCTCAAATTGCAAAAAATATTGAAATAGCAAAAAAAGTTTTTTCTGGATTAATTATTGCTGGAAAGATGCATGGGGCAGGAGTAAATGAATCTGTTGTTTCATTAAAATCAACTGAAAGTTTTTTAGATGCAGGGGCCGATGTTATTTTAGTCCCAGCTGTTGGAACAGTGCCAGGATTGAGTGCAAAAGAGTTACGACCCATTGTTGAATTAGCACATCAAAAAGGCGCATTAGTAATGAGTACAATTGGAACTAGTCAAGAAGGTTCAGGTGCAAGGTATATTGAATCAATTGCAATTGAAAATAAAATTATTGGAGTTGATATTCAACATATTGGAGATGCTGCTTGGGGAGTTCAATCACCGATTGAAAATATTTATCCATTGAGTAGGGCAATTCGTGGTGAACGACATACAATTCAGAGAATGGCTAGGTCTATTAATCGTTAAATTAATTTATTTTTCAATAATTTTGAAAACGACATGAATATGTCGTTTTTTGCGTTTATAATACAAATATATTATTATTTATTTTTTAGTAGTTTCCTGGTTTAGATTAATTTTACTTAGATAGTTATAACTTTTAGCTTTTAATTTAAAATTGAACGGATTAATAATTCAAATAGTGATATTATTATTAGCTTGAAGACTATTTATTTTATTTAATGAAAGGATCAAAACAAGTCGTGAAACAGGTCTTCCATATAGCTGTACCAGCAGAATATTTTTTTCACCGAGTAATTGAATTAGTTTTATATGATATTTATCAACAAACGGGGAAAAAAATAAAACCTCAAGAGTTAAAGGGCTTTTCTTTTAAACGAAAAAATTCTACAGGCTTTATTAGTAAAATGACTATAATTGACTATCAACCTAATAAAAAGTATGCATACCTTAATCATACTCGTTATAATCGTTATAAGGTAGTATATCAAATTGAACCTATAGGTAATCAAAGAATGCGCTTACTATATAGAGAGACGATCAAAGGTTATGGAGGTTTTAATAAGGATTATAATGTTTTTAAACCTATTACTATTTTTTTAAGAAAAAGATATTTTAAGAAAATAAAAAAACAACTTGAAGCTGATTATATTCAACAAGAAAGTCATAAAAGCTAATAAAAAAGCAAAACCACTTAATTTTGGGGGTAAATTAAGTGGTTATTTTTGAATTTTATAAGGAGAGAAAATGAACAAAAACGTAACCTTAAAACAGACATACATTTTCTGTTCATAAATATTATCAATGTTTGCTATTTTTTTATCATCAGCCTTAGGTCTGATTTTATGTTTTTTAGTTATTCACTTTTATTATTTAGATGTTCATTAAAATAAAAGAAGGCATATTAAGTATTTATGCCTTTTTTTGTTACGTTTTAATACAGATAAAATAATGAATATTTTTTAGTCTAATTAAAATTGTGATTTTTTTCATACAATACTTTTTTTAAGTAATAATGGTTATTCAATTAATTTTTTCTTGACAATTTTAACAATATATTTAACATTATGAATGTTGAATATATTGTTAGCAAGCTAACGAATATGAAAGGAATAAAGATGATTCATGATACTGGTAGATTATTAAAAATTGCTGCGAGACAACTTACTAAAAATTTTGACAAATTTGCTCAAAAGTATGATTTAACAGCTACACAAATGTCAATTATCGATCATTTAGGAAGATTTAATCACGAAGTTTTACAGCGTGATTTGGAACTAGAATTTAATATTAAACGTTCAACAACTACTTTAATTTTACAAAGAATGGAGAAAAAAAATTTGGTTACTCGCACTACAGCTTATTCAGATGCACGACAAAAAGCAGTTCGGCTTACAGAGAAAGGAAAAAAATTAGTTAAAACTGTCAGCAATTATATGGCTTATCAGCAAAATTTACTGGAGAAAAATTTTACTAAATCTGAAATTCAAATTTTTGAAAAAATTTTAAAGTATTACAGGAGGGAGAAAATACTTTGATCCTAAAATCAGAGGAAAAAGTTTCGAAAAAAGTAATTGATGCTATTATTGCCACGGGAATAATGTCTTTTTGTGGAGTTGTTGTTGAAACTGCAATGAATGTTACATTTCCGACTTTGATGAATGAGTTCAAAGTTAATACATCAACGGTACAATGGATGACTACAGGTTGTTTATTAGTTATATCTTTAGTTGTTCCCTTATCAGCAATTTTAAAAAAGAAGTTTTACTCAAAGAAAATATTTTTAACGGCTAATTTATTATTTATTCTAGGATCAATAATTGATATTTTAGCTAGACATTTTTCAATTTTACTTGTAGGTCGAATGGTTCAGGGTCTAGGGACTGGATTAGCTTTACCCTTAATGTTTAATATCATTTTAGAAGAAGTACCTCAAAATAAAATGGGATTAATGATGGGAATAGGCTCTTTAATTACAGCTATTGCTCCTGCTATTGGTCCAACTTATGGTGGTTTAATTGTTAATCAATTTGGCTGGCGTTACATTTTTGTCTTACTCCTACCCATATTAATTATTTCTTTAATTATTGGTATAAAATCAATTACTCAAATAAGTAAAATTGAAAAAGTTAAAGTAGATTTTTTAAGTATAATGGCTATTGCTTTCCTATTTACTGGTTTAATTATTGGTTTTAGCAATTTAGGATCGAAGTCAATTTTTAGTTTATCTATTTGGGGTTCATGGTTAATTGGAATTGTTGGTTTATTTTTATTGATTCATCGTAGCCGGATTACAAAACCATTAATTGATTTAATGGTTTTTAAAAATAAGCAATTTACAGGTCATGTTGTTAGTTTTTTCCTTTTTCAACTTTGTAGTCTTGGTATTTCCTTTATCTTACCTAATTATATTCAATTAGTTAATCATCAAAAAGCTATCACAGCAGGATTAATTGTTTTGCCAGGAGCATTATTAGGTGCTATGTTAGCGCCTATTGGTGGTCAAATTTTGGATCATTTTGGGGCTCGTAAACCTATTTTAATGGGCACTATATGTTCAGTAATTGCTTTAAGCCTTTTTACAGCATTGAGTCAGAATTTAACGTTGAAATCTATTATATTAATCTATTTATTGTATATGTTTGGTACCGGTATTGCTTTTGGTAATATTATGACGAGCGGATTAGAAAACTTAACATTAAAACAACGAAGTGACGGAAATGCTATCTTAACTACACTTCAACAATTTGCCGGAGCAGTTGGTACTTCAATTGTTGCTGCAATTATAGGTCAAAGTCAAAGTAATGTACGGTCTAACTTAGCTCAAGCAACTATAAATGGTAGTTTCCATGCTTTTATCTTACTTTTAATTTTAGGAATTATTGAATTAATTATTTTAAGCTTAGTAGTAACGGATCACACTAAATAATATTTTAGTAATTAGACTTGCAATTTTAAAATGGTTTATATGAATAATTTTATTATAAGAGTTGAATTTTAATTTGACACTAAATAAAAATACAGCTATTATTGAAAAAAAAAGGTGAGTGATAATGATGGATCAAAAAACAATGTTTTGTTCTTATTGTGGCGAGGAAATTTTGAAAGATAGTAATTATTGTCCTTATTGTGGTCATAAAGTTGATTTTTATGAAAATGATCAAAAAAAAGATTCAGCAGGAAAAAAGATTACTAAAAAAGAATTGGAAAAAGATGAAACTCGTGATTCTTTAGATCCTAATGAAGACGAAGAAGTTGCTTCACAAAATAAATTTAAAAATAATCAAGAGCAGAAAAAACAAGCAGATAATTCAGATGATGATCAAGAATCGGAAAATCAAGATGTTGATAAAATAAACAATGATAAAAATGATTCAGCTGATCATTCAGATAAACAGGATGAAGATTCCGAAGAGAGCGAAGATGCTGACGATCAGAATAATGATAAAGAAAATTCAAAATCAGTGGCTGATAAATCAAATGATGATCAAGAATCGGAAAATCAAGATGTTGATAAAATAAACAATGATAAAAA
>CALYQJ010000023.1 GCA_945285405.1 uncultured Lactobacillaceae bacterium | reverse complement strand
CGCGGATAAATTTAAGGAGGAAAAATAATATGTCACAACAAACAAAGGTCGTTACTGGTATCAACACTCGTCTTTCTTACGCCAACGTATGGGAACCCAAGGCCATCAATGGCGGCAAAAAAAAGTATTCAGTCAGTCTGATCATCCCCAAGTCAGATCAGAAGACAATTGCATCCATTGAAAAAGCGATTGATGCTGCTATTCAAGAAGGTATTAGTAAATTCGGCGGTAAGAAGCCTAACAAGGTAACTCTTAAGTTGCCACTTCGCAATGGTGATGCAGAACGTCACAATTCTGCTTATAAAAACAGTTATTTCATCAACGCTAATTCGATTACGGCTCCCCAGATTGTAGACAAGCATGTCCAACCAATTCTTGATCGCAACGAAGTCTACAGTGGCTGTTACGCTCGAGTTTCCATTAACTTCTACGCTTTTAACACCAATGGAAACCGTGGGATCGCCTGCGGTCTTAGAAACATTCAAAAGATCCGCGATGGAAAACCACTAGGTGGGCATACTAGCGCCAATGATGATTTCACCGCCATCAACATCAACAGTAATGATTATTTTTTAGCTTAAACCAAAAGATAGGCAGACGACGATGGCTGCCCATTTTTTGTAGAAAGGATTTTTGATGAAACAAATCTAAATTGAAATCGAAACTTATACTAGCACCAACTTGATCAGACCAGTATTTATCACTATGTAGAAAGTGATGGATTTAACTCAAGGGGAAAAGAACCCGCTACAGATCATTAAAACGTTATATTATCTCAAATTATTAAAAGTTCCTTCAATGCTCGGTTTCAACCAAGTCTGTTTATCAAATAGAAAAAGTGTACTAATTACAATAGAACAAAAAAGAATTAATACACTTTTAATACTAATGAATGCTATCAAACCAACTTTTATAAGCTATTTTATTGTAGGTTCAAGAACGGTTACACTTTCAATATGAGGTGTTTGGGGAAACATATCAACTGGTTGAATCTTTTTAATCCGATAACCTAAAGTTTGATATAAAACTAAATCTCTACCTAAAGTAGCAGGATTACAACTAATATAAATTATCTTTTTAGGCTTCATTTTTACACTTTTTTTAATAAAATTTGAATCTAAACCTTTTCTTGGAGGGTCAACAAAAATTTTATTCACTTTTATTCCTTCAGCTAACCATTTGTCAATAATTATTTCAGCCTTACCCAAATCATATTGGATATTATCATGATGATTAATTTTAGCATTGTGTCTCGCATCTTTTACGGCTTCAGGAACTGATTCTACGCCTATTACTTGCTTTACTCTGTTAGCTAAAGTAATACCAATTGTCCCAATACCTGAATAAGCATCCAAAATAACGTCATTTGGTTCTAATTCGCCATAATTAGCAGCAATATTGTAAAGATTTTCAGTTTGTAAAGGATTTACCTGATAAAAAGAAAGAGGAGAAATTTTAAAAGTATTTCCCAATATTTGATCTTCTAAATATGATGAACCAAAAATGGTCTCGTTTTCTTTACCTAAAATAACATTAGTATTTTGTTCATTAAAATTTAAAATAAAGCTTGTAATTTCAGGACATCTTTTTTTAATTTCTTCTGCTATTTTATTAAAATTCGAAAATTTTTTAGTATTAACTACTAATACCAACATTAATTCATGTGTAAATTTACCGTAGCGAAACATAATATTTCTAATAGTTCCTTTATGACTTTTTTCATCATAAGGGATGGAGTGAAAATTTCGTAAAATGTCTCGAATTTTTAAAATATTTCGATCAATTATTTCTTCTTGTAATAAAAAATCGTTTGTAATTACTAAATGATGAGAATGAGCTCGAAAAAACCCTACTTCCAACTTATCTTTTAAAGATCTTACTGGAATTTGAGCTTTGTTTCGATATCGAATTTTTTTAGGTGACCCTATGATTGGTTCAATTGGACTATCAATATTAAACTTATGTAAAGTTTCAAAAATTTGATGATCTTTAAATTTTAATTGCGATTCATATTTTAAATGACTTAAAGGTGCTAAACCCGTTTGAATATCAGTATAATTAATTTCTTTATTTCTTTCAGTTGAATAATTAAAAAAATTAATAACACGGGCAAATGCATATTTTTTTAAAACTTTTAAAATTTGAATAGTAACTTTTTCCGTAGGTAATGCGTTGTAAACAAAAACTGGAAATTCGTTAACTTTAACGAACCCCAGTCCTGCATAAGTTAATTCAGAAATAGTTACAATCAATTGATCATTTTTTTTGATCATGATTTAATTCCTCATTTTTTGAATTTTTATCATTTTTTGAACCTGAGGTTGAAGCATTATCAAGGTTAATAACCGCATCAGCACCTAATTTTTTGTTGGAAATTTCATCCAGATTGGCAAACATTTTCAAATGATGTTTTAAATTGACAAATTTAATTGGGGTAGTACCACCTAATTCTCCATCTAAATTAATTGGTATTTTCTTTTTTTCAGGACATTCAACTGTTAGAGTTTTAGTTTTAGTATAAATAATTTGATCATCTTCAATATGTTTACCTCCAGCTAAAACTAAACTAGCTAACCGAATTATTTCTCCCCAATTTGCTGTTTTTACTACAATTAAAGAAAATTTACCATCACCTAGACGAGCGTCGGGAGCAATTTGTTCAAATCCGCCAATAGAATTAGTCATTCCTAATAAAAACATACTTGCTTTTCCATTAAATTTTCCTTTATCATATGTCATTTTTAAAGGAATTTGGCGAATTTGGGGTAACATTTCTGCACCCTTCACTACATAAGCAAAGTAGCCAAACATAGTTTTAATATCTGATGGAACATGATAGGTTAATTCGGTTAAAACCCCTCCACCAGCAATGTTAACAAAGTAACGTTCATTAGCTTGACCAATATCCATTTTAATAAGGTTGCCTTGAGCAATAACTTTAGCTGCCGCAATCGGATCATTACGAGGAATTTTTAAAGCCCGGGCAAAATCATTCGTTGTTCCCGCTGGAATAATACCAAGAATTGGACGCTTTTCTAAAGGAGCAATCCCATTAACAACTTCATGAATCGTTCCATCTCCTCCTGAAGCAATGATCACATCAAAACCAGATAAAGTAGCTCTTTTTGCCTCTTTTTGAGCAGATAAAGGTTCTGGAGTAGTTTGAAATGCACTTGTTTCATAACCCGCATTTTCCATAATATTCAATATTTCTACAATATTTCTCTTAATTGATTCAGTTCCTGAAGTAGGATTGTAGATTATGCGCGCCCGTTTTCTCATCATTTTCTATCTTTTTTTAATTTCCTTTAAAATTAATTGATTGACCATTTGCGGATTAGCTTTACCTTTAGTTTGCTTCATTATTTGCCCCATTAAAAACTTAATTGCACGATCTTTACCATTTTTAAAATCATCAACAGATTTTTGATTTTGATCAAGTAATTCTTTTACCATTGGTAAAAGTTCTTCAGCATTACTATTTTGAGCTAATTTATTTTCTTTTACATAAGAATTAACTTCAACTCCACTTTCCATGGTTGCTTTTAAAACTTTTTTAGCAATTTTTGAAGAAATAGTACCTTTTTTGATCATTTTAATCATATCTGCAAGATTTTCAGGCGTTAATTTTGAATCGAGCAAATCTAAATGTTCGCTATTTAAATATCCCGAAACATCACCCATTAAGTAATTAGCAGTTTGTTTAGGATCTGCGCCAAGGTTAACTGTTTGATCAAAAAAGTCAGACATTTCTTTTGTTTGAGTCAAAACGTTAGCATCATATTCACTTAATGATAAATCTTTCGTATAACGATTTATTCGATCCTTGGGTGATTCTGGCATACTTGCTTTTACTTCATCGATCCAATTTTGATCAATATGAATTGGAGGAATATCTGGTTCTGGAACAAACCGATAATCACTTGAACCTTCTTTTAATCGCATTAAAATAGTTGATTTCGTTGATTCATCCCAACGTCTTGTTTGCAAATGAATTTGTTCTCCACGTCTTAAAGCTTCCGCTTGACGTTTTTGTTCAAAAGTTAATGCTTCACGAGCATAATTAAATGAGTTAATATTCTTAATCTCAGCTTTGGTTCCTAAATGATCAGCACCATATGGTCGTAAGGATAAATTACAATCGACTCTCATTGATCCTTCTTCCATTTTGACATCACTAACACCAGTAAATTGTACAATTTTTCGTAAATTTTCTAAATATTGATAAGCCTCTTCAGGCGAACTCATTTCAGGTTTAGAAACGATTTCAATTAATGGTGTACCTTGTCGATTTAGATCAACATAAGAGTAATTTTTTTCGTGAGTATTTTTTCCAGCATCTTCTTCTACATGAATCTCCTCAACCCCGATTTTTTTAGTCTTTCCCGCTACATTAACTTCAATATATCCATCATGTGCTAATGGAAAATAGTTTTGAGTAATTTGATAGGATTTCGTATTATCTGGATATACATAATTTTTTCGATCAAAAAAACTGTCACGATTAATTTTCATATGTAAAGCCGTTGCTACCATTAGACCCATAGAATAAGCTTTGCGATTAGGTACTGGTAAAACACCAGGATAAGCCCAATCAATAATATTTGTATTAATATTTGGTTCTGCACCATAATCCACAGGACTGGGTGAAAACATTTTAGATTTAGTTTTTAATTCAACATGGACTTCTAAGCCAATTACTGTTTCAAAATTCATGACTACCTCGCAATTTCCGGTTTTTGTTGATAAAATTTAGTTTCATCTTCATAAAATTTTGCTAAACGATAAATTGTTTTTTCATCAAACCGTTTACCTATAATTTGTAATCCAATTGGTAAACCATCAACAAACCCATTAGGTAATGACATAGCCGGTAAACCAGCCAAATTAACTGGAATAGTCAAAATATCATTAGCATACATTTGTAAAGGATCATCATTTTTTGATCCAATACCAAAAGCTGGTGTTGGAGTTGTTGGACCAATTAATAAATCATAATTAGCAAATACCCGCTTAAAATCATTAGTAATTAAAGTACGAATTTGAGCCGCCTTTTTAAAATAGGCCTCATAAAATCCAGTTGAAAGAGAAAAAGTGCCCAACATAATTCGGCGTTTTACTTCCTCACCAAATCCTTCAGTCCTTGTATTTACATAAAGTTCTTCCAAATTATGATAATTAGGCGTTCGATAACCATAGCGTATTCCATCATATCGTTGTAAATTAGTACTTGCTTCACTAGAGGCAATAATGTAATAGGTAGGTACAGCATATTTGATATTGGGTAAACTTACCTCTTCAATTTTAGCCCCAGCTTTTTCAAGAATAGTTGCTGCATTCTTAACGCTTTCAGCTACCTCAGGCATAACTCCTTCAGTTAAATAATCTTTAATAATTCCAATTTTTAGATTCTTAACTCCTTTATTTAAATCTTCTAAATAGTCACTGAAATAACTTTCTTTTGCAGAAGTAGCATCCTTTTCATCATGTCCAGCGATAGCATTAAGTAAATGAGCATTATCTTCCACATTGGTCGTAATAGGACCAACTTGATCTAAACTAGAAGCAAAAGCAATAACCCCCCAACGAGAAACGGCACCATAAGTCGGCTTTAAACCAACAACACCATTAAAAGCTGCCGGCTGACGAATCGAACCGCCAGTATCCGTTCCAAGGCTTCCCAAAACTTGACGAGAAGCTACAGCTGCAGCTGAGCCTCCTGACGAACCACCTGGAACCTTAGTTTGATCCCAAGCATTTTTTGTAATTTTAAAAGCCGAAGTTTCGGTAGATGAACCCATCGCAAATTCATCCATATTTGATTTACCTGTAACTATAGCACCAGCATTTTTTAATTTTTTAACAACTGTTGCATCGTAAATAGGTACAAAATTTTCCAATATTTTACTTGCAGCAGTAGTAGTTATGCCATTAGTAATAATATTATCTTTAATTGCTATAGGAATACCTGTTAAAAAATTTGAAAAGTCACCTTTTTCATCAATTTCCCCAGCATATTTCAATGATGATTCTTCATTTAAACTAATAAATGCTGCAATTTTTGGTTCCTTTTCTTTAATTTCAGCGAAAGTTTGTTTGACCACTTCTTGTGCACTGATTTCTTTGTTCTTTAAAGCTTGATGAAGATCAGTTAAACTATTAAAATCCATAAATTTTTACTCCTCAATAATTGCTGGCACTTCAATTAAGTTATTTTTAACTGTTGGCGCATTTTTTAATAATGCTTCCCTTTCCTGACTTACAATTGGAATGTCATCACGAAATATATTATTCAGATCATTTGACTGATAAGTTGGTTTGACACCTTTAGTATCCACCTTGGCCAAAGTATCGAAATAATTAATAATTTTTTGAAACTGATCAGAAAACTTCTCTAGTTCCTTATCACTATATTTTAACTTAGCTAAAGTAGCAATTTTTTTAACTTCTTCTTTAGTAACCATTATTTAAGCTCCTTTTCCACTTTTATTTTACTATGTATTAATAACTACTAAATACGTGAGTATAAAACCCAGTATCAGTAGGATTTCTAGAAATAAAAGACAGCATTGTACCATTTGCACTTTGAATATCTATTTCCAATGGAATTCCCTTTGGTAAATTCTGATTAGCTTGATTTGCACAATACTGAGTAAAACTAGAAATTTCGGTAATGCTATAAAATTGAGTGGTAATTTTAATTACCATTCCTTTAATTAATCCTGATTCATAATGAGCCTGCGCAATTACTCCTGCAATATTTGGAAAAAAGTTTTGAATATTATTTTTAAAATTATTAAAGTCATCTGAATCTTTTTGACTAACTGGTAAATCGTTATTTGTAACTGGATAAACAACATTTTTTTCATTAATATCAGTCCAATTAGTAAATTTATCACCTTGATCAACTTTACTTGAAAGAATAAAATTACCCCCAACTAGTGAATCTTCTTCACCTTCACGATAAACATAAAGATAAATTGGTACATTTTTAAGTGACTGCATTTTACGTAAACGAGTCAAGATAATATTCGCACTTTCTTTTGCATATTTGTCTCCTGCACTATTTTTGATATCTGTCTTAAATGTAGGACCATATTGTTCTTTTTGATAATAATCAGTTGAATTTATACTTAATCCTATTACAATACCCTCTAAGTTATATCCATTCCCTTTTTTTGTAACAAAATCATGTTCCAGGATTTGTTGTAAAACTAAAGGATTACGCTTATTGGGATCTTTAGAACCATTATCAACCGGATTAAGACCTTGTGGATTATCTTTACTTTTACGACCCAACCAACTAATAACTAATTCTTTACTTATGTTTTGTCCTTCTTGAAAAATATATTTTTCAGGACTAAAAATTTTATGTTCATAATTTAACAGACCGCTTTCAAATCCCATTAAATCACTCATGTTATTAGTATTAGAAACACTAACACCTCTTTGAGCACTAACTTGGTAGCGACCGTTATGAATGATAGAATCATATAAATTTGAACTAACGGTACCAGTAGTTGTACTGGAATTACTGCTATTCGACTTAGAAGTTACCTTAGTGCCTTGACTTTCGTTTCTGCTAGCACAAGCAGTTAATGTACAAAAAAATAAGGTACAAACTGTAGATATTAAAAATAACTTTTGAATACTATTGTAAGATTTCATTTAATTTTTCTTCCGAGATTAAAGGTGTTTTTAAAGATTGAGCCTTTTCTAATTTTGAACCAGCTTCAGACCCATAAATTAAATAATTGGTTTTAGAGGACACAGAGTTAGTAACTATTGCTCCTTGTGCTTGTAATATTTGTGTTAAATCTCTACGTGAATATTTTTTTAAAGTTCCTGTAATGACAACCTTTTTATTATAAAAATAGTCATTAGAATTAGCTGTTGTATTTTTGCTCAAATAATTTAAATTAACTTTTAATGTCTTTAATTCATTTACCATTAATAAAACTTTATCATTTTCAAAATAATTAACTAAAGAATTCTGAATTGCTGAACCTATTGTATCAATATTTAAATCATTTCCTGTTTTAAGGAACTTAATCAAATTTTCTAAATCTCTAAATTTTTGAGCTATTTTTAATGCGGCTGTTTTACCAACATAACGAATGCCTAAACCATATAGCAATCTTTCCAAAGACCTATTTTTACTATTTTGTATATTTTCTAATAATTTTTGTATTGATTTTTCTTTAAAACCAGGTACTTCGTGTAACTTCTCTTCATTCAATTTATAAAGATCAGGAATCTCTTTAACTAATTCTAAATCATACAACTTTTCTACTACCCGTGACCCTAACCCTAAAATATTCATTGCATCCCGTGATGCAAAATGCTCAAGATGAGCTCTGATTTGAGCTGGACACATTGGATTAATACATCTTAAAGCAATTTCATCTTCTAAATGAACTAATCTTGCACCACAATCTGGACAATAAGTTGGTTCTACATATTGTTTAGAACAATTCTTACGCGAATTTAAATCTACATAATCTACTTCAGGAATAATGTCGCCTGCTTTAAAAATATAAACATCATCACCTAAACGTACATCTTTTTGTCTCAAATAATCAAAATTGTGTAATGTAGCTTTACGAACTGTTGTGCCAGCTAATGAAACAGGATCCATTACTGCTGTAGGTGTTACTACTCCTGTTCGACCAACTGTCCATTCAATAGTTCTAATATGAGTTTTTGCTTCGATTGGTGGAAATTTATATGCAAACTCCCATCGCGGAACTTTTACTGTACTTCCAAGATCATTTTGTAATTCAAAATTATTAACTTTAAAAACAATCCCATCAATATTATAAGGTAAATTCAATCTCTGTTCTTGATATTGGTCAATAAATGAACTAACTTGTTTAAAATCATTAATTACCATATTTTTTTCATTAGTAGCAAAACCCCATGATTTTAATTGCTTTAATGCTTCACTTTGAGTTTTTAAACCATAATTTTGAGGATTAATAATAAAATAAATAAATGTTTGTAAATGGCGAGATTTAGTAATATTTGAATTCAATTGTCTTAAACTACCTGCAGCAGCATTTCGTGGATTAGCAAAAGTATTTTCGCCATCTTCTAATCTTTGTTCATTAAGTTTAGCAAAATTATCTTTGCCCAAGTAACATTCACCACGAACTTCAAGGTGTTCTTTTAATGAAATTGTTTTTGGAATATCTTCAATTTGAAAAATATTAGGGGTAATATCTTCACCAGTAATGCCATCGCCACGTGTAGATCCCTTAATTAAACGACCATTTTCATAAATTAAGGAGATTGCCAAACCATCAATTTTCAACTCCAAATTAAAATCTAAAGATTTTTGATTAACAACTTTTTCAATTCTCTCTACTGAATGTTTTATTTCATCTTTTGAAAAGACATCATCCATGGATAACATTGGAATATCATGATGAAATTTGGGAAAGGCAGAACTAATAGCGCCACCCACATTTTGACTGGGCGAATCAGCAGTAATCCAATCAGAATGTTGAGACTCAATTTTTAATAGTGCTTGATACTGCTGATCATACTCATAATCAGTTACTGTTGGTGCATCTTCAGTATAATATTGCCGTCGATAAATATTTAATTGATCTTTTAATTTAATATATTCTTCATAACTATAATTATTCATTCATTCACCTTTTTGATTGGTGCCAAACTGGCCATTAACCTTTTAACTCCAACCTCTCTACCAAAAGCAACATCAATCTCTTGCTCAGTATTTTTTCCAGTAACTTTAACAACAACTCCTTGACCCCATTTATTATGAATAATTTTATCACCAACATTAAAAATTCCTAAATTATTAATTTTATGAACTTTTCTAATTGGTCGATACACACTTCTATAATTTGTTTTTCCTTTATAATGTGGTTCTGCATTTTTTTCTTCTTTTTCATCAGATATCTGATCTTTAACTTCAGGATCAATTTCTTGAATAAAGCATGAAGGACGATTAACTTGTACTAACCCATATAAAACTCGTTGATCAGCATAAATTAAATACAACTCTTTCTTGGCACGAGTGATACCGACATAAGCCAGACGTCGTTCTTCTTCTATGCCATTTTCTTCCATTATCGATCTTTTTAAAGGAAATAATCCTTCTTCCATTCCAATTATAAAAACAATTGGAAATTCTAACCCTTTAGCAGCATGCAAAGTCATTAAGGAAACACTCTTTTCATCACTGTCATGATCATTATCTGTAACCAAAGCCAAATCTGTTAAAAAATTAATTAAACGATTGTCCGTAAGACTTTGATTAAAATTGCTTGTATCACTAACTTGATCATCAAAATTTTTAGTTACAGAAAGAAATTCCTCTAGATTATCAACCCGTGATTGAGACTCTGGATCACTTTGAATTTTATAGAAATCAAGGTATCCTGTCTTTTTATAGATATCTTCCGTCAACTCAGTAATACTTATTTTATTATCTTCAATTTGTTGGCGCCATTTTTTAATTAAATTATAAAAATTTAAAATTTCATTTTTAGCTTTACTATTTGCTTTGATCTCATCAATATACTTAAAAGAATCAAATTCACTAATCTGATGTTGATTTGCATATTCACCTATACGTCCAATTGTTGTATTACCAATTCCTTTTTTAGGTAAGTTAATTACTCGATGTAATGAATAAACATCATCTGGATTAGCTATAACTTTTAAATACCCAATAATATCTAGAATCTCCTTACGTTCGTAATAACGTTTACCACCAAATAGTTGGTAAGGTATACTAGATTTTAATAAAGTTTCTTCTATTGTACGTGATTGAGCATTAGTGCGAAATAAAATTCCAAAATCACCATAATTTAAATTATGATCTTTAATTTGCTGTTGAATTTGTTTTATTACAAAAATTGCTTCTTCATTTTCATTACGAGCTTCATAAATGTGAACTTTGGCTCCCTGATCATTTTTTGTCCATAATTTTTTCTTAATTCTCTCTGTATTATTTGAAATAACATTATTCGCTGCTTGTAAAATATTACCAGTAGAACGGTAATTTTGTTCCAATAAAATTACTTGAGCCTGCGGATAGTCTTTTTTAAAATTAAGAATGTTACGCATATTAGCTCCACGCCAACCATAAATCGATTGATCGGCATCCCCTACTACGCAAATATTTTTATACTTTTTAGAAAGCAATCTTGTTAAAATATATTGTGCTTGATTAGTATCCTGATATTCATCAACATGTAAATAACGATATATATTTTGATAATCAGCTAAAGTATCTGGAAATTTTTGAAACAGCTTTACAGTTAACATAATTAAATCATCAAAATCAAGCGTTTGATATTTTTGTAATCGCTTTTGATATTCTTGATAAATTGTTGCAACTTCTTGAGAAAAGTAACTATCAGCAATTTTGCTATATTGATTAGCAGTAATTAATTCATTTTTCTGTTTAGAAATTTGTTCTAAGAATGCTCGAGGTGAAAATTTTTTAGGATCAATATTAAAATCTTTTAAAATACTTTTAATTAAAGTTAAAGATTCACTGGTATCAGCAATATTAAAAGATTTACTATACCCTAATTTATCAATGTCTCGTCTTAGAATACGAACACATAAAGAATGAAATGTTGATATGGTCACATGAGTACCACGAATATCAAGGAGTTTTTCTACTCTTTCTCGCATCTCACTAGCAGCTTTATTGGTAAAAGTAATTGCCAAAATGTTCCAAGGTGCTACTTGCTTTTCATCAATCAAATAAGCAATTCGATGCGTCAAAACTCGAGTTTTACCCGATCCCGCACCTGCCATAATTAACAGCGGTCCTTCCGTTGCTCTAATTGCTTCTTCTTGTTTTTCATTCATATTTTGTAATAAAAGGCTTTTGTTTTCCATTTTAATTTTTAAATAATTCCTCAGGTAAATTCCAAATATCGGTGTTTAAAACTTCTTCATAAATGCTAGATAAACTATTATTTTTAATAGAGACATAACCTGCATTGTCAATCGGATTTTTCCATTTATTGGGATAAAAATAAAAATCCCAGTCAGGTTTAATTTGCATTTGTAAATAAATATCGTCTAAATTAGATTGACGAAAATAAAGGTTTACTCCATGATTTTGACTTTTTATTGTAGGTAAAGAAAAGCCCAGGCTAGCTTTTAAATATAATTCCTCCTGAGTTTTTCCTATTAGGATTCGATAAATATTACCAAACTTAGTCAACCCTTCTTGAACATTTTTAACATAAAGCATTCCATTTTTTGCTTTATAAAATTGAATTGAAATAGCTCCGATAAAAGCTTCCTTTTGAGCTATTTGCTTAGCTATTCGTCTCATTTCAATTAAATCACGATCACTAACAGTTTGACAATTAGTTAAAGTAGCCTGTAATTCAAATTGTCGATTATAATATGTTTGAACTATCGGTAAAATATTAATTTCTAAATCATTAGCTTGACTTTTAAAAACTGTAATAGCGAATTCACTCTGAATGTCAATTTTTGCCTCTACAAAAAATGAAAATTTTTCCATGAGTTGTTTCATTTGTTGTAAATCATTTTGATTATTTAAAACAAAATAATTTTTTCGAGGAATTTTTTGAATGGGTTTCAAAATAATTGGGAACCCTAAACTTTCCGTTTGCATCACTAAATCATCATAAGAAACTGCTGTTGCATTGGGCACAGTATTTAAATTTAGATCATCCAAAAAAAGTGAATTGAGATAATTATCTTGAGAAAGTGAAAGCAAATTAAATCCTTGGGGTAAATAATAATGTTCAGATAAATATTGAGCGGCAAAAGGATTTACAAATTTATTTTCTAAAATGATTACATCACAAATAATTGCAAAAGTATCTAATTTATTTCGATCGGTAATTTTGCCGGTAAACCTAAAATCAGCCATAACAATTGCAGGAGAATCACTAATTTCTGAGAATACAGCTACCTGATACCCTAAAGATTTAAGTTGCAAAACCAACGAAAAAGCATCTGATCCTCCTCCCAAAATACCAATAACAGAACCCGGTAAAAAAGTATTTGTCACAACTAACCTCACAATTTCTAATAATCAAAACGATTTAACTGGTATTGCCGAATAATTCTTATTAATTTTTCTGCATAATTTGGATCTGTTGCATAACCAGCATTTACTAAAGCTTGAGCAGCTTTTTGATAATCATTTGCATCAATAACTTCTTGATATTGCTGATTATTCCAACTAGTACCTTGACTTAAAAGTTTAGCATGATCAATCATAGACTCTTTTAAACTATTATAAACTACGAAATTTTCCTTTTTTTTAATCCATTTTCCTGAAATAAATTCCTTAGTTTCTAACATTACAGTATTCTGTCCCGAGCTTCCTTTGATTCCGAAATAATTATGGTATTTACTTGCAAGTTTACTACGTCCCCAATCACTTTCTAAGCACGCTTGAGAAATGCTGATACTTGCTAAAATATGGTACTCTTTTTGAATTTGCTGAGCAATAGGAACTAATTGATTGATAAAGTTCTGTTTCTCTTTCTTTTCTTGTTGAAAGGTCTCGCTTTCAGCATTCTCAATATTTTGACTTTTACTAGATGTATTAATAAAAAATTTAATATATATAAAAATAAAAAAGCTTAAAATTAAAAGAACTGCTAAACTAGTAAAGAGAAAAAATAGTTTTTTTATTTTTTTCATTTATAATTCTTCATGTCATTACAAATTTTAATTTATTAAAAGTATATTTTATCTAAAAATATGAAAAAAAAATTTAAAAAAATCTTAAACAGTAATTTAATTTTACCAATTTTACTTACTATTAATTTTTGGATTAAATCATTAATCGCCTATACATTTGATTTTGCTTTAGGGGTATCTAGTCCCTTACAAGTAATTTTACTATTAATTAATCCACTTCCCCTAGCTTTCGTGATTTTTTTGCTGCCACTTTTAATCAAAAATCCTAAAATACGTTATATAATTATGATAATTTTAGCTACAGCAGAATCAGCATTAATTCTTTTTAATGTAATTTATTACCGAGAATTTACTGACTTTATGACTGTAAATACAATATTAGGTTACTCGAAAGTCTCAAATGGTTTATCAGCTAGTTCTATTAATCTATTAAAACCCCATGATATTTTCTACGTACTAGATTTAATAGTGATTGCTGGAATTCTAATTTATCATTTTTTGATTCATAAAAAAAATAGTTATTTAACACAATGGTACGCTAAAATTAGTTTAATTACTAAAAAAGGATTAGAATCTATAATTTGTGTAAGCATTGCTACTTTCTTTTTATTATTATCTTTTAGTGAAATTGATCGTCCTCAATTATTATTAAGAACTTTTGATCGTAATTATATTGTTAAATATCTTGGAATTAATGCTTTTACCTTTTATGATGGATTTAAAACTGTTCAAAATAAAAATATCAATGGTACTAAAATTGTTAAAAACATTAATAAAGTTTCAGAGTATAAAAAAGAAAATTATCTCAAAGCTAATCCAAAATACTTCGGAATTGCTCGTGGAAAGAATGTTTTTGTAATTCATCTAGAAAGTTTTCAACAATTTTTACTTAATTATCATTTTGAAGGACGAGAAGTTACTCCTTTCCTAAATTCATTAATAAAAAATAAAAATACTCTATCTTTTGATAACTTTTTCCATGAAGTTGGGCAAGGCAAAACTTCAGATGCTGAAACAATGTTAGAAACAGGTTTGTTTGGTTTACCTCAAGGATCTTTTTTTAATTCATTGGCGCAAAATAATACTTTACAAGCAGCTCCAGCTATCTTAAGCCAAAACGGAAATTACACTTCTGCCGTTTTTCATGGTAATACTGCTGGTTTTTGGAACCGTAATAATGTTTATAAAAGTATGGGTTATGATTATTTCTTTTATAATAATTATTACTATCTAGATAATAATTCTGAAGTTGGGTATGGAATAAAGGATAAATTACTTTTTGGAGAAAGCATAAAGTATCTCGAACACCTGCCACAACCATTTTATGCAAAATACATTACTGTAACTAATCATTTCCCATTTAATCTTGATAAAAATGTAGATGATTTTCCATTAGCTAAGACTGATGATCAAGTAGTTAATAATTATTTTAGGACTGCTCATTATTTAGATTCGGCATTAGCTGAATTTTTCAATTACTTAAAAACAAGCGGTATATTAAAAAAATCAATTATCGTTATATATGGTGATCATTTTGGTATTTCTAATGACCGTAATAAGAGTTTAGCACCATTATTAAACAAAGATCCAAACCAATGGAATAATTATCAAAACGCGATGCTACAACGGGTACCTTTAATAATTTACAATGATGGATTAAAAGGTGGTGTAAACCATACTTTTGGTGGAGAAATTGATGTTTTACCTACTTTATTGCATCTTTTAGGAATTGATACAAAAAACTATATACAACTTGGTCAGGATTTACTTAATCCAAAACATAATCAAATAGTCGCTTTTCGTAATCATAATTTTGTTAGTCCTAAGTATACTTTTTATGATGGAACCATTTATAATACTAAAGATGGTGAGACTCTGGACCCTAGTATTGCCAAAACACTTGAATTTAAAAATATGCAAAAAAAAGTAAATAATAAACTAAAAACTTCTGATTTAATTAATAATTTTAATTTATTACGATTTTATACTCCTGTAGGTTTTCAACCCGTAAACCCAATTAAATACAACTATAAAAATCAATATGAAAAACTTTTAAATCAAGAAAAAGAAGCTAAGGTTAAGAACCCTAGCATCTTTATTCAAAAATCTCATAGAAGTACAACTGAAAATTTTCACTCTAGCGATCCAGAACTTATAGAAAATCCTGAAAAACTAATTGATCCACCTGCATCCATTAATCAATCTAATACTAAAAATTAGCTGTTATAAATTAATTCTTAAACGAATGAATAGGTGCTGGAATAAAACCACCTCGTTTAATTAAAACATCACTTTTAGCTTGATGGTATGGCATAATTAAAGCATTTCCTAATAACCCTCCTAATGAATAGGTATCTCCTACTTTGCCGCCTGGAATTGGTAAAATCCTTACAGCAGTAGTTTTATTATTTTGAACTCCAATTGCTGCTTCATCAGCGATTATCGCAGCAATTGTTGTTGAAGGTATTTCTCCAGGAACAGCAACCATATCTAGACCCACAGAACATACTGCTGTCATGGCTTCTAATTTATCAATGTTCAATGTTTTATCTCTAGCAGAATCAATCATTCCTGCATCTTCAGATACAGGGATAAAAGCGCCTGATAATCCTCCTACACGTAGACTAGCCATCACTCCACCTTTTTTAACAGCATCATTAAGCATCATTAAAGCTGCTGTGGTTCCGTGTGTTCCGACTTTTTCTAACCCCATTGCTTCTAAAACTTCAGCTATAGAATCTCCTCTAGCAGGTGTTGGTGCTAGTGATAGATCAACAATTCCAAAAGGATAACCCAATCGTTTTGCTGTTTCACTACCTATAAATTGACCTAAACGTGTAATTTTAAAAGCGGTTTTTTTAATTGTCTGACAAAGTTGATCAATAGAAGCAGTTTCAGGCAACCGTTTAATTGCACTCTTAACCACTCCAGGTCCAGAAATTCCAATATTAATGAAATTTTCACCTTCGCTAATTCCATGAAAAGCCCCAGCCATGAATGGATTGTCTTCAACAGCATTAGCAAATACGACTAATTTTGCATTCCCTTCTGCTTTTATTTTAGAAATCCTTTTAATAGTTTTACCCATCCAAGATACTGCATCTAAATTAATGCCAGCTTTAGTAGAACCAATATTAACTGAAGCATTCAAAATATTGGTTTCCGTTAAAACTTGAGGTAAAGAGGCTATTAAATTTTTATCTCCATTGGTCATACCTTTCTGAACTAAAGCACTATAACCTCCAATAAAATCAACTCCAACTGCTTTTCCAGCTCGATCAAGAGCTTGAGCATAAATAATCATTTCTTCTGATGGAGTTTTACCAACTAATAAAGAAATCGGAGTAACACTTATCCTTTTATTAGTTATTGGTATGCCATATTCTTCTTCAACATTTTGTGAAATTTGAACAATATTCTGTGCCTTATGAGTGATTTTCTCATAAATATTGCTTGCTGCTTTTTTGGGATCATCACTCACACAATCCAATAATGAAAGTCCTAGAGTTATCGTCCGTATATCAAGATGTTCATCACGTACCATTCTGATAGTTTCAATAATTTGTGATTTTTCCATTTATATTTTTGCCATTTCATTAAATATTTCTTCACGCTGCACGTTGATTTGAACGCCAAGATCTTTGCCAATAGCTATTAAATTTTGCTTTAAATAGAGAAATTCAACAGAAGTATGTGAGATATCTGCTAACATCATCATTGTAAACATTTCTTGCATTATTGTTTGAGAAACATCTAAAATATTAACTTTAGATTTTGCTAATTCTTGTGAAATTTTATAAATAATACCTGGCTTATCTTTTCCGATAACTGTAATTACAATTTTAATCATCTATTTTCTCCTTTATTTGGTCAGGAAATATGAGAATAAAAGTAGTTCCTTGATTAATTTTACTTTTGACTTTAATTTGTCCGTGATGTAGCTTAACCAACTGTTGTACAATTGATAAACCTAGGCCAGATTCACCATACTTAGTATTCTTTCGAGAAGGATCCGCTTTGTAGTATCTATCCCAAATATTTTTCATCTGTTCATCAGTCATTCCAATTCCTGTATCACTAATTATAATTTGAGTTTCATTATTTCCACGTTTACTGGATAATGTAATTTTGCCATTATTTGTAAATTGAATCGAATTATTTGCAATATTAATTACAATTTCAACAAACCGATCATAATCTGCATAAACTAGAACCTTCTTAGGAGATTTTACCGAAGGAACAAATTGAATTGAATTTCCAGCACTTGCTGCTTTTTTCTTCAATTGAAAAGCAATATTTTTAAGTACTTGAGAACTATCAAAATTAGTTTTATTTAGAGAAATTTGATTGGTTCTAATCCGCTCATAATCTAAATTTTCATTAACCAATTTAATCAATCTCGCAGTCTCTTTACGCATTAGATCAATACTTTTTCCTTTCTGATCTTCTGGAATTGCATCATAAGCTAATCCCTCTAAGAGACCATTAATTGTTGTTAGTGGTGTTCGCATTTCATGAGCAGCATCAGCCATAAATTGTCGACGTCGCTCCTCTTGACGTTCAATTTCAATATTAGCTTCTTTTAAGTTTTTACTCATGCTATTAAAATCTTGGCTTAAACTATTTAGTTCATCTTTAGTCTTAGATACAGGAATTAGAACATCGTAATTTCCTTCAGAAATTTCTCTAGTGGCTTTTCGCATTCTATTAATTCGACGAGATTGAAAACTAGAAAGCAAATAAATAATTACAATGGCAACCAAACTTGATAAAATTATTGCTAACAATAAATTTCTTTCAATCTTTTGAATATTTTTTTGTACCCCTTGTACTGATGATGTAGCAACAATTACACAAACAAGCCTATTGCTGTAAAAAAACGGTTTATAAACTGCAGTTTGATCTATATGTTGACGATATTTAGGAATTGCTCCTCGTGGCGTCTTAGTTAAATAAATTGTTTCGTTGTTTAGTAAACGATTCCAATTTTCTCCAGAAATACTCGGTATAGAGCCACCATTAGTTGGAAAAATTGGGAGATTTTCACTATTGTAAATGATAAAAGTTACATCTTGGCTACTTAATAACTTTTGAGCTTCTAAAATATAATTTTGGTTGGGAACCAACATATTTCCCTCACGTTCCCAACCGTTTCTTTGCAGCACATTAGCATAATTCTCAAGCTGTAACCAAGTATTGTTATAAACCATTTTTTTGGTTGATTGAATAAATGATAATGAAGTAATTACTAAAGTTACTACAAGTAGGGTTACAAAAGAAACAATTTGCTGGTAAATTATTTTCATATAATTAACTAATTTTCTTTTTGTTCTGGTTCAGTATCATCAAACTTGTATCCTACACCCCAAACAGTCTGTATAATTTGAGGCCCTGATTTTTCAATTTTTTGCCTTAATTTTTTGATATGGGCATCAACAGTTCGTTCATCACCAAAGTATTCGTAATCCCAAACTTGTTGTAATAATTGTTCACGCGAATAAACTTGCTTAGGATTTTTAGCTAAAGTATGTAAAAGATCAAACTCTTTAGGAGTTAATCCTTCTATTGGTTTCCCATCTAAAAATGCTTCACGAGTTTTGACATTTAACTGAAAGCGTCCAGTATCAATATCAAAATACTTATTAGCTTCAGTTTCTTTTTCTGTTATATTTTTTTCACCTGCTAATTGACTGCGACGATGTAATGCTTTAATTCTGGCAATTAAAGTAATTGGAGAAAATGGTTTAGTTACATAATCATCTGCTCCCAACTCTAATCCTAAAACTTGATCACTCTCTGAATCACGTGCAGTTAACATAATTAAAGGTACAGTTTTAGATTTTTCACGAATTTCTTGAGCAACTTGCATACCATCTTTACCAGGTAAATTTAAATCTAAAGTAATTAAGTCAAAAGAATCGGGTGCCTTATTAAATTTTTCTACAGCATCATTTCCGTCATACGAAAATACAACATCCCAGCCCTCTTTTTTAAAAAACATACTCATCATTTCAGAAACTGATTTATTATCTTCAATCATTAATATTTTCACTTGCGTAAACCTTTTTCTAACTTAACTTTTTTTTGTTCTCTTTCATCTAAACTTTGATATCCAAGAGGAAATCTATTTTCTTTTTTTAATCTTATTGTAATTTTTTGTTCAACAAACGCATAATAAGAAAGAATTACTAATGTTTCTACAAAAAGCCATAAATAAACCAAACGATCTAGTTTTAAAAAATGAATAAGTAATCCTAACAAAAATTGAATCAAACCACAACAAAGTAAATACTTTTTGGCAACCTTTTGAGCATACAAATATATATTTTCATTTAAACCTGCCAGATAGGAATAATAGCCATATATTTTTATATCCCTTCGTGGTTTAATAATCTGAAAGCAAAATACCAATGCTACTTTAAGTAAACCACAATAAATAAATATCATCAGTGCTCCTTGTAAAACTTAATCCTTTCAATTATAATAGTAAATCCACGGGGGTGTTAAGGAATCGACATCAGACCATGGGCTTAAGTTTCGATTAGAGTTTTGAGTCTCTTTAAAAACTCAGCAGAAATATAACTGCTAAAAATGAAAATACTTACGCTTTAGCTGCCTAAAAAACAGTTGCGTGACTTACTCTTATTTGTCTATAGGTAAGATTTAAGTCTCAAATTAATATAGACTTAGCTTTAATTATAACCCAATAGTTAAAGTAAAATTAAATGGGTTAGTCTTTTATGAAGGAATTCTTGAATCCTGATATTAGGCGAATTTTAATTCAAGATATAATCGTGACCAAAAACTTCTGATTCAGATCTGGTGGACAGGGGTTCAAATCCCCTCACCTCCATTATT
>CALYQJ010000022.1 GCA_945285405.1 uncultured Lactobacillaceae bacterium | reverse complement strand
AAGGGTTTATTAACATAAGGAGTAAAGAATGAAACTAAATAACAAAGTTATAAAAAATTCATTATTTACTGCTACCACAATTGCTTTATTGTCAGTAACAGCATGTACGTTAAATAATCAAACTAAAAATACAGTGAATGCAGCGGAGATTGCTAATAAAGGTCAAATTAATAGAATATTGGCTAAAAATCAGAACAGTTCTCTATCTGTAAAAGAAACAAGTTCAAATACATTTAATCCTGAAATATGGGATCAATCAATTTTAACGGAATTAAATAGATTACGAGCACAAAATGGATTAAAGCCAGTAACTTTAAATTCAGAATTAACCACATTTGCGCAGGGTAGATCAGAAACTCTCAAAAGAAATCAAAAATTAAGTCATGATGGAAGTTACCAGTCTATACATCCTGATATATGGACAGTTGAGAATGCAGAAGAAATAGATTTAACGATGGGTAAGAATACTGATGCTAAAAATGCGATCGCCTGGTTTTATGACGACTGGCAAGTACCTACTTTTGGTCATAGAAAATCATTATTAAATCCTTATATATCACAAGTTGGTATTGGCATTATAGATGATTATACTAACCGGCTAAGGCCAGTTGTTTGGATAGTTATTATTACTTATATTCCAGGTTGGGAAAACATGCCTGTTAGTTCTCAAGAATACCAAGATATAGATAAATATGGAACATATATGGGCAAAGTAGGTGTTGATAATGTCAATTATCCTTCAACGTATGATATGGCAGGGAAGGAATATTGGACAAGATACAATGCATCAGGTATAGATAGATTTGGTATTTCAGATGATTTATTTAATGCCAATACTAAAACAAGTGCTAATCCTAATGGAACTGAGAGTGGGAAGCCGACAAATCCGACAAATCCGACGAACCCAACGGAGCCAACAAACCCGACAAACCCAACGAACCCAACAGAGCCAACAAACCCGACAAACCCAACGAACCCAACAGAGCCAACAAATCCAACGAATCCGACAAATCCTTCAGACACCACTATAGTAAATATTACTGATAAAGAAATAAGATATATAAATTACGTCCCTAATTATTATGTGCGTGAATATACATACCCTGATCAGTCGTGGACAGGACAACAAATAAAACATGGAACTATGGTTACAGTTAAAGCAGTAATGTTAGGGAAAGATGTTAAATGGGATAAGTTAGATAATGGTTTATGGATAAAGGAACAGTATCTAACAAACGTTTTAGAAGAACCTTTTACTTTAAACGCAGCTAAAATAAATTATGTGCATGGATACAATGTAAAAGAATATAAATATCCTGACAGTTTGTGGTCATATCAATATATCCACGATGATACTTCCGTAAACGTTACGAAGCAGGCATTCTACAATGGTGAAAAGTGGTACAAATTAAATAATGGCTATTGGGTAAAAGCGCAGTACGTGAGAGCAGCTGATGAAGATGGATCCGAAAAAATTCAAGGAATTGTAACTATAAATTATGTTCCGGGATATGGAATAGCAGTTTATCGTTTTCCTGGTTATGGAGAACTAGTGATAGACGAGAAAACAATGAATTTCAAAAGATTACAACACGGTACATCATGGAAAGTCTTTAAACGCAAAACCGTAAATGGAATAGTTTATTATAATTTAGGTGGCGAACAATGGATTGATGGTAGATATGCAATTTTAACTCAACCTACTTTTCAGCAAATTATTAAACTTTAAAAAAGTAAGATTTTAAATTAAAAAAGGGAGAAACATTTTATTGTTTCTCCTTTTTATTATGAATTATTTTAGATATAAGAAAGGTTAATTCGTAATTATGCTATTTATACTAATAATCATATTGTGAATTATATGGTGAATTATATTGTCATTAATAATATCTTTGTGAATAAAGGATTTTTAACGTTTAATGGTTTATTATCTTTCTTTTATTAGCTGGTCTATTTTATTCTTTAATTCTATAAGGTCCGTTTTTTTGGCTTTTGTTTCGATAAATTCTATAGTTGCCCTTTTATAACGATTATAAATGATTCGCGATTTATTTTTTAGGTAATAATCCTTGCTATATTCGTTTAATTTTTTTTTGTGTGATAATTGATAATCACGCTGTTGTTTCCTAATTTTTGCACGGTTTTTTTGATAATAATCTGCATGATACTCTTTTTTGCTTATTAATGTGTTTTTAATATTTTCGTCCATTTTTTACTCACATTTGTAAAACTATTTATTAATACTGATTATATCATTAAATAACATTTTATGTTACTTCTTAGCATTTTTAAAATTTCGGTTATTAACTAACATTAATTAGAACAAAAAAGCCACACTTGTAAAAAGAGCGACACTCACTACCGATTTTTTAATTGTTTGATGAATTCAAACAGTCCGATACGATCGATATCCATGAGTTTACCGATTGGCTGCTGGCTAAAAATCCATTTTTTTGCTAATCGGTACAATTTATGTGTATCTACGTAAGATTCTTTCTGAAGACCAGCTTCTTTCCATTCTTTAATTGGATAATATAGTTTTTTTATTTGAGCTGATTTTCTTTTATATTGACTCGTAACCTTAAAGACAATTACTTTTTTACTCTCAACTTCAATTACCAAAGCTGGACGAACTTTACTGTCTGTTCCCTTATCATCAAACGGAACATTAGCTATATAAATGTCCATCGGCTCCATTAGCCATTAACCATCCAATCTTGAAAATCAGGTGACTTTTTAGAATCATAATGACCGTTTTCGTCAATTTCGACGTCTTCAACTGGAATTTCCTTTACCAAATTAGCCCAGTCAAGCGCAGTTGGTAATTTTTTAATTCGAATTTCGTTATTTTTTACTTCAAATGACACTTTAGTTCCCTTTTGCAAGCCTAATGCCCGACGAATGGGAGCAGGAATGACGACTTGACCTTTCTGCGACATCTTACCAGTTAAAGCATTATCCATAATACTACCTCCTAGTAATACCTCTTACCGTTTTACATCTTACTTATATTATAAACGTTACATTGGCATTTTCAAACGAGTGATGGCTGGACAAACAGCCACCGAAAGTTTGGTGGTCGTTTTATCACGGAAAGATAATGCTTATGTAAAAATAATTCGTAAAGACCAAGGTTAGTTCTTCGAATACCAATCGCCAAAAATCAGAATTAACACACTTTCAATCATTGCTAAATGCAATCATACAAGGTTTATAGCTATTTTTCTGTGCATAACAAAGACTGTGAAACTTTCTGCTTAATAAGGGGGAGTAAAATTAGATAAATCAGGATTATTATCAAGCCGAGTTGTATTTTCCAAACCTAAAGTTTCTTTTTCTAAAAAAATTTTTTATATTTTTCACAGGAAAATATTAAATATGAATGGATAAAAAAATTAAAGAAGATTTGATCATAATATAATAATCATTTAAAAATCAACCATGAAAAAAGTAATTATTGGTGAAAAACATGGATGATAGTTCTTTAAAAAATATTATAGTTTTATTAATTAAGCTTGCTTTGGTCACAATACTATTAGTATAGGAAAATTATTAATATTGTTTTTTAAAAAGATCAAATGAATTTAAAATACGCCGAAGTTAGAGCTCTGGTCACTATAGTTAATAATCCTTAAGCATTTAATTTTTAAAATAATTCAAAGAGGGTTGAAATCTGCAGAAAATCAGTTTTAAAAATTGTATTTAAATTAATTTTGATTTTGATTCAAAAAAAAACAAAGTATCGTATTTTGAAACTTTGTTTTTAAACTAACAAAAATAATTTTGTTGATTTAGTGATTAAAATAGTTACCCCATATGGGCTTGGTGGCTTTTTCGATTGGCTCTACGTCGATTATCTTCAATTTGTTGAGCTTTTTCTTCAGTTGGCTCAATAACTGCTTTTTTAAAGGTAAATACTGCTGCAGCTACTGCGCTTAAAGCGGCTAAGCTTCCAGCAACAAAACCAGAAACAAATTTTTTAGTCATTAATAATCTCCTTAATTTATGATAAGGTTTAGAAGAATAATATCTCCTATTTCTATTACTTACAAGTGTAATTATACAATATATGGAAAAAAATAAAAAAATTATTGCGATAGTTGGTCCGACAGCAACTGGGAAAACAGAACTAGCAATTAAAATAGCCAAAAAACTTCATACTTACATTATTTCAGGCGATTCAATGCAAATCTATCGCCATTTTCACATTGGTACAGCTCAACCAGATTTAAATAAAATTACTGTTCCTTATTATTTAGTTAACTTATTAGAACCAGAAACAAATTTTTCTGCTTATGATTTTAAGGAAAAAGCTAACGCCATAATTAACACTAAAAGTACTATTCCAATAATTGCAGGCGGTACAGGCTTTTATATTAATTCTTTTTTAAGAAATGATACATTGGGTTATTTAAATTCAGCCAAATATCATCAATTTATTCATGATAATGCGGATAAATCAGAGGCAAGGTTGAAAGAAGAACTATTTGAGGTTGATCCACAAGCCTATCACCAAATTGATATAAATAATCCAAGAAGAGTCTTACGAGCTTTAGCGATTAAACGGGTTACGAATATGTCTATTCTTGATCAAAAGCCAGGTTCAATTAGTAATAATGTTTATCTTATCGGGTTAAATACCGACCGCTCTCGTCTTTATCAAAGAATTGAAACACGAGTTGATTTAATGATTAAACAAGGATTACTTGAAGAAGCCAAAAGAGTTTATCAAAAACAAAAGGCATATCCATTATTAAGTAAGGCAATTGCTTATAAAGAGTTTTTTGATTATTTTTCAGGTAAACAAGACTTAGAAACAGCGATTAATCTGTTAAAGCAAAAGACGCGTAATTATGCTAAACGTCAATTAACATGGTTTCATAATAAAATGTCTGTTAATTGGTATGACTTTAATTGTTCAAACTTTGAAGAACAAGTTTTGACTGATTTATATTTTTGGCTTATTAAATAAATGTTAGCAAACCTGACATAAAATGTTGAAACTTACCAAAATTCAGGATAGTTTATTAAAAGGGGGGAAGTAGATGAGTAAAGAAATTAAACGTGATTTACCTATTCTTTCATTGCACGTCATAATGGCTTTAACTAGTCTTACTGCTCGCCAAATTAGGTATTATGAAAAAAAAGGACTGATTACTTATCATCGTAGTAAAGGAAATCAACGAATTTTTTCTTTAAATGATCTTGATGAGCTTGTATTTATTAAAGAAATGTTAGAAAGTGGAGAAAGTATTAAAAACATTCAAAACTATTGGCATAAACATAAAAACATGCAGCAAAACCTTACTTTTAAAACAATCAGTGATCAAGAGGCTAGGGAAATTTTTCGCGACGAAATGATGCGTGATTTAGAAGTCGGTAAAAATAAATTGGATTGAGGGTAAAAATGTCCAGAAAAAATTATACGGAAAAAGATATTAGAGCAATTGTTAAATCAGAAAATGTTAGTTTTATTAGGTTAATGTTCACTGATATCAATGGAATTTTAAAAAATTTGGAAGTTCCTGTTTCTCAGTTAGATAAAGTTTTAAATGGTAATATTATGTTTGATGGATCTTCAATCGATGGTTTTGTTAGGATTGAAGAAGGTGATATGTATTTACAGCCTGATTTGGATACCTTTTTGATTTTTCCTTGGGGAACTGAGCATGGAAAAGTTGCTCGATTAATCTGTGATGTATGTAATCCTGATCATACTCCTTTTTTAGGCGATCCACGAGTTAACTTAAAGAAAAATTTAAAAGAAATGACTAAATTTGGTTTTAGTTCTTTCAATATAGGTCCCGAGCCAGAATTTTTCTTATTTAAAATGGATGATTTAAATCATCCTACTAATGTACTTAATGATAAAGGTAGTTATTTTGACTTTGCCCCTTTAGATTTAGGAGAAAATTGTCGAAGAGATATTGTTTTAGTTTTAGAAAAAATGGGTTTTGATGTTGAAGCTGCTCATCATGAAGTTTCTCCTGGTCAACACGAAATTGACTTTAAATATGAAAATGCAATTGAAGCCGCTGATAATATTGAGACTTTTAAATTAGTTGTTAAAACTGTTGCTCGTAAGTATCATTTACATGCAACATTTATGCCAAAACCAGTTCAAGGTGTTAATGGTTCAGGAATGCACACTAATATGTCGCTTTTTAGTGATCAAAACAATGTTTTTTATGATTCACACAAAGAAATGGAACTATCGGATACTTGTCGTCATTTTTTAGCGGGATTGTTAAAGCATGCTCCTAGCTTTACTGCGATTACCAATCCCATAGTTAACTCATATAAACGTTTAGTTCCAGGTTTTGAAGCGCCAGTTTATATTGCTTGGAGTGGTCGAAATCGTTCACCAATGATTCGGGTACCAGTTGATCGTGGAAATTCAACTCGATTAGAATTAAGAAGCGTAGATCCTACAACTAATCCTTATATGGCTTTTAGTGTAATTTTAGCTTCCGGATTAGATGGATTAAAATCTAATTTAAAACCAGCAGATCCAATAAATAGAAATATTTATCGAATGAATAATAATGAATTACAAAAAAATAATATTAAAAGCTTACCACAAAATTTATATGAGGCACTAGATTGGCTCTCTAAAGATACAGTTGTAGTAAACTCATTAGGTGAACATATTTATAAAAGTTTTATGAACTTAAAAAAATTGGAGTGGATTGCCTATTCTCAAAATATTTCTGAGTGGGAAAAGGAGCAATATCTAGAAATATATTAGATTATTTATCTTTTTTATTTTTATACCAATAGATTAGGCCAAAAGGGACGAGATTTTCTTGTCCTTTTTTTATTCTTAAAATGTTTTCACGATGGCGATATATAACTACTACTAATAAAATGAAAGCAATTATGCTAAGAATATGATCTTTTAAGATAAAAAAAGCCATTAAATTAACAAATATGAATCCAACAATACTTGCAATTGAAACTGCACTAAAAAGAAAAAGAGTTATTAAAAATACCGTCCAAGTTAATACAAATAGTGTAGGTTCATAGGCTAAGAGAATTCCAGAACCTGTTGCAACAGCTTTGCCACCTCGAAAATTTAAGAAAATTGAAAAAGTATGACCAATTACTGCAAAAAAACCACAAATTATTACATAATAGTGAGGGTAATTACCAAAGATCATTGGCAATGATGCACTAATAGTTCCTTTTAAGGTATCTAAAACTAAAACTAGAAAACCCAGTTTAAATCCGTATACACGAAAAACATTTGTTGTTCCGATACTATGACTGCCATATTTCCGTACATCAGTTTTTTTAAATAGTTTTACAATCAATAATCCAAAAGGAATTGCTCCAAAAAAATAAGCGATTATGCAAAGAATAATAAAAAGGATGTATTTATGCATTAATTTTACCTCAATGAATAATGATACTTTTAATTATAACGTGATTTATAGTAAAAAAAAATTAAAACTTAGGATAGCTATTGAATCTTGAGGTAGTGTTGCGCTATATTTGATAATCAGTAATGATAAGAAATAAACAGGGTGGTATGAATTAAAAATATGAATAGTTACAGTGATAATAATATTAAAATACTTGAAGGGTTAGAAGCTGTTCGAAAAAGGCCAGGAATGTATATTGGATCAACTGATGCTAATGGCTTACACCATCTCGTTTATGAAATTATTGATAATGCAGTAGATGAGGCTCTAGCTGGATATGGAAAGCAAATTAATGTCATAATTGAAAAAAATGGTTCAATTACGGTACAAGATTTTGGGAGAGGTATTCCAACAGGAATTCATCGTTCAGGTAAACCTACGATTGAAGTAATTTTTACGGTTTTACATGCAGGAGGAAAATTCGATAGTACATCATATAAAACTTCTGGTGGGTTACATGGAGTTGGTTCTAGTGTTGTAAATGCCTTGTCTAAATCACTTACAGTTAAAGTGAATCGTGATGGAGAATCATTCATGGAGGAATTTAAAGATGGTGGTCATCCAGTAGGTACATTAAAAAAATTGGGTCCTACTAAATCTCCTAATGGTACAACTGTTAATTTTATTCCTGATGATCAAATTTTTAGTAATACTGATTTTAATTTTAATGTAATTAAAGAACGAATCCAAGAAGCTGCTTATCTTTTAAAGAATGTGCGCTTTACGCTAATAGATCGTCGAAATGATCAAAAAGAAGAATTTATTTATCCCGAAGGAATTAAGACATTTGTTGAAAATTTAAGTGTAGATAAGGAATTAATCGGACAAATTTTTGATTTTTCAGGAACTGATCAGGGTGTAGAAATTGAATTTGCTGGTGCATTCAATACCGGATATCATGAACAAATTCTTTCATTCGTCAATAATGTGCGAACTCCTGAAGGCGGAACTCACGAATCAGGGTTGCGTGCTGGTTTAACTCGTGCATTTAATGAATATTTCCGAAATAGTGATTTATTGAAAGATAAAGAAAAAAATGTTGATGGTGGCGATTTACGCGAAGGACTAATTGGAGTTCTGTCAGTACATGTTCCTGAAAAAATGTTGCAATTTGAAGGACAAACTAAAGAAAAGTTAGGGACAGCTTTAGTCAAAGGAATTACTGAAAACTTAATTTATGAGCAAGCAAAATATTACTTGTTAGAACATGGAGATTTTGGACAAAAGATTTTTACTAAGGCAAAAGAAGCCCAGATGGCCAGACTAGCTGCTAGAAAAGCTCGAGATACTATTAGAAAAAGTAAAAAAAGTAAAAAAAGTGATGGTTTAATTTCTGGTAAATTAACTCCAGCTCAAAAACATGATGCAAAAAAAAATGAACTTTTTTTAGTAGAGGGAGATTCAGCTGGAGGTTCTGCAAAACAAGGTCGGAATCGAAAATTTCAGGCAATTTTACCTCTCCGTGGAAAAGTTTTAAATACTCAAAAAGCTTCTATTGAAGAAATTTATAAAAATCAAGAAATTAATACAATAATTTATGCTATTGGTGCAGGAGCTGGTAAGGATTTTCAAGTAAAAGATAGTAATTATGATAAAGTTATTATTATGACTGATGCTGATACTGACGGTGCTCATATTCAAATATTATTGTTAACTTTTTTTTATCGATATATGTTGGATTTAGTTCAGGCCGGCAAGGTTTATATTGCAATGCCGCCACTTTATAAAATTCAAGTTGGGATAAAAAAGCCCAAGATTGAATATGCGTGGACTGAAGAAGAATTAACTGAAAGGACAAAAAATATAAAAACTAAGTATAATTTACAGCGTTTTAAAGGGCTTGGAGAAATGAATGCTGATGAATTATGGGAAACAACGATGAATCCTGAAACTCGTACTATGCTTCGCGTAAAAATTGAAGATTTAAAATATGCAAATAAAGAAGTTGAAACTTTAATGGGAGATGAAGTAAGTCCTCGAAGAAAATGGATTGAAAGAAATGTCGATTTTTCAGATCATGATGAAAATGATAACATCTTAGAAGTTTCAAGATAGGAGTAGATAATTGCCAGATCGAATTAAAGAATTGCCTCTAGAAAATGTAATTAGTGACCGTTTTGGCCGCTATTCAAAATATATCATTCAAGAACGAGCTCTTCCTGATGTAAGAGATGGTCTTAAGCCAGTCCAACGAAGAATCCTCTATGCGATGTATGAAGATGGAAATACGTCTGACAAAGCTTTTCGTAAAGCTGCAAAATCAGTTGGAAATGTTATGGGTAATTTTCACCCCCATGGTGATTCTTCTATTTATGAAGCAATGGTTAGAATGAGTCAAGATTGGAAAAATCGGATTCCTTTGATTGAAATGCATGGAAACAATGGATCAATCGATGGTGATCCGCCAGCTGCTATGCGTTATACAGAAGCTAGGTTGAGTAAAATATCAAATTATTTATTATCAGGTATCAACAATGAGACCGTTGATATGATGCTAAATTTTGATGATTCACTTTATGAACCTGTAGTATTACCTGCAGCTTTTCCTAATCTATTAGTCAATGGGGCTACTGGAATTTCTGCTGGATATGCAACTCAAATTCCGCCACATAATTTATGTGAAGTCATTGATGCATTAATTTACTTAATTGATCATCCTAATGCAACAACACAACAGCTGATGAATTTCGTTAAAGGTCCTGATTTCCCAACCGGAGCAATTGTTCAAGGTAAAGAAGGTTTGATTTCAGCATATGAAACTGGGCGTGGAAGAATAATTGTTCGAAGTAAAACTCAAATCATTAAAGAAAAAGGGAAGCATAAAATCATTGTTACTGAGATTCCATTTGATGTAAATAAAGCTCAGTTAATAAAGCGAATTGAAGATTTAAAAGCAGAAAAAAAATTAGATGGAATTGGTGATATTCGTGATGAGAGCGATCGTTTTGGATTATCAATTTCCATAGATCTAAAAAAGAATTCTGATCCAGAAGAAATTTTGAATTTCTTGTTTAAAAACACTGATTTGCAAGTTTCTTATAATTTTAATATGATTGCCATTGATGATGGCAAGCCTCGTCAATTAGGATTAAAAGACATTTTAACTGCTTATTTAGATCACCGTAAAAATGTGATTTTAAAGCAAACAAAATTTTTCTTAAACAAAGCTCAAAAACGTACTCATATTGTTAACGGGTTAGTTAAAGCTATTTCTATTTTGGATAAAGTTATTCAAACGATTCGTGCTAGTGAAAATCGTTTAGCCGCTATGCAAAATTTGATGGATAATTATCAGTTTACTAAAGAACAAAGTGAGGCAATTGTCAATTTACAACTTTATCGTCTTACGAATACTGATATTGTTACATTAGAAACTGAACTTGAAGATTTACAAAAGAAAATTAATGAATATCAAAAAATTTTGTCGGACCCTAAATATTTAGGCCGAGTAATGATAAAAGAATTTAAAAAAATTAGTAATGAATTTGGTACTCCTAGATTAACAAAAATTGAATCAAAAATTATTCCTTTAAAAGTTACTAAATCTGTTACCATCCCAATTGAAGAAGTGCATGTCGGAATTACAAAAGAAGGTTATTTAAAACGATCTTCAATTAAAAGTGCACAAAGTAGCAAAACAGAACTTAAATTAGGGGATCGCTTTTTACTAGAAGCAGATTTAAAAACTCACGATGAAATTTTTATTTTTACTGACCAAGGAAAAATGATCTATCGTAGAGTTTTTGAAATTGCTGAAGAAAAATGGAAAGATTTAGGAACTCATTTATCCCAATCAATGGGTTTTGCACCTAACGAAAAAATTTTATCAGTTTTTGCTTTAACGAAGGAGCATCCTAATAAAAGGGTGATTGTTTCCACCACAGATGGTTACGTTAAACAAATTTCATTATCAGATTTACGCCCCAAAAGTCGTTATTTGCATCGAGGTATTGTTTTTATTAACTTCAAAAATAAACAAAGTCGAGTAACTAATATTACTGAAGTATCTACAGAGGATGCAGAACTATTATCATTAACCAAACAAGGAATGGTATTAAAATTTCATGTATCAGAGGTTCCTTTGCAAAAAGGCCGCTCAGGTGGTGTAAAATTAATGTCTTTAGCTAAGGAGGATGCAATTCTACAAATTTTTGTTTTAAATTCTACTTTTAAGTATTTAGGAATCTTGCAAAATGATGGTAAGTATAAAAATTTGAAATTGAGTGATATTCCGTTAACTACTAGAGCTAAAAAAGGCGTTAAAGTCACTCGTCAGAATTCAAGCCAAAAGTTAGAAATTTTTACTTATTTTTTACTAAATGGAATACAGGATGTGAAATTTGAGGTTAGAACAGTAAATGGCGGGACATTTGATTTAGTCCCAGAAGAGTTTCCAATTAGTAATCGGCATTCTTTAAGTAAACCTTTATATCATGTGCGCGATGAAGGACATGTAATAGCGTGTATAAAAATTAATTAACTAAAATTAGGAATAGAAAATGAAAAAAAAGATTAAAATAATAACTGTATTTGGGACTCGCCCAGAAGCAATAAAAATGGCACCTTTGATTAAAGAACTTGAAAAAGAATCAGCAAGTTTTATTACGAAAAATATTATTACTGCTCAACATCGAGAAATGTTAGATCAGGTTTTAAAAATTTTTAAAATTAAACCTGATTTTGATCTTAATATTATGAAAAAGAATCAATCTCTTTCAGATATTACAGTTAAAGTATCTCAAGATTTAGCAGAAATATTCCAAAAAGAAAAGCCTAATTTAGTTTTAGTTCATGGAGATACAACAACTACTTTTGCTACTAGTTTAAGCGCATTTTATCAACAAATTCCGATTGGACATGTGGAAGCTGGATTGAGAACTTGGCAAAAATATTCACCTTTTCCAGAAGAAATGAATCGAGAAATGGTTGACGATTTATCTGATCTTTATTTTGCTCCGACTAAGAAAAATTATGATAATTTGGTTTCTGAACATAAAGATAAAAATAAAATTTTTATTACGGGTAATACTGGAATTGATGCTTTAAAATATACGGTTAATGATCATTTTGACTCACCTGAATTTGATGAAATTGACTTTTCTAAAAAGATAATTTTATTAACGGCCCATAGGCGAGAAAATCAGGGTAAAAAGATGGAAAAAATGTTTCAAGCAATTTTAAATGTAGTTAAAAGTGATCCTAATTTTTTGTTAGTTTATCCTGTACATCGATCTCCTGCTGTTCAAAAAGCTGCTCATGATGTTTTTAATAATGAAAAACAAGTAAAGTTAATTAATCCGCTTGATGTTGTTCATTTTCATAACTTAATCAAACGTAGTTTTGTGATTCTTTCTGATTCTGGAGGTGTACAAGAAGAAGCGCCCGCTTTAAATAAACCGGTCTTGGTTTTAAGAGATACTACGGAACGTCCTGAAGCTGTTCAAACAGGGGCTATTAAATTAGTAGGAACTGATCCATATACTATTGAACACGCTTTAACAAAATTAGTTAATGATCCAATTGAATATAAAAAAATGGCTGAAGCTAAAAATCCATATGGTGATGGACAATCAGCACAGCGCATTGTTTCTGCAATAAAATATTATTTTGATTTAACTCCTCATCGGCCTAATGCTTTTGTTTAATTGTTCGATTTTGAATTCTTTTTTCACTTTTTTGAAAAATTAATCTAGATATAAAATAATTAATCAATCCTAAAATAATTTGGTCTATTATTTTTAAAATTAATGTTTCATTAGCGGTATTCATTTTTAGTAAAGTTGCAAAGATGAACATGAAGCTTATGTCCAGAAAATAAGTTAAAGTACGTGACGAAATGAATGAAGTAAATTCAATAAATAATTCTGACAAATTACCGTGAGGTAATCTAAAAACGAAAGTGCGGTTTAAATAGTAACTAAAAACATTAGCAATGATGAATGCAATTGAATTAGCTACTAGATTAATTAAGCGTAAGTTATGATATAACAGTTGAAATAAAACTACGTTAACTAAAGACGCTAAAAAGCCAAAGAAGGCGTAGATGAGAAAATTTTTAATTTTAAAATTATTTGGTTTTTTCAAAGGTAGCAACAAGCTCTTTAGTAAAATTGATAATATTTTTTAAATCATTTTCATCTACAGCTAAGTCTATTTTTAAATTTTCCGCTCCTTTTTTGGCCCCAGCTTTGATAAAAGCATTGGCAAAATCGTCAACTGCTGTTGCAAATTCTTCATAATAAGTATCACCCGAGCCAGCACAACCAAATACTTTACCTTTTAAATTGAGGGTTGGTAGATCTTCATAAAAATCCATTCCCTCTTCTGGTAGATCACCTTCACCATAGGTATAAGGACATACTACACAAATATCGACATTTTCAAATTCATCCGCATTAGTGATTGAAATTTCTTTAAGCGTTGAATTAACTTTTAATCTTTTAAGTTCTTCATTAACAATTTCAGCAACCTCCTCGTTATTTCCAGTTATACTTGCGTAAACTACTAATGCATTAGTCATAATTACTCCTTTATTTATAGTTAATATTTTAAATAATATAGCTGATTAAGTTGGCATTTCAACAGAATTTTTGAAAAAAATTGAATTCTTATTTGTAAAAAAGCAACTGAAAGGTACAATTAAAATGATAACATTTTTGATTAGATAGGACTTAGATAAATTGATTACAATAAAATCACCTCGCGAAATTGCCGGAATGGCTAAATCTGGAAAGATTTTAGCTGGGGTTCATCGGAATTTGCGAAATATAATTAAACCAGGAATTTCTACTTGGGATATTGAAGAATTTGCTAATAAATATATTCATGAACATGGAGCAACGCCCTCTCAAATTGGATTTGATGGTTATAAGTATGCAACATGTATCAGTGTAAATGATGAAGTAGCTCATGCTATACCTCGTCGTAAACTGCTTTTAAAAAGTGGAGATGTTGTAAAAGTTGATATGTGCGTAGAATTTGAAGGTTATCAGAGTGATTCATGTTGGTGTTATGGGGTCGGTAAAATATCACCATTGCATCAAGAATTAATGCGGGTAACTAAAAAGTCACTTTATTTGGGAATTGCTCAAGCACAAATTGGTAATCGTATTGGTGATATTGGTGCAGTAATTCAAAGATATACTGAAAATAAACATCATTTTGGTGATGTTAGAGACTTAATTGGCCACGGAATCCAACCATCAATTCATGAAGAACCGGCTGTTCCACACTATGGTGAACCTGGGCAAGGAATACGTTTACGTGAGGGAATGACTATCACAATTGAACCGATGATTAATACCGGTACTTGGGAAATTCGAGCAAAACAAGTTCCAAAAGAGGATTGGAGTTACTACGTAACTCAAGATGGTTCTTTTTCTGCACAGTATGAACATACTTTAGCAATTACTAAAGATGGTCCTAAAATTTTAACTAGTCAAGGGGATCCAGAGGATGAACCTTATCTTTTAAAGTAAAGTTAGTAACTATGATAAGTAAAGAAAAAATAAATCGTAATTTAAGCCTAATTAGGCGCTTTATTCTAGAATTTACTAAACTATTTAAAAGGGCAAATGTTGTGGTACTTTCCAAAGCATTTGCTTATTATTTATTACTTTCTTTTTTTCCTTTACTTATTTTTATTGGTAATCTTTTTGCATTTTTAAAAATTGACTTAAATTCATTATTTTCTTATCTTGTTTATGCGATTCCTAAGCCTACACTTTCATTACTCACTGATATAACAAAATCGATTCGTTATTCATCAAATGTTTTCTTACTAATAGGTTCATTTTTGGTTTTTATGTGGGCAATGAGTAGGGTATTAAATGTGCTTAACCAAGGGATAAATGAATTATATAATCCTCACTGGGATCAAAATTTTATTATCAAAAGAGCAATGTCTCTTTTTTATACTTTTTTATTAATGGTTGTAGTTGTTATCATTGCTATTACTATGATTTTTGGAGAAATGATTATTAAAATGATTGCTCCAATTTTTAATATTTCTCAAAAATATATTGATTTGTACAATACTTTAAAGTGGCCTTTAGTTTTAATTATGCTGGGTGGAGCACTTTTTTTTATTTACTTTTTTATGCCTAATAAAAAGTTACGCATTCGCGATGCTTTGCCTGGAACCCTTTTTACAGCTACAGGTTGGATTTTACTTTCTCAAGTATTTCGAATTTATTTAAAATATTTTGGAAAAAATTGGGAAAGTTACGGTACTATTGGTGCTGTAATTGTCTTTCTTTTATGGCTTAATGCATTGGGAGAAATGATCATTACAGGAGGGATCATTAATGGTACGGTTTTAGAAATGAAGAAATCAAACTCCAGAGTTTTCTAATTGACCTTCGCTAAAATTTACTGGAAATTCCTCTTTGTTATTGTGTTTAATAATTAAATTTGTGCTTTCACCATAATAAATTTGGAACTGCCCAAAAATATCATCGTATTTTAAATTATCAAAAAATGCTGGAAAATATTTAGAACTAAAAGCTGGAATCGTTGTTTGTCCGTGATAATTAGGATTAAGTTGATATGTTTTTGAATTGCTATGATATATTATTTTTTCTAATGTAACGTATTGTGGTTTATTAGTAGGATTAGCAATTTGCATATCAATTGTGTATTGATCAGCTGCACCATTACTAAAATAACCAAAATTAAAGTAAACACCGTCACTATTTTCTTGAGTTTGAATCAAGTTGTTTTGGTTCATTGTAGAATTATCTTTATTTTCTTGATCTGCCTGTTGATTCTGATCTCTTTTTTTACTAAAAATTTTGGCATATTCTGGTAAACTTGATAATTTTTGTTTAGATTTTACAAGTTTTACGATTTGTCCATTAGAAGTTATTGCATATATATTGTTTTCATTAAGAGAAAACCAAAAATAAGAGGGGTCTTGCTTATTTAAGGGGTAGTTAAAAGCTTCACCTCGAGCTCGAACATCATAAGGATAATTTGATTTTAACTTCTTTGCTGAATTATAGGTTGCTTCTACCAAAGAACTTATTTTCACACGCAAGATGTTACCATTTAATTCAGAAATTCCAGAATAAACAGTAATTTTATTATGAGAGGAAGAATCCGTTTTAGCTAAATTTAGTTGTTCTTCTTTTTGAACCATAGTTCCGTCATTTTTAAAATGCATAGTTATAGTATGTATTATTTTTGAATTTTTATTTTGTGGCAAAATTTCTTGATAAACTGCTGAATAAGTATTACCAAGGAAAAAAGTTTTTCCCATCTTTTTAACTTGTTGATTAGATTGAACAATAATTTTTGTTTTTGGAGCACTGAGGCGTCCAAAAACAAATGCTACAATAAATAAAATAATAATTATTCCCATAATTATAAGGAAGTTAAACCAATCTTGATGATTAAATTTTTGTTTTCTGGTATTTCGCTGCATTAAACAATTTTAACAGATTATATTTAGTGATAAATTCAAGTTTCTTTAAAACTTCAGTTAATTTTTATATAATTAAGCTATTGAACTTAAAAGGTGGTTGGTATGAAATTTTTAAAAAAAATTTCAATGGTAATTTTATTAGTTACCATTTTACAGACTTCGAAAAGTATTGTAGCTGATGCATATACTAATGAGCAGCAAGCACAAATATCCTTATTTAAAAATGAATATCAAAAATTAGATCAAACGGTTTATAATTATCAAAATATATATGATCAAATTCCTAATTTTACTTCAAATTCGTTAATTGGTTCTAATAGTCGCAGTTATCAGCAAAACTATGATCAAGCTTATAAGTTTGTTCGTTTACTTTTTGGCTTATATCCAGTAGTCCAAAATCAAGATGATAATAAAATTTCTTTGACGGGAGCTTATGATATGGCTGCAGTACCTCGCAATGATGGTTCAAATGTACAACATGGATTGAGTAATTTACCTAAACCTTCTTATGTTAACGATGAAACATGGAGGAAAGGAATTACAGCTACACGTTTTGGTAATATTGCTAACATTGTGCCCCAAAATTTTAGCAACTATGCAAAGCAAACTGTTATGGACGATATTTTGGACTTTGTTGTTGACAATAATAATTATGATCCTAAAAGTGTTGGTCATCGTAGTTGGATGCTTTCACAAGCTTTAAACCGCTATGGTATTGGAACTATTTATACAAATCCTCAAAGTTCCCAAACTATTATTAATCAGGGTTCCCAACATTTAGCTGTAGGCTATCAAGTTTTTTATTGGGGAGAAGGTTTTGGTGACGAATATCACGTTCCGTTAATTGAACCATTAACCTATCCAGCTAATAATGTATTTCCATTAGAATTTTTAAATAGTAGTAATCCTTTGAAGCCTGTTTATTGGAGCATTGCGTTTAATGAAGCACAAAATATCATTCCGGGACATAAACCTCAAATAAAGTTAACAAATTTAAAAACTCATCAAGTAACTAATATTTTGCCTAATGATATTAGCTATGAAAGTCAGTATGGTGGATATAACACTGTTTTTACTTATTTACCTCGTGGAATAGACTTAAAAATAGATGAACCTTATCAAATAGATTTTTCTCAGTTAAATTTAAAATCCATGGTTAATAATCAAAAAATAGATAACTATTCTTATAAAGTTAATTTTTTTAATTTATCTGAATCGATAAGTAATCATTTTGATTATAGTAATGAAGGAAAAATTGTTTATATTAATTATTTACCTAATTATGGAGTTAGAATATATCAAAAACCAGGAGAAAATCCAAGCAATATTTTTGCTTTACATGGAACGTCCTGGAAAATAAGTCGACAATATCATGATATTAAAGGCAAAATTTGGTCTGATTTAGGAAATAATCAATGGATTTCTAATGATTATTTAACAAATGAGATAAATGGAAGAATTCCTGTTGGTACAGTAAAATATATTAAAGGATATGGGATCAATTTATGGCAAGGATATGGTCCTTCTCGAATTTTTACTGGACGTCGTTTGCAAGATCAAACAAGATGGAAAGTTTTTAAAAAAGCAATAGTTAATAATACATATTGGTTCAATTTGGGAGGAAATTTATGGGTTGAAGGGAAATATATGTTGGTTGTTCCTTAATTTTTGCATTTATTGTTAATTGTTAATAAAAATTAGTTTTTTCTAATTATTTTTAATGATATTCTTAAAATTAATAAATGTGGAGAAGGTAGGCTAGCGTATGACTAGAGAGCTTCAATATTTAGCAATAGGCGAAAATGCGGATCTAATGAAAAATTTTAAAAGTAACTTTTTAAAAATTCAGATAAATTCTAATGTTCAAACAAAGAATTTTAGTTCCTTAGAAGTACATAATAAAAAAATTACTTTAGGTGATTCTTTTCGATACCTTGATTTAATTGAAACTGTAAAGTCACCAATTGGTATTGAATTAGATCGCAAGCAAATTTCTCGATTAATTGATCAAAAGGTTATTAAAGTATCTGGAATTAATCTTAAAAAGATTCAAATTGGAGATTATATCATAACTTACGAATATTTTTCTCAGAAAAAAGGAGCTATTTTAACTGTAGTTTCTCCAAAACGTATATTGCCGCAGAAAATTAGTCGCCATAGTAAAGTAAAAACAAAAATAGATCTTACCCGTTATTATCACTATGCTGGTATGATGAATCATAGAAAAAATTTAAAAGGAGATTTTTAATGAAAGTAAGAAAAGCTGTAATCCCTGCTGCTGGTTTAGCAACTCGTTTTTTGCCAGTTACTAAGGCACAAGCTAAAGAGATGCTTCCAATTGTTGATAAACCAACTATTCAATTTATCGTAGAAGAAGCGAGAGCTTCGGGAATTGAAGACATTTTAATTGTTGAGGGGAAACAAAAACGTTCAATTGAAGATCACTTTGATTCAGCGCCAGAATTAGAAATAAAATTAAAAGAAGAGCATAAAGACGAACTTTTAGCATTAGTTCAATCAATTACTAAAATTGGAGTTAATATGTTTTTTGTTCGTCAGCCATATCCCAATGGATTAGGTGCCGCTGTTTCTTTAGCTAAATCTTTTATAGCCAATGAACCTTTTATTGTTATGTTGGGAGATGATTTGATGAGTGATCACGTTCCTTTAACTAAGCAATTAATTGATGCATATGAAGAAACTCATGCTTCCACAATTGCGGTAATGCAAGTACCACATTCTGAAGTATCAAAATATGGTGTTATTGATCCGATTAAAGAAACCAGAAAAGATTTATATAGTGTTAAACGTTTTGTTGAAAAACCATCAATTGATAAAGCTCCCTCTGATTTAGCAATTATTGGACGTTATTTATTGACTCCGGAAATTTTTGATTACCTTGATAAAACTAAACCTGGTAAAAATGGAGAAATTCAGCTTACAGATGCGATTGATAGTTTAAATCAAACACAGAGAGTATTTGCTCATGTTTTTCGTGGTGAACGTCATGATGTCGGAAATAAGTTAGGCTTTTTAGAAACTAATATTGAATATGGTCTTAAACATCCGGAGATAAAAGATGGTTTAAAAAAATATATTTTAGCTTTAAGTAAAAAATTAAAATAATGAATAGATTTCAAAACAAATCCCAAAAAAAAATACTGTTATCAATTTTAGCTATCTTTTTAACTATTTTTTATAGCTTTTTCATTCACGATTTACTGGCCGTGAGTTGGCAAAAATTCGTGGATTTTTTTTTCTATATTCTGCTTTTAACAAGTTCGTTTATTATTTTACAGCAGTTTTATCAGTATCACTTTCGTTATTTGAATTTGAGTGATAAAAAAATAAAGAAAATGAGTTATGAAGAATTTGTTGATTTAATTGCTCATTTAGCTATAAAAATGGATTATACATCGGTAACAAAAATTAAAGATAGTATTTTTGATCTTTCAATCGAAAAGGGGCAAAAAAAATATATCGTCTATTGTTACCATAAAAAAAGATTAACAACACTCCCAATTATAAAAAATGCTCATGTAATTTTAATTACTGATTATGTTTTAGCTCCTTATGAGTTTGATAAATTAAATAATACAAATTGGGAGTTGGTTGAAAAAGATAAGTTATACTTTTTATTAAATAGTTATTTAGTTTAGAAGGTAATATGGATCGCGGGTATCAAGTTTTTAATTTAATTGAAGAAATTACTTTGTTAGATGGCACTCAATATTTTGAATTAGCTAATATTTTTTTGAATGGAATTGCTGAATATGCTCTTAATCAAGGCTATATCAAAGGAGTAAGAATTGTAAAATTAAACGTTTTTCATTCCAAAGATGTTGAAATTTATGAAAAATATATTAATGAAAACTACCAAATGCCAGATTATGATTTAAAGACTTGGAAAGTTTGGCAAAAAAAGAATTTAAAAATTAAAGAAATTTACTTACGCATTTTAAAAGAAAATGGAATTAATTAAGCTATGGAACAAAAAAAATATTCAAATTTTATTTTTTCTGAACCTAAAATTAAAAAAGTAAACAAGAATTTAATTATAATTAATTTTGATAGCTATAAAATTATTGATAATTATCACCATGCGCTTAATTTAGAAAATTTACGAAAACGTTATATCAATTTTTTTTCTAAATTTGATTATATACTTGGTGATATTAGTGGAGAACAATTACGATTAACGGGTTTTTATGATTATGAAGGAAAAAAAGGGGAAAAAAGTATAGTAACTTGTGCAGATTTTCTGGCAGAATTTGGCACATTTGATTGCCCTTATTTTTTACTTAAGAAATTAAAAGGTGCAAAATAGCGAATAGATAAATGAAAACAAGAAAATATCAGGGTTATATTATTGATTTAGATGGAACCATCTATCGTCAAAAAGAAAAAATTCCTCAAGCATCATCATTTATTAATTATCTTTTAAAAAATAAAATTAAATTTAGGTTAATGACTAATAATACAACTCGTACACCCCAAGCAATTCAAAACTTTTTACAGAAATATCATCAAATTGTTGTTCCACAAGAGTGTATTTATACAGCAGCTTTAGCTACAGCTGATTATCTAGAAAAAATTAATAAAAAAGTTAATCCTGGAATTTATGTAATTGGTGAAAATGGATTAAAAACAGAAATTTATAAAAGAGGATTTATTTATAATGAAATTAATCCAGATTATGTGGTTATTGGACTAGATACTGATGTAACTTATCATAAATTTAAAACTGCGACTTTAGCTATTGAAAAAGGAGCACAATTTATCGGTACAAATCCTGATCGAGTAATACCAACCGAAGATGGTTTAATTCCAAGTGCTGGAGCACTAATCAATTTAGTTGCAACTGCAACTAATCAACAACCCTTAATTATTGGTAAGCCTAAAACTGTAATGCTCGAACTTATAGCTCAAGAATTATCAATTCCTTTATCGCAGCTAATTATTTTTGGCGATAATTATCAAACTGATATTAAAGCTGGATTAAATTTTAAGATTGCGACAGCTTTGGTTTTAACAGGTGTGACAAGCTTAAAAGATCTAAAAAACATTAAAGAACAACCTTCATATGTATTAGATCAACTAGGAGAGTGGCATTTTGTTTGATCAAATAATAAATTATTTTAAATCATTAATTCTTTTTATTACAGGCTTAACATTAAGTATTTTCCTTGTGATTATAACTTCACCTGTAATTTTTAGTCTTTTAATAAAACCATTAGAATTATCAAAAATGAGTGGAGTTAGTAATTCTGAAATTATGAATAACTTTTTAATTATCCTTAATTATTTAGTAAATCCATTAATAAGAAATCTAAATTTACCTAATTTCATTCAATCTCCAGAAGGTTTAAATCATTTTTATGATGTCAAAAAACTTTTTTTTATAAATAATTTAGCATTAATTATTGGATTAGTTATTTCCTTAATTTTAATTAAAAAAATAAATAACAAAAAAAGATGGTTAACTTTAAGACAGTCAATCCATCTTTTTTCTTTCTTACCTCTAATACTAGCTGGATTATTAGTTTTTTTTGATTTTAATAAAATTTTCATTATTTTTCATAAAATTTTGTTCCATAATTCTAATTGGATTTTCAATCCCGATAAAGATCCTGTAATTAATATTATGCCAGAAGATTTTTTTAAAGTTGAAATTATTTTATTTGTTGTGATCTTTTTAGCAATTTTATTATGTTTTAATTGCTTTTTACATTTTAAAGTAAAAAAAGAATTATTATTGAATAATTCCATGGATATTACGATTAGTCGTTAAAGAATATTCATTAATTGCATTATTAATTGCAATAGGTACTTCGCCAAATCCGTTTGCTAAAATTTTTTGTTTATATGGATATATATTTGCATCACCAATTGCAAAAATACCTGGGCAAGTTGATTCCATTTTTTGATCCACTTTGACTAGATTCCTTTGTAATTCAATATTCCAGTTTTGTTGAAGTCGATTATTTGCTTTAAAACCATAGCTTACAATTAAATGATCAGTTAAAATTTTCTTCTTTTTATCAGATTCGTGCACTTTTTCAATAGTTATACTAGATTTTTTACTGTTATAATCGATACTTTTAATCAAATAAGGAGTCTCTAAAACAATTGGGGAATTGTAAACTTTAACCATATTTGATTCCAAAGCACGAAAGTTATCACGTCGATGGATTATTGTAATGTTTTTGGCGTAATCAAGTAGTTCTAATGCTATATCAATTGCTCCATCTCCCCCTCCAGCAATTGTTACATTTAAATCTTTATATTTTTTCGGATTTTTTACATAGTAAGAAATAAATTTATTTTCTACTTCTTGGTCAACATCAAACGGTAATTTACGGGGTGTAAAAGGGCCGATTCCTGTTGCAATCATAATTGTTTTTCCATAAAAAAATCCATTATTTGTTTTAATTTGAAATACATCATCTGATTTTTTAACATTTTCGACGGTATGATTAAGTTTAATGTCAACTGGATAATTATTTAATTGTTGGTTAAGAAGTTTAATAAAGTCTACGGCTTTTACCTTAGCAAACCCTGGGACGTTAATCATTTCTTTCTCTGGATATAATGCTTCTAACTGACCTCCTAATTTTCCTAAAGATTCAATTAATTGTACTTTTAATGTTCTTAACCCTGCATAATAGGCGGCAAACATTCCAATTGGTCCACCGCCAATAATAATCATGTCATATATATTTTTAATTTTATCTTTCATTAATGTGTATAATAGCACAAGAATTAAACTTTAATGGATTGGATTTTAAAATTGTTAAATCGTAATGTAAAAATTGGTGATATTGTTTATGGAACAGTTTCTGGCATTCAAAAATATGGAGTTTTTGTTAGTATAGAAGGTCATCAACAAGGATTAATTCATATTTCTGAAGTAAAAAATGGTTATGTTAGAGATCTTAATGAATTGTTTAAAATTGGCGAACGTATTCGCATAATGGTTATAGATGTTGATGAGTATAATCAGAAGATATCTTTATCAATTCGGGTATTTAATCAAAGGCGAAAAAGAACAAAAAAGAATGTAAATAAGCTGCCTTTTAAAAAGCACTTTTATACTAGTTATCAATTAAATTTAGGGTTTGAACCATTAAAGTTAGCTTTGCCACAATGGGTTAAAGAAGCAGAGCAGCAAATGAAATTAAAAAAAATTTAGATTAAGGTTTTTAATTTATCAATGATTGCTTATTTGTTTTTTTATTTTTTTCGAATTTTATATTTACAAAGAGGAGCGGGATGGTATATAATTAGGAACGT
>CALYQJ010000021.1 GCA_945285405.1 uncultured Lactobacillaceae bacterium | reverse complement strand
TATTTTCCTGTTTAAAGATCTAATATGCTGGTATGCTACAAAAAATGACTTACCATCTAACAATATTGGCAGAGTCATTTTTTTGCTTTTTGGTTAACATAATATATATTATACGAAGTAAGAGTAAAATTAGCAAATTTATTTCAGCCCTATTGCCCAATAAAACTTAAAATATTTTGGTTTAATTCTTTTTATTCTCATAGTTACAACCTAATTAACTATCTAATTTTTTTGTTTAGCATATTTTACTTTATTTAACTTCGATGGAGAAGTATCTATGTTATTTGTTCTACCCTGCATTAGAATGAAGATGGTGACACTTATTCACCTATTCAGTCTGTACTCGATAAGCTAAAGCAAAATTTCCCAAAGTGGCAGATCCATTATCTTTTATTCGAGGCATAGTAATATACTTTTCTAGATCTGGCACTTTAATATAGCTATTTAATAATTTAGAAAATTCCTTTTGAATTTTAAGCAGTAAATTTCTATTAATTACCCCACCACCAAAAACAACATTATCAGGTCTTATAATCATAGTTTGCTGAATTACTGCTTGAGCTAAATAATATGCTATAATATCCCAAACTGGATGATCTTTTGGAACTTTAGGTCCAGGTATACCTAACCTTTTATCAAAAGTAGGTCCAGATACTAAACCTTCTAAACAATCATGATGATATGGACAAATACCAGGGAAATCTTTATCATCAGGATGTCTCTTTAAAAAAGTATGCCCCATTTCTGGATGTCCAATTCCTTGTAAAATTTTACCATGAATAACTGCTCCACCACCAACTCCAGTTCCAACCGTATAGTAAACCAAAGAATTGATTTTTTCATTATAAAGTTGTGAGGCAACATATTCTCCATAAGCTGAAGCGTTTACATCTGTTGTAAAATAAATTGGTATTTTTAATTTTTTTGAAAAAGGACCAACAAAATCTGTATTTTGCCATTTTAATTTAGGTGTATTGGTAATAAAGCCATATTTAGGATTATTTTTTTGAATTTGAATAGGTCCAAAAGAAGCAATAGATAAAGCTTTTAAATCTTTAAACTGTAAAAAAAATTTGCAGGCTTTATCTAAAGTTTTTTTAGGATCGGATGTAGGAAACTGGGTTCTTTTAATTACTCGATAATCTTCATCTCCAACAGCACAAATAAATTTAGTACCACCAGCTTCAATACTTCCTAATAACATTATTTCTCCTTTTAATTCAATCCCTATTTATTTTTAAATTTATTATCTACCCAAATTCTTTTTTTGTAAAATAAATTTATTTTGATCATAAACATTTTTCATTCGTAATCTTCGTATTTCCTCTTAGAATCGATATATTTTCGGGCTGCATAGTTTCCGTCCTGATCAAATACAAAGTGGATCCGGTACTCTTGGTCTTCGCTGCTGTTTCCAGGGATAAATTGATAAAACCAAACTTCTTGTAGAAATAACGTTCGATCTTCTTTTACTTCATAAAAAAGATAGTTAAATACTCATGGCCTTCATTATCGATAAAATGAACGCCAATATGTTTATTTCTTGGCACGATGGTAACGTAACAATCGGGGTAAAGTGATTGTTCGGACTGTAAATACGCAAAACTCATATCCCAATAAATGCTCGTGGTTATATTTAGCGACTTCTTCAGAGGTGAGCTGGCCTTTTTCGACTTTATTTCTAATGCATAAAAAATCCTAAATACTTGACTATCATAGCTAACCTCCTTTATCTGTTATATTTATATCTTTTGCCTGACATATCTCTGTTATTGCATCTTTTTTTAGTCCCTTACGTTAAATAAAACTTCTTTTAAAATTTTTTCTGTTTGTCTAGGTACTTCTAAAACCATATTATTCTTGTAACTTATTCCTACCCTTACAATGCCTTTATATATAATTTTTCTATATTATTTAATTAAATCTTGGATCAAGAAGAAATATTTGCCGTCTTCTTCTTCAAAAATTTCTTCTCCTTCCAGCATGTAAGCACTTATAAGTGCATCTTTGGCTTTATTCATATTTTCCAATTCATAAAAAGCTTCTCCAAGTCCTAACCATACATAGCCATTATCTAACCCATCTGGACATTTTAAGGCTTGTTCGTAGTTGTTGCTGGCTTGTTGATAATTACCTAGATTGAAATAACTATCTGCCATTGCTGTGTAAATATGTAAACTGACTTCCCAGTTTTCTTTTTGGAAGGGAACTAAATTTAAGGCAGTTTCGTATTTTTTTATTGCTTCGTTATGTTGTTCTGTTTCGGCATATTGATCTCCTTGTTCTAATTCGGAAACAATTTGATTGTATAATTCATTTGATAATTCCATATTATTTATACCTCTTATTTGTTTAATTTTTTATGTGTTTTTCTGGATATAGGTAAAAAACTATGTATTTAGGGATTTTGCACTTCAGACACACATAACCCATTCTTCTTTAGCTTTCATGTAATTGTCTGTTTCAAAAGGAATATGGTTTATAAGTTTATCTAGATACTTAATTAAGTTAGCTACTTTTTTTATTTGTAACCTAGGAATGCCTGTTAACCATTTATTGTCGGAAACAAATAGGAAGTGAATACATCTATCTTCATCATTTATAAGTCCCCCTAAAAGTCATCATCTTCCGATAGCAATAGATAAATAAAACTCATCTAATACGTATTTTTCGGGTCCTATTTCTTCATCGTGTAACATGACTATTCTTATCGATTAAATATTATAATAAATACTTTTGATTCAAAAAAATATTAAATAAATTTTTCTTTGAAGTAGTAGTTATTTTCATTTAATTAAAAATTTATCAATAATTGAAAATCAAAATAATGATATCTGCTTATCATTTTCTTGTTGTTCAGTTTTTTTAATTGAAATACCGGCAGTTGGAACAAAAGGATAATGTCCAGTTCTAACTATTTCTTTTAGAAGAATATTAAAAGAACTTGTTAGAGTTAAACCCATATTTTTTAAAAGAATTTCTGCATTCTTTTTTAATTCCGCATCAATTTTCATATTAACATTAACTTTTTTGGAATTCATGATTTGAGACTTCCTTTTTTCTTTATTTTATCATATTCGTATATAATTAATGAGGATTATAATTAAAATAAAAAGGAGTATTGAAATGAAAGTTATTAGCGGCGGCTATACTAAAAAAAACAGTAAGGGAATATATTCAAGTAACTATGATTCCAAATTAAAAAAAATAGGTGATCCAAATTTAATAATTAATATTGAAAATCCAACCTATCTTGCAATTTTTGATCAAACTATCATTAGTATAATTAAAGAAAATGGAAAAGGTGGAATAGCATGCTATGAATTTGATAATAATCAAAAAAAGTACACCAAAATTTCTGAATTTGTTTATGATCAAACTCCACCAGCATATGTTGCAGTAAATCCTGAACATAATTTAATTTTTGATGCTAATTATCATACTGGAACGATTAATCTTTATAGTTTGTCCAATAAGGGAAAAATTGAATTACTTGATCGATATAGCAATACTGGCAAAGGAATTAAACCTGAACAAGATTCTTCCCATTTTCACTATGTTAATTTAACACCGGATGGACGTTTAATTACGTGTGATTTAGGGACTGATGAAATAATTCTATTTGATATTTCAAAAAGAAAACTAGATGTATCTGAAAAAATTAAAGTTAATCTTGGATTTGGTCCAAGACATATAATTTTTCATCCAAATGGTAAATATTTTTATTGTGTTGGAGAGTTAGGTAGTTCAGTAAAAGTATTTACTTATGGTAGTGAAATTAGAGAATTAGCAACTTACCCTACAATTCCAGCATCATTCACTGAACATAACGGTGCTAGTGCTATTAAAATTTCAAAAAATGGTAAAAACCTTTATGTTGCTAACCGTGGATTTAATTCTATAATTGTTTTTAGAATCTTAAACCAAGGAGCAACGTTAGAGGAAATCCAGAATATTTCAACTGAAGGAGATTTTCCAAGAGATTTTGCTTTAAACGACGATGAGAATGTACTTTTAGTTGGTAATCAAAATTCAGATAATGGAACTTTATATCAGATTAAAGAAGATGGTACATTGAAAGTAATCCAAGAAAACATTAAATTTCATGAACCTACTTTCATTCAATTTCAAAATTAATTGCTAGTTTACAAAAATGAAGTGCAACATCTAAATTAGATTATAAATCTAATAAAATAATGCACTTCATTTTTTTATATTTATAAAAGATTCAAATTAAGATTTCATTTGAGAGCGTATTTTTTTAAAATCAGCAATAACATCTAGTTTTAAAACAAAAGCAAGAATAATGGCTAATATTGTAATAAATATAGTTCTTATAACCAAATTGACAAACAAACTAAAGTGTAAAGGTAAAAAATAACCACTGACTAAGATGATTAAAAATATTAAAAAGCTTTTCCAACTCCCCTGAAAAAGATATTTTAAATTAAGATCTTTTCGACATAACCAAATAAATAATCCAAAAACTAAGCCTTCACAAAGACAAATTGTAAACGTTGCACCATCAGCTCCCCAATGAAATATTCCTAATACAATATAATTGGAAATTAACGATAGACCTGCAGCCAATAAAGTTGGTAATGAATAGCGCACATATTTACCTTCCGCTAATAAATATTGATTACTAAAAACACCTCCTACTGGAATAAATACAACAATCATTGATGCAAAAAACAAATTATTAATACTTGGATAATATCGTGGACCAGAATACCAAATCATGAAATCATGAGCATTTACCATTAAACCAGCAGCACAAAACAATGAAAGAATTAAAGTATATTGTAAAGATTTACGTAACAAATTCATCATCTTTTCTTTTGATTCTTTTGCTTCTAATTCAGCCAATTTTGGCATTAAAATTGAACTTGTAGATGCAATAATGGTATAAACTGCAGTAATTAATACTTGTACTTGAGAATAATAAGAGAGTTCAACCGCATTAGATAAAATTTTTACTAAAGTTTGATCAAATGAAGTATAAACTTTTGTAGCAAGTAATGGAGCAACAACAATTAGAGAAGATTTTAAATATTTATTCCTAAAACTTAGATCTTTCAGGTTAATCCGTCTACCTAAATCTTTTTGCATACGAAAAAAGAAAATAATATTTGCTAAATAAGTTACACTATTAATTAGAATATATATTCCTAAATCATTTTTATCATGCACAAATGCAAAAATAGCAATAGTAATAATTACTTTAATTAAAGTATTTCTAATTATAACTTCTTTTGCTTCACCAGTACCCCAAAAATACCAAGATAGATCAAACACATAACCTAAGAGATAAGGAATTTCTAATAAAAAATAATATTTAAAATCAAGAAATAATATAACAAAAATCACATAAGCTAAAATCGTAAAGATCCCAACATAAAATTGAATTCCCCATAACTTAGTTATTTCATCGTAGTATTGATCTTTATTACTACTAGCAATGACTTTTGGACCAATTTGAATCATTCCCATACCAATAAGTACACTTAAAAATAGTGGAATTGAATTAATATAAGAATTGATGCCAATTTGTCTATTAGTAAATATTCTTTGAATATACGGTAGAGTGATAAAAGGCAAAATAACATAAATTGCTTGATAAAGTCCGTTATAAATTAAATTTTGAATAATTTTTTTCATAAAATAATTAGAAAAAAGGGCTAGGATTCAATGTCTCGCCCTAACCCTTTTATCTTATTCCATTCCTTTAGTTAAGTTTGGAACAATTTGTTTCTTTCGAGAAACTATTCCTGGAAGATCAATTACGTGATCAATAAGTTTAGCATTAAATGCTTTTTCTACAGCAGATTCATCTTTACCATAAAAAATTCCTTTAGAATTAGAATCAATAATGTTAGTAACTACTAGCAAAATATCATCATAACCCTTATCAATCATTTCTTTTTTAACATTATCCTTTAAAGATGATCGAGAAAGTACATCATTAACGTCAACTGTATTAACTTGACCAATCCTAACTTTTTTACCATTCATTTCAAATGATTTAGCATCACCATCAATAATTTCATGATCAGAATGCTTATCAACATTAGTTCCGGCCTTTAACATAGTCAAACCATACTTTTTATAATCAGATACCTCTGCTATTTTTGCTAAAGCTTCTACCGCCTGTCGATCCTCATCAGTTGTTGTTGGACTCTTCAGTAATAATGTATCTGAAATTATAGCACTTAACATGATTCCAGCAATAGGACTTGGAATTTCTAAATGTGCATTTTGATAAAGCTCAAACAAAATAGTTGAAGTACAACCAACTGGTTTAGCATAATAATAGATAGGATCAGTTGTTTGAAAGTTAATTTTATGATGATCAATTACATGAGTAACTCTTATTTCATTAAAGTTAGAAACAGATTGTTTTGCTTCATTGTGATCAACTAAAATAACTTCCTCTGTGTCAGCTTTATTAATTACTCGTGGACACTTAAGATGAAAATAATCTAAAGCAAATTTTGTTTCATCATTTGGATTACCTAAAGCTACTGCTTCAGTTTCAATACCCTGTCTTCTAAAGTATTCAGCAGCAGCTATTGCCGTGCCAATTGCATCAGTATCTGGATTTGCATGACCAAAAACCAATTGTTTATTCATGAAAAAATTATTTCCTTCCTGCTAACTCATCTAGACGAGTTATAAAATTTCTCTTATTTAAGTATAACTCAAACTCTTTAAGAAATTCTTGAATTATTGAAACCTTTAATTTATTTTTACGATAAATTAAAGAAACATCGAACTTAATTGCAGGATTAAAGTGATAAATATAAATCTCCTTATCCTTTAAAAAAGGTAAACAAATATCTGGAATAGCAGCAATTGTGTTAGTTTTTTCAGCAAAAAACAAAATATTAGCCACTTGTGAAAATCTGGCAGCAAAATCAGGTGCATAAATATTTTGCCTATGGTATTCTTCAGAAATCAATCGGCTTAAATAATAACCTTCTGGATAACCTACCCATCTATATTTTCTAGCTTCTTCCAAACTAATTTTATTACCATCTTTCAATTCATAAGGAGAAGCTAAAATTAATTCACTGCGACATAACTTAACCGTTTTATATTGCTTAAGATGAGATAATGATTTATCTGGTAAATAAGTAAACAGTATATCAACTGCATCCATTTCTAATTGAGATCTAAGACTATACTGTAAAATTGAATTAACATTAAAATCAACTTGCGGTTTTTTCTTTTTAAATTTTGCAATAAAATCAATTAAAACATTAGCTGGCATTGCTGAAATTACCCCAATATTAATTTGATCATGCTTATGAAAACTTACTTCTTTTATTTCATCATTAGCATCAGTAAAAATATTAGTTACTTTTTGAGTAGCATTTAAAAAAACTTCTCCAGCATGAGTTAAATGAATTTTTTTACCTTCCATATAAAATAATGGTGTACCAACAATATCTTCAAGTTTTTTTATTTGTTGAGTTAACGCAGGCTGGCTAATTCCTAATTCAGCTGCGGTTTTGGTGTAACTCAAAGTATGAGCTAAAGCATTAAAATAACCGATGGATCTAACTAAAAAAGCACTGTCATTTTTTGAATTCATTATTTTACTTTCTAAAAATTACTAAAAAACCACTTATTTAATTGTATACTTAAAGTGATTTTTTTAAAATAAATTTTTAATTTTTTTTAGGACGCCAATTCTTATATAAATTATATTCAGAGGTCCTTAAAATGTTTTCTGCATTCTTAACTCTTTCTGCAGTAGGAGGCTCTATTTTTTCCAATTTATAAGGAATACCCATTTCATGGTATTTTCTGACTCCTAAAGTATGATATGGTAAAATTTCAACCTTTTTTACAACATTATTAGGGATTTTGGCAATATAATCTGATAGTTTGTGTAAATCTGTATCAAAATCAGTTTTACCAGGAACTAAAACATGGCGAATCCACATATCATCATTATTTTTAGCCATATATTGAATCATTTCCAAAATATTTTTATTACTAAAACCAGTTAACTCTTTATGTTTTATAGGATCTATTTCTTTAATATCTACCAAAGATATATCGGTATATTTCATTAATTCCTCAAATTTACTAAAAGTTGGTTCACGATAAGTAAAAGGTTGACCACAAGTATCTAAACATGTACTAATATGGCGAGCTTTTGCTTTCTTAAAAATATCCAAAGTAAAATCAATTTGAACTAAAGATTCACCGCCACTTAAAGTAATTCCACCTTGAGGACCCCAAAACGCTCGATATCTCTCGGCATCATCTAAAATATCTTCAGCTGTCATTTCATCGCCTACTCCAATATTCCAAGTATCTGGATTATGACAATATTGACAACGCATACGACAACCTTGAAGAAATGCTACATAACGTATCCCTGGTCCATCAACTGCGCCAAAAGTTTCAATCGAATGCACATAACCTTTAATTTTTTCATTTTTTTTAACCTCATCTCTATTTTCATAAATCTTCATTTATGATTCATCTCCATTGTTTGTTTAACAAAAAAAGTAGGATTACTCCTACTTTTTTATAAAATCAAGCTTTTTACATTTGATCAAAGAATGTACGAGCAATAACATCATCTTGTTGTTCTTTGGTTAAATCAGCAAAATATACGCAATAACCAGATACTCTAACAGTAAGAGTCGGATACTCCTCAGGGTGTTTTTGGGCATCAATTAAAGTATCACGATTAAATACATTAATATTTAAATGCATTCCATTATTAACCATATATCCATCAATCATATGAACTAAAGAATCTTTACGTGCTTCAAGATCATGACCTAAGGTATTAGGAGTTATTCCAAAAGTATTTGAAATCCCATCTGTTGCATATTTATAAGGTAATTTAGCTGTTGAAAGTAAAGATGCAAGAGCACCATGAGTTTCAGCGCCATATGCCGGGTTGGCACCAGGAGAGAATGGCTCACCTGATTTACGTCCATTAGGAGTAGTACCTGTATTCTTACCATAAACTACATTTGAAGTAATAGTGAGAATTGATGTTGAAAGTTTAGATCCTCGATACAAATGATGAGTATTCATTTTTGAGTAAAATGTTTTAACTAACCAAATAGCTATATCATCTGCTCGATCATCATTATTGCCATAGCGAGGATAGTCATCATTATCAACCTCGAAATCAACTGCTATTCCATCTTTGTCGCGTATTGGTTTAACGTGGCCATATTTAATTGCACTTATGGAATCAACCGCATGAGAGAATCCGGAAATTCCTGTAGCAAAAGTTCGATTTAATCGCGTATCTTTTAAAGCAAACTGAGCTGCTTCATAATAATATTTATCATGCATGTAATGAATAGCATTTAGAGAATTTACGTAAATATCAGCAAGCCAATCCATCATTTTATCAAACTTAGACATAAATTCATCATAATCAATATATTCACTAGTAATTGGTTTATATGCTGGACCAACTTGAGCATGTCCTAATTCATCAACACCACCATTTATTGCATATAAAATTGCTTTAGCGAGATTAGCACGAGCTCCAAAGTACTGCATTCCATCAGCAATTGGCTGAGCAGAAACACAACAAGCAATTCCATAATAATCAGTGCCCCATTGGACTCTCATTAAATCATCATTCTCATATTGAATTGTTGAGCTATTAATTGAGACTTCTGTAGCATAACGTTTAAAAGGTTCTGGTAATTTATCGGACCAAAGTAAAGTAATATTTGGTTCTGGAGCTGCGCCCATATTATCTAAAGTTTTTAAAATTCTAAATGTAGTTTTAGTAACATGATGACGCCCATCTAGACCAATTCCTGCAATCGAAAGTGTTGCCCATATAGGATCACCAGAAAATAGGGAATTATATTCAGGAGTTCTAATAAATCTAACCAATCTTAATTTCATAATGAAGTGATCAACTAATTCTTGGGCAGTTTTTTCATCAATAATCCCACGATTTAAATCACGTTGAATATAAATATCAATAATATCATCAAGACGACCTACGGACATTGCAGCTCCATTTTGAGTCTTAACTGATGCTAAATACCCAAAATAGATCCATTGAATAGCTTCTTGAGCATTTTTTGCTGGTTTAGAAATATCATAGCCATATGAAGCTGCCATTTTTTTCATATCATTTAAAGCACGGTATTGATCAGAAACTTCCTCACGAAGACGAATAACTTCTTCAGTCATTTCTCCGTCACCAATTCCTGAATAATCCTTTGCTTTTTCTTCCATTAAACGATCTATACCATAAACCGCAACTCTAGGAAAATCGGCAACCAAGCGACCTCGGCCATAAGCATCTGGTAATCCAGTTACAATTTTATAATGCCTCGCAGCTCTAATTTCAGGAGTATAGACATCAAATACTCCTTGATTATGTGTTTTACGCCATTCAGTAAAAATTTTATGCATTTCAGGATCAATATCAAATCCATAAGATTTTAATGCATCCTCAGCCATTCGAATACCACCAAATGGCATAAAAGCACGTTTTAAAGGAGCATCTGTTTGTAAACCTACAATTTTTTCAAGGTCTTTGTTTAAATAGCCTGGACCATGAGAAGTAATTGTACTAGGAATATTATTATCAGCATCTAATACTCCTCCTGCTTCACGTTCTTTTTTCTTTAAATTTAATACTTGATTGTTCAAAACGGTAGTTGCTTCGGTTGGACCTGCTAGAAATGATTCATCACCATTATATTGAGTAAAATTGTTTTGAATAAAATCACGGATATCAATTTCATCCTGCCAGCGACCAGGTTTAAAACCGTCCCAGTATTCAGCCAACTTATTTTTCGTTAACTGTTTCATTAAAACGTACCTCCAATTAATTCACCTAATTAACAACTTAATTGTAAGTGGTTTCAAAAACTAATGCAAGTAAAAAATTAAATATTATTTTATAAATTTTTTTATCAAAAAATTTCGATTAATTCAATAATCAGATCAACTTTGCTACTTAGATAAAAAGTATGATAAAATAAGACCATTGTTTCCGTAGTTAAGTGGATATAACAAATCTCTCCTAAAGATTAGTCGTCAGTTCGACTCTGACCGGAAACATATTTTATAATTTAGTTTTAAATAAAAAAAGGCAGTATTTTTTATTGCCTTTTTTTATTTATTTAATTTTAAACACTAATTTTTAGGTTTCAATTGATCACGATATAAATAACGATTCTTTATCTCAAATAAAGGAGAAAGAGAATCTCCATGATAAGCTCTTGAAATAGCTTCTCCCATCATTGGACCTACAGATACAATTTGTAATTTATCAATTCGCTTCTCTTTAGGTACATTAATTGTATCAGTTACTACAACTTTTTCTAACCCTGACTTTTTAATTCTATCTATCGCAGGTCCAGATAATACGGCATGTGTACAACAAGCAATAACTGATTTTGCCCCATGATTTAGTAAGGCTTCTGCAGCATTAATTAAAGTCCCAGCCGTATCAATAATATCATCAATAATAATTGCTTTTTTGCCCTTAACGTTACCAATGATATTCATAACCTCAGAGACGTTTGGCTTAGGTCTTCTTTTATCAATGATTGCCAAAGGTGCTTTTAAATATTCTGCTAGAACTCGAGCGCGATTAACTCCGCCATGATCAGGAGATACAATTACTGCATCTTGGTCATAACCATTTTCTAAAATATAGCTTGTAAATACAGGAACTCCCCTTAAATGATCTACAGGAATATCAAAAAATCCTTGAATTTGAGCTGCATGCAAATCAATTGTAATAACACGACTTACTCCAGCACTTTCTAACATATTTGCTACCAATTTAGCCGTAATTGGCTCTCGAGGATTAGCTTTTCGATCTTGTCGAGCATAGCCATAATAAGGCATAACCACATTAATAGAACGTGCAGAAGCTCTTCTCATTGCATCAACCATAATTAACAACTCCATTAAATTATCATTTACAGGAGCAGATGTAGATTGAATTAAAAAAATATCATCGCCGCGAATACTGGCACCTATATCAATTTGAATTTCTCCATCACTAAAACGGGCTACAGATCTTGGCTGTAATTCTACCCCCATATGTCGAGCAATCTTCCGTGATAACGGAACGTTAGAACTTAACGCAAAAAGCTTAAAACCACCAACAGACACTTATATTCTCCTCTATTTTTCTTTTTCTTCAGTCTTTTCCCATAACTTAGAATTAGCTACCGGTAATTTTGACCAATAATTTTCTTTATTTATTTGTCGTGCTCGACCTAAAGCCAAAGCATGATAAGGGACGTCCTTAGTAATTGTTGAACCAGCAGCAATAAAACTATGATCAGCAATCTCAACTGGAGCTATTATATTAGATCCACTACCTAAAAAGCTATTACTGCCAACTTTACTTCGATGTTTTTTAACACCGTCATAATTACAAAAAATTATCCCGCAACCAACATTAATATCTTTACCTAAATCAGCATCTCCAATGTAGGTTAAGTGACCGACTTTGGAATTATCACCAATAGTAGAATTTTTAATTTCACAAAAATTACCAATATGAACCTTAGATCCAATCTTAGCATTTGGTCTTAAATGACTATTAGGTCCAATATCAGAACAACTAAACATTTCTGAACTTTCAATTAGTGAACTAATTATAGTCACATGATCATGAATTTTTGAATCTATAATTTCACTTCCCATACCAATATGACAATGAGAACCAATTTTTGTATTACCAATTAGTTGAACATTGGGCTCAATAATAGTATCATTACCTACCTCAACTGAGCAATCAATATAAGTATGATCTGGATCAATAATTTGAACTCCGTTCATTAATAATTTTGTATTAATTCGCTTTTGTATAATCTTCCTTGCATTGTTTAAAGCAACTAAATCATTCACACCCAAAATTTCAGAAGCATCATTAGTTTTAAAAGTATAAGGTTGCAGTCCATGTTTACGAAAAATTTCAATTAAATCCGTTAAGTAATACTCTTTTTGATTATTATTATTATTTACTTCAGGTAAATATTTAAAAAGAAGCTGATTATCGAAGCAATAAACTCCTGAATTTACTTCGTTAACTGCTAACTCTTCAGGACTAGCATCCTTTTGTTCAACAATTCGTTCAAATTTCCGATTTTTATCATATATAATTCGACCATATCCTGTAGGATTGTTAAGATCAGCAGTTAACAACGTTAGAGGACTTTTGGCTTTAATATGAAAATCAACTAATTGATTTATCGTTCCTTGAGTCAAAAGCGGTGAATCACCATTTAACACCAAAGTAACACCTTTTTGATTTGATAATTCAGATTCAACCGTTTTTACTGCATCCGCAGTTCCTAATTGTTGAGGTTCAACTACAATTTTTGAACGATTACCAAGATGCTTTACTAATTGTTCACGATCATGACCAACAACCGTATATATTTGTGAATGTTTTAGATCAGCTACTCCATCAAAAACCCAATCTATTAATGGCCGATGACAAATTTCATGCATTACTTTAAGGGTATCAGATTTCATTCTTGTGCCCTTACCAGCAGCAAGAATAATCACATTTACATTACTTTCCATTACAACTCCAAAACTATTTTTTTCTCCTTAATAATAAACTAAGATCCAGCTAATTGACAAAATTTTTTTAAAATTAAACACAAAAAAAACCACCACTAACATGTGATGGTAACAAATGGCAATCAGTTATTATCAAAGCTTAATTCTACATTTTTAGTCAATAAATCTGTATAACTATAGGACACGCGCTCATAGGTACTCTTATGTTCATCAAGATCAATAATAAAAACTGCTCTAAAAGTTTGTCTCAAAATGCCATTACGTTTAATGACTTTTTTTCTACCAGCTTGGGCTTTAATTTCTACATGCTGACCAATTTTAGAATCTAATGTATTCTTGATTTTTGCTATACTATTCGGCATATCCACCTCACTCAACCATTAATAAAAGTATAGCACTGATATATAAATCATTCAAATTTCAAAAAAAAAAATCAATAATCATGCAAAAATTAGATGATTTTATACTCTTTAAACTTAGAAATTAAATTACGATACTGTAAAAGCGATAATTCTTGTGCTCGAATTTTTGCATTACTAAACAGATCTATTAAAATATCAGAAACTATATTTTGTTCTTCTTTACTTTTAGTTAGGTGTACTAAATTATTTTTTAATTGTTTACGACGATTTGAAAAAGCTAATTCAATAAATTTCATTTCTTCTTTAATTTGAAACAAAGGTAAACGATTGGGTTTAAGATCTAAGGTTATCACTGCTGAATCAACTTTAGGAATGGGGTAAAAATTATTTTTATTAACATAAAAAGAAATTTTTGGTTGAGCAAATTCCTGAACGTAAAGAGATAAAACACTATAGTTATTTGTCTTAGGAGAAGCGACAATTCTTTGTGCTACTTCTTTTTGAACCATTAAAATAATTTTAGTAAAACTAATCTTAGATTCTAATAATTTATGAATAATAGGTGAAGTAATATAATAAGGAATATTACCCACAGCAATTAAATTACTGCTATTTGGTAAATTCTTTTTAATTTCTTGGTTAAAATCAATTTTTAAAACATCATCAAAAGTTATATAAACATTATGATAATTTTTTAATTTTTTTTCTAATAAGGGAATTAAACTTAAATCAACTTCAAATCCTAATACTCTTTTTGCTTTTTTAGCTAAAATAGTTGTTAAATTGGCGGACCCAACCCCAATTTCTAAAACGTCTGTTTGAATATCTAAATTGGCTACCGAAGCAATTTTGTCCAATATTTGAGGATCCTTTATAAAATTTTGTCCCAGACTTTTTTTGTTTCTAAATTTTGCCATTAAATTTTTTTTCCATAATTTGTTCGACCTGCGGCAAAGTAACTCTAATTAATTGCAGTCTCTGAGCTAAATGTGCTCCATTTACCATTCCAATATTTAGATAATCACATAAATAACGACGATTCTTTTCTGCATCAGGAGCATTAATTAATTTTAGCCTCATTAATTTACTCTTTTTTATGATAGATGGAAGATTTTTCTCTTCTCTAGAAACTTCTGATAAAGCATCTATTATTGCTGAAGTAGAAGCATGTTCAACTCCTAACGATGCATGACGCAAATGTTTTTGAGGAATCGCATCTTTTTGACGCAAAAAAGCTTGCTTTACCTTAGGTACTGCTTTAGTAATTAAACGCCGAATACGTTCACCAGAAAAATCAGGATCAGTAAAAACAATCACTTCATTTTGAATACTTACTTTTTTTATTAAAGAAATCACTTTTTGATTAATTGCAGCACCATTTGTCTCAATAGTTTGAACATTAGGATCAATTAACCGTAATCGCTGAGTATCCTTCTTCCCTTCCACAATAATAATTGCTTTAATTTTATACTTATCCATTAATTAACCGTTCAGTATTTTGATAAACTTTAGCTGCCAGTTCCTTTAATTCTATATTTAAATATTCAGCTATGTATTTAAGAGTAAAGTAGGCATAAGCAGGATGATTAGATTTACCACGAAATGGAACTGGTGTCAGGTAAGGATCATCTGTTTCAACCAAAAGGTAGTTATTTGGAATAATTTTTAAACTTTCTCGTAAATCTTGCGCATTTTTAAAAGTAATGACTCCACTAATTGAAAGCATAAATCCTTGTTCAAGAAATGCTTCAGCTTGTTTTGGCCCTTGATTAAAATTATGGATTACTCCTTTAATTATGTGATGATCTTTTAGAATTTGTAAAGTATCCTCAAAAGCATCTCTTGTATGAATTGATACTGGTAAATTATATTGCTTTGCTATATCCAATTGTGATGAAAAAATTCTTTGTTGATCTAATTTATCATCTATAGAATAGTGATAATCAAGACCAATTTCTCCAACCAGTGACACTAAATTGGGTTGTTCTAAATAATTAAGCAATTTTATATTTTGGTACTGTGACCAATATTCTGGATGCCAACCTACAGCGCAGTAACAATGTTTATTGTTTTGACTAAGTTGAACTGCTCGATCATTAAAAATTTGATTTGAACCAATAATTATAAAATCGGTAACATTAAATTTTTGCCCTTCTTTAATTAAGTCAAAAGCATGTTCATATTCTTTTTCATCATTTAAATGACAATGAGAATTAAAAATTTGATAATTATGATTATTTGGTGGTAAGCGTAAATTTGGATCGATTTTACTCATTAACTAATTTGAGCTCCTGGTTCTAATTTATCGGGAAGAATAGTTAAAGTTACATCACCATTTGTATTTTCTCCCGCCAATATCATTCCTTCACTAACTGTTCCCGCCATTTTTTTAGGAGCGAGATTAGTGACAATAATCACCTTTTTGCCTAAAAGTTTTTCAGGTTCAGGATACCACTTGCGAATGCCACTAAGAATTTGTCGATGTTGATTATGTCCATCATTTACAATAAATTTAATCAATTTTTTCGAATTCTCTAAAAATTCTGCTGATTTTATTTCAGCGACACATAATTTAACTTTTGAAAAATCACTGAAGTCAATCAAATTTTGCTCTGACTTTTTACTTTCTTCCATTTGAGCTCTACCCTTAGTTTTACTATTTTTACTTACTAATTTTTTTACAAACTCAACTTCATTTTTTACGTCAATTCTAGGAAAAATTGGACTTGGATTCCTGGAAACCTTCGCATTTTTTGGCAGATCATAAAAATTGAAATCAACAAAATTAATTAACTTACCTAACCCTAGTTGTTCAAAAATTTTTGTTGGCGTTTTAGTCATTATTGGCTGTAATAAAACGGCAACTTCTCTTAGTGAAGCGACAATGTGAGCTAAAACATCATCTAAAACATTTTTTAATTTTAAATCTTTAGCTTTAATCCATGGTTGAGTTTCATCAATATATTTATTTGTCCGACGTACCAAACGCCAAATAATATCTAAAGCTTCTCCAGGATTTGCATCTTTCATTGCTTTATTATAGTCAGTAATAGCTTGCATTGCTGTTTTTTCAAGTGAAGAATCTTCTGAATTCAAATTAGAAAGCTGAGGAACAATTCCATTATGATATAAATTAACCATGGAAACAGTACGGTTTAATAAATTACCTAAATCATTTGCTAAATCAGAATTTATTCGAGAAACAAAATCTTCGGGAGTGAACACCCCATCGTTACCAAAAGGCATCATTTTTAACAAATAGTAACGAACTGAATCCAATCCATAACGATCTATTAAAGTTTCTGGGTAAATTACGTTTCCTTTAGACTTACTCATTTTTCCATCTTTCATAATTAACCAGCCATGCCCTAAAATTTCATGAGGTAAAGGTAATCCTAGTGCATGAAGCATAATTGGCCAATAAATCGTATGAAATCGTACTATTTCTTTGCCAACTAAATGAATATCAGCTGGCCAAAATTTTTGAAATTTATCTGGTTGTTGAGTTAATTTTGGATCATAACCTAAAGCAGTAATATAATTACTCAAAGCATCAATCCAGACATAAATTACATGTTTGGGATCATTCGGAACTTTAATTCCCCAATCAACTTTCGTTCTTGTTACAGCTAAATCCTCTAAACCAGGTTTTATAAAATTGTTAATCATTTCATTCATCCGCGAACTAGGCTGAATAAAATTTGGATGTTCTTGATAATATTGAAGTAACCAATCAGCATACTTACTCATTTTAAAGAAATAAGTTTCTTCTTTAACCAGTTCAACCTCATGACCACTGGGAGCCTTACCACCAACAACGTTACCTTTTTCATCACGATAAACTTCTGCTAACTGTGATTCAGTGAAATACTCTTCATCAGAAACAGAATACCAGCCTTGATATTCACCCTTATAAATATCACCTTGATTCTGCAATTGTTGAAAAATATGTTGAACAATTTTTTCATGATAAGGATCAGTTGTTCGAATAAACTTATCATATGAAATATCCATTAATGACCATATTTTTTTAAAACCAGCAATTTGTTCATCCAAATATTCTAATGGCTTTTGATGATTTTCAGCAGCTTTACGCTCAATTTTTAACCCATGTTCATCTGATCCAGTTAAGAAAAAAACATCTTCTCCTTGCAAACGATGAAACCTAGCTAGGCTATCTGCTAAAACAGTCGTATAAGTGTTGCCAAGTTGTAATTTACCACTAGGATAATATATTGGCGTTGTAATATAAAACTTTTTTTTCAATAACATTATTTCCTCACAAAAAACAGATTAATACAATTATAGCATCACTAGCTTTACAAAAATATCGCCCTTGGGCGATATTAATTAAATTATTTTAAGCCATTTTTACGTCGAATAATCCATTTCCTTAATTCATCAATTAATATCAAAGGAATTGGAATAGCAATTAAAAATAGCCAATTAACTAGTTTAAGAGGGCCTGTATTAAATACTCCTTGGAAAAACGGCACATATATTAATAAAAGAAGAATAACTACTTCGGATAAAATACCAATTAAAACATGACGATTACTAAAAATACCGATTTTAAAAACTGATATAAATTGGGTACGACAATTAATTGCCGCTGCGATCTGACAAAAAACTATTGCAGCTAAAGTCATCGTAGTCGCTTCTCGATAATTAGCTCCTGAACTAGCTAAAGGGACTCCTGGCCACCCGTGTAAATAATTGATAAAGAAATAAGCAGCAGTTGAAACTAAAGATGCTACAAGTCCATACCAACCAAAAGATTTCCAAAGAATTGATTTATTTAATAAATGAGCTTTACGTGATCTTGGTGGTCGATTCATTATTCCAGGTTCACTTTGTTCAGCACCTAGTCCTAAAGCAGGTAACATATCAGTACCTAAATCTACAGTCAAAATTTGCATAACTGTTAGTGGTAAAGGGATCAATCCTTGAGAAAAAAGGAATAATGCTGAAGGTACAGCCTCAGGTAAATTACTATTTAAGATATATATTAAAAATTTCTGAATATTACTATAAACCGTTCTTCCTTCTTCAATAGCAGTTACAATTGAAGCAAAATTATCATCAGTTAAAATCATATCAGCGGCATCTTTAGCAACATCAGTACCAGTCATCCCCATAGCAACACCGATATCAGCCTGCTTAAGTGCAGGAGCATCATTAACACCATCACCAGTTGAAGCTACAATTTCACCATTATGCTGATTAGCTTTAACAATTCGATATTTTTGCTCTGGAGCAACTCTTGCAAAAACGACTTCACCTTTAACTACTTCTGATAATTCATCATCAGACATTTTTTCTAAATCAGAGTCAGTAATAATTCGTGCTTTATCAGAAACTATTCCAATTTTTTGAGCCACAGATTTAGCAGTTAATCCACCATCACCAGTAACCATTATAATTTTTATTCCAGCTTTGTGTGCCTTTTTTACAGCTTCATAAACTTCTGGTCGTGGAGGATCTGCCATTACAGTAAAACCTACAAAAATCAAATCTTGTTCCGTATTTGGGATTGTATAATCTTGTATATTTTGTTCTCCTTGTACAACTTTATATGCAATTGCTAAAGAACGTAAACCTTTAGCAGCATAACTATCATCAGCTTCATTAATTCTTTTTTTATCTTGAACAGTTATTTCTCTAATTTGACCGTTTTCAAAAATTTTTGTACATTTGCTTATTACACTGGACAAAGCACCTTTTACTGTAACAAAAACATTTTGATTCTCTAATTTCTGAATCGTTGTCATTCTTTTTCGATTGGAATCAAAAGTTAATTCTTTAATTCGTGGATAATCATGAATTATCTTTTGTTTATCTAAACCAGATTTAGCCACTAAAATCTCATGAGCTGCTTCTGTAGGAGTTCCAATAATTTTAGGTTTATCATTATCACTTGATTTAATCTCAGTATCATTATTTAATGCAATAACTTCAAGTAATTTCATTAAAGAAGGATCTTGATGAGGATCTACTTGTGAACCATTAAATTGAATTTGGCCATTATTAACATAACCTTCACCTGTTACAGTGTATATTTTATCCGGTAACCAAATATGATTAATTGTCATTTGATTTTGAGTCAAAGTTCCGGTTTTGTCAGAAGCAATAACCGTAGTTTCCCCTAATGTTTCAACGCTATTTAAAGATTTAACTAAGGCATGCTTTTTTGCCATACGTTGAACCCCTTGCGCTAAAGATAAAGTAACCGTTGGAAGAAGTCCTTCAGGAATAAAAGCTACAATCATTCCTAGTGCAAAAATGAATGCTTTAGCTAAAGGATAATGAACAAAATAAATTGCTGAAACAAAAAAAGATATCCCGATCAAAATTGCAATAATTGAAATTTGTCTAGTTAACCGATTTAGTTCAATTTCCAATGGTGATGTAATTTTTTGATTTTTTTGGGTTAATTGTGCAATATGTCCTAATTCTGTATTCATTCCAGTTTTCGTTGCTACAGCTAATGCACTACCAGAAGAGGCAATAGTACCTGCAAAAACTTCATTTTTTACTGAAAAGCGACCCATTCCGTGTCCATATTCAACTTGTTTATGTACCAAGTTAGATTCACCAGTTAAAGCAGATTCATCTACTTCCAGAGAATCATTGCTAATCAAACGAGCATCAGCTAAAATATTATTCCCTGCTGTTATCTGAAATAAATCACCAGGCACTAAATCTTCGGCATTAATTTGAATTTTTTTCCCGTCTCTAATAACCTGAGCATAACTAGGTAACATTTTTTTTAAGGAATCAGTTGCCTTTTTAGCAGCTCTAGCTTGCCAATAACTAAATAACCCATTAATGATATTAACGGCCCAAATTGCAATTCCCAATTCAGGTGTTTGAGCTAAAATAGCAATGAAGCCACTAAACCAAAGCAATATAGCCATAACGCTAGTAAAGTGCTTTAAAAAATCCTTTATTTTGGATCCTTGTTTTTCTTGGGTAATTACATTTGATCCATAAGTTTCTAGTCTTTTTTTTACTTCTTCAGAGTTTAAACCCTTTTCAGAAGTGTTTAATTTTTGATAAAAATCACTAATTTGAATTTTCATTAAATTCAAATTATCATCAACTTTTTCCATTACTTTCTACTCCACAAAAAACAAATTTCATGAATGTAATTATAATCATTCTATCGGAAAAATCTATTAAATAAATAAACTTTTAAAAAGCAAAAAAAGTGAACCTATACTTAGGTTCACTTTTTAAAACAAGTTTATTAACCTTTTACTACGTTAACAGCTTGTGGTCCGCGTGGCGAATCCTCAATATCAAAAGTAACAGGTTCACCTTCAGAAAGAGTTTTAAAACCCTCACCCTGAATAGAAGAAAAATGGACAAATACATCATCACCATTTTCTCTTGTCAAGAACCCATAACCCTTTTCAGGATTAAACCACTTTACAGTTCCGTGTTCCATTGACTTTCCTTCCACTAAAAAATTGCATCTATCACAGGTAACGTGGGGAAAGTATAAAAACTATCGAACCACTACCTCTTGAAAATACATTATTTATTTTAACAGGTTTTCAATTAAAAGCAATAAAATAAAATATATTTTGTGCAATTTCTTTTAATATTCACTATTGTGTAAAAAACAATCAATTACAATTAATTAAAAATTTTTTTATATAATTTTAAATTTTCTAGTAAAAGTTAAAAGCATTTTTTTATCAGTTATTTGTTTTTAAAAAAATGTTTTGACTTTTAGGGAACATTTTCAGTAAGAGTCCAAGTCAATTTAGTTTCAAATTTATGACCTGTTAGACGATTATCCACATTTTGCTTTTTTATTTTTAACTTTTTATTTGTTTCCATACCACTGCCAGTTATAATATCAAAATTTTTATTTTCTCTGCCTGAGATTATTACAATATCATTATCAATTAAATTCGAAAATAAATTTGAACTATTGTCAAAAAACCCTAAATCAATTGTTGAAGCTTCGGGAGTAAATTTATCAGCTTTAACTGAAACATTATAACTGTTTGATTGATTGATTCGATCGTCAATAACTTGCACAGGATAGGATAATGTTTCTTTGGGATCTAAAATACCATTTTTTGAGGAATTATAGTTGCCAAAATTAATTGGGATAATATTACCAGAAGTATTTGTAGGCAATTTTAAAGTTAATTGATTTGTTTTAACCGTTATTTTCCCATTAGCAGATACGGTCTTAGATCCATTGGTAACTTGATAATTTATATCATTCTCGCCTAGGGATAGTCTTGAAGAACTGTTTGTAATTTGATTTGTAATTTCAGTTAATGTCCCATCGTTGTTGATTTGCATAGCATGTACATCATTAAAATTATTAGTTTTAATCCATTGTTGCCACTGAGTATCAGTCCAAGAATCCGATCCACTTGGTTGTTCTATTACTGCATTAGGTCGCCTTACTTGAAGAAAAAGTGAATCATTTAAAATTGAAACATTACTTTTAACAGTAACTGTATTACCAGCGTGATCTGAAACATTAATATATACAGCTTTATTATCACCTGGAGTATCCCAAAAGCTTCGATTGTCGGCTGCATTTTGAGGAGCAAAACTAAAATTATAATCATCTAATTTTGTATAAGCATTAGAATTGGTTAAAGGCGAAAGATCTTTTAATGTTGTTAAATCAATAAATGATTTAGGATTTAAAGCTTCTCGTCCTACTACAGTATAAAGTAAAGATACTCCTTTTGCTGTTGGGGCTACTTTATCTTCTACTTCAAAATTAGCAGTATTAAAATTACCATTTTTAAAAGCAAAAGCTTGAATTCTGCCATTTTCTAAAGGTTTCGTATTTAAAGAATCAGTATAATCACTAGCCATAAATGTCTTTTGCTTTCCGCTATTCGAATCTTTAGGTAATGAAACTGTAAATTCACCATTATCGTTTGTAATAGCAGAAAAATTAGAAGTTAAATCAATACCAGAAACATCAATATTAGACCATCTAGGATTGGGAGAAATGGTATTATTAAAAGGTTGATCTAAATCTACATTTCCAACTTCACTAGCAGATCTCGTGTTCTTAACATGACCCGTTAAACGAACATAAGCATCTTTTAAAGGAATATAATTTCCATCTGGATTAGACATATCATCTGTCAAAATTTTCCCTTTGATAGTATATGAATTGGGGTCAAGTGGATTATCGTTAGGTTTATTGTCAAAGTCTCCAAAATAAACCGTTGGAATATACTGAAACATAACTCTTTGAAATTTATTAGTATTGTAATTTGCTTTAAGACTAGTAAGGTCTTCAGGAAAAAGTGATGAAGCTTGATTGCTAATTCCTACAAATCCTCCATAACCATAATTTGCTTCAAAATGAAAAATTGTTGGCCAATAATAGTCATATCCTGCCGTATTAAATAATGGATCTGAATTTGTCCCAGCTGCTTCAGAATTGCCGAAATTCCAAGCATAAATATTCATATTTTCAACTTTCATATTACCAGAAGACATTGAAATTAAATTAGTATTTTTTTGTTTGCCATTATATTGAATATTAATCAATCGTGCACGATTAAATTGAAACTTAGAATTATTACCAAGCCTAATTAACGAACGAGATCCAGAATACTCTCCATCACCTTGCAAGTCAAAAGTCCCCGGTTGATCAACAGAAATAGTAGCATTATCATCCATATATAGTACAGGTTTTGAAGAATAAGACTTAATTCCATTAATTACTGAATCTGCATTTTGTGAAATAATATGTAACTGGCCCCATTTTCCTATATTAATGGAAGAGTTATTACTGATATGTACAGCACCAGAAACAGTTAAACTATTATCAATAATTCCAGTTTGCTTTGCATTAACAACTGCAAAGTCATCTATTTGTAAATTTGTAGGAGAAGAGCTTATCGAGGGTGATAAATGAATTAAATCCCTAGAAGAAAGAGTATTAACCTGATTAAAGACATCGCCTTGTGGTAAATTTGGATTTGGTACATATTGATTGGCGTTAACATTTAAGGTGGCATGAGGATGGATTTCCATTTTTCCATTTCTTAAAGAAATAGCAGCAGTTTCACCTAGTTCTTGATAGCTACCTTGATTAGAAGATGTGATATTAATCTTAGCATGATCCATTACATTAATATCTGAAACATTAGTACTTAGGTACCCTAAACTAAAAGCAATATCATTAGCGGTAAAACCATTAAATTCAGTGTTATAAGCAAAAGTTACACTACTACATTCCAAAATTTGTTGTGCATAATAAGCGGTTGGTAATGCACTTTGATATGGCAGTATAGAATAAACTTTCTGACCTAATTGAACATCGTATCTCACGTTGCCATTGCTATCAGTAATCGGTTTTGGTTCTAACTGTTGATAGCTTAAATTAATATTTACATCGTTTTTTCCTGTAAAAGTAATATTAGTTGCATATGACGCTGCTAATTGGGACCCTTGGTAGCTTACATTACGATAAATAATCTTTTTTTTGGTCGCATTTGTATAGGCAGAAACCACCCCATAATAATCAGTACCTTGAAGTTTAATGTTATTCATTACAAAATTTGATTTATAATTATCAGAATCTATACTTATTCGAGTATCTAATGCTCTACCGTTAATTTCTAAAGTATGTTTATTACCTAAACGATCAGTTCCATCAATAACAATATTTCTGTTGGGTATATGTCTCCATGTACTCCAATTTAAATCAGTAAAACTTTGATATCCTTTACGTGTTAATCCGTAAGTAATAACTATATCTTTGGTTAAAACAATATGCGTAATATTAAACTGAGGTGCATTTGAATCGCTAGGTGGATTAGGATTATCTTGATACGTACCATGTCTACCCCATAGTGCAACTAAAAGTTCATCAGGCGTTGAAACCTCAACTGTCTCACCTATTTTATAATTTTGAATTTGTTGATAAATATCATTTTCCGTCAGATCATTTTTAATTTCTTCATCTGTTTTAGGTTTAGTTTTAACCCGAAAACGTTCAATATTAGAAGGCAAATTAGGGTCAGGCGTATCATATTGCGTCCGAGGATCATTGTATTCGGTACTTAAAACACTTTTAGGTGACAAACTTGCTGGTAAATAAAATAGAGAATTATAATTTAAATCCTCATTCTTATCTGAATTAATAAAACTATAATTAGAATCTGCTTTTACAATACTGTAATTTAAAAAATTTTTATCATTCTTTGCGAAAAAGCATAATATAAAAAGAAAAATAAGCATTTTACTAAAAAAGCTAAATATTTCTTTTTTAAATTTTTTTAATATAAACATTCTTAGATCTCCTATTTAGTCATATTTGTAAATAGATAAGAATTAATTTGGCTTTGAACTATTACTGTAAATAGTTAATATCTATTATCTTTTTAGACTGTTTTATTAGTTTTATAATGTTTATATTATCACTTATTCTAAAAAATTACATCTTATTGTTTTTTTACTGTTTATTAAATACGCTTAACTTTTCGCCAGGTTCTTAGTTTTATTGCTTATATTCGAATATCATAAATAATTTAACAAAAAAAGACGTTAGATAAGTCTAACGTCTTTAAAATGCGGGCAAGAAGACTCGAACTTCCATGGAATTTTACTTCCACAGGATCCTTAATCCTGCGCGTCTACCAGTTCCGCCATACCCGCTAACAAAAAGCGGTCGAAGAATCAAAATAAATGCCGACTAGAGGATTCGAACCTCCGACCGCCGGTTTACGATACCGATGCTCTACCAACTGAGCTAAGTCGGCTTATGACCCGTACGGGATTTGAACCCATGTTACCGCCGTGAAAGGGCGGTGTCTTAACCACTTGACCAACGGGTCAAATCAATCCTGGCTAAAGCCAAGGAAAGATTCAAAAGAAAATCCAATCAAACGATTGGACTAACTCCGGCTGCCAGACTCGAACTGGCGACAACCTGATTAACAGTCAGGGGCTCTACCAACTGAGCTAAGCCGGATTAAAATGTGGCAGCTTCCTACCCTCGCAGGCACTTACGCACCAACTACTCTCGGCGTAAA
>CALYQJ010000020.1 GCA_945285405.1 uncultured Lactobacillaceae bacterium | reverse complement strand
TAATTTACTTTAATGAAGTAATTGTGGTATTAGTCCCGTAAATACTTTCCCAATCTTTAGTAAAATCCTTAATAGCACCTTTAATTGCTGGATTATTTAGAGCTGTTTGGAATATATCTGCTCCTAATGTTGCAGCTTGACAACCTGCTTGAAATGCCTCATTTACCTGTTCCACTGTATGAAAACTAGCCGCTAAAATTTTAGTTTGCGAGTTATCACGAGCAATTTGATTAGCCAAGTTATTTAAAATTTTTTGAGCATTTAAACCTAAATTTACCATACGATTATAATATGGTGCTAAATAATCAGCACCAATCTCCATAGCTAGGCGTCCTTGAAACTCACTATAAATTGCAGTTGCCGTAATTTTAACATTTTCTTTTTTTAGAATTTTCATTGCGGTTAAACCAGCTTGATTAGTTGGAATTTTAATATAAACATTAGGATCAATTTTTTCTAAAACTAAATGTGCATCATCAATCATTGCTTCCGTAGTTTGACCAACTACTTGAACGTGTAAAGGACGTTGTTTACCCAAAATTTTTCTAATTTTTTGTAAATGGTTAAAAAAATCTATTTTTCCTTCTTTTTTAATAATTGAAGGATTAGAAGTGACGCCAGATAAATTAATAACTTTATCATATTTTTCTATATCACTAAGATGAACTGTATCTAATAAAAATTCCATTTCTGTACCTCATTCATTTATTTACTTTAAACATAATCAACTTTTTGTTTAGAAAAAAGAGGTTCAGAATACAATTAGATAGAGATAGCACGACAGAACAAAGCTTTTACAAATTATTCAAAACATTTTTGCACGAATGTGCAAATTTTAAGTAATTATCTTTTTTTTAGACGTTTCTTTAAATTAGTAATTAATTTGCTAATTAACCGATGTCAAATATTGGCTATTTTAAACAATGCTATTAATAACGTATTAGGAAACTAAACTTATCTAATAATATACTAAGCAGTTTAAATTTGAGCATATTTAAAAATTAAAATTAGAAGCCTAAAAAAATTAAGTGAAGATAATTAATAATTCAAAACAAAAGTTATTCAAAATTATTTACTTTAAGCCAAAAGCATTGCATCATCTTTAACTTCAGCTCCAACTTGTTCTTGAAACATTTCCATTAACTTAGTAACAGTTAAACTTTTCTTTTCCTTTTCTGTTAAATCTAAAGCTACTCGTCCCTGATGAAGCATAATCAAGCGATTACCATAGCGAATAGCATCTTCCATATTGTGAGTAACCATAAAAGCAGTTAAGTTTTGTTCGTTAATTAACTTTTCAGTTAATTGCATTACGGTAATTGAAGTTTTAGGATCCAAAGCAGCCGTATGTTCATCTAAAAGAATTAGATCAGGACGCTGTAAAGTTGCCATCAAAAGGGTAATTGCTTGTCTTTGACCTCCAGAAAGCAACCCGATTTCAGTTTCAAGCCGATTTTCTAAATTTAAATTTAATTGTGCCAACTGGGATTTAAAGAAATCACGATCTTTTTTCTTAACTCCAGCTCGAAATCCTCTTTTTTGTCCTCTTTTCATTGCTAATGCTAAGTTTTCTTCTACAGTCAATCTTACAGCCGTACCCATTTTGGGGTCTTGAAAAACGCGACTGATTTTCTCTGCTCTTCGTGTTACAGGCAATTTAGTAATATCATTTCCATTTAAAATAATCTTTCCCTGTTTAATTGGCAAAGTTCCTGCGATACTATTCAATAAAGTTGATTTACCGGCACCATTACTTCCAATAATGGTAACAAAATCACCTGCAGCCAATTCTAGGTTAATGCCCCTTAAAACACGATTTTCGTTAACCGTACCCTGTTCAAAAGTTTGGTGTAAATCTTTAATTTTTAAGACTTGAGACATTTTTATCTCCTTTTTTTAAATTATGAGGTAAATGAAAATTAGGTAAAGCTAGACAAATAACTAAAACCAGAGCAGATGCTAATTTAGCATCAGAAGGCTCCACATTCATTTGAAAAACTAAAGCCAATATTAAACGGTAAATAATGGCACCCAAAACCAATGTAAGAAGACGAGCTCCAATTGATAAATTACGTAATAGAACTTCAGCAATAATAATTGAAGCCAATCCAATAACAATTGTCCCTACTCCAGAGTTTAAATCTGCAAAGCCATTATTTTGTGCCAATAATGCTCCTGAAAGGGCAATACAACCATTAGAAATCATATATCCCAAAATTTTCATTCCTTGAGTTTTAATTCCATTTGCTGCACTCATTTGTATGTTATCCCCTGTGGCACGCATCGCCAAACCAATTTCAGTTCGAAAAAAGATAACCAATAAAGCAATTACAATAAATACAACAATAACTCCCATTAAAATAACTGCATTATTCCGTGACAATCCCCAGTTTTGAGCAATTGTAAAGATAGTATCTTTTCCTAAAAGAGAGACATTGGCAGCATTTTGCATTACGCGAGATGTAATTGAATATAAGCCAGTCATTGTAATAATTCCAGCCAAAAGAGATGGAATTCTTAATTTTGTATTTAAAACTCCAGTTACAAAACCCGCGATCAAACCACCAACAAAAGCAGCTAATGTTGCCAATATTGGATTAATTCCTTTAATTAAACACATGGTTGCAATGGCTCCGCCCAATGGAAAGCTACCTTCAGCAGTCATATCAGCTAAATCTAAAATCCTAAAAGTTAAATAAACTCCAATTGCCATCAATGACCAAAGAAGTCCCTGTGAAGTAGCAGAAAGAAATAATTCCCAAAAAGTATTTATCATAATATGTTTTTAATCTACCTTCCTATAATTTATTTAGGTTCCTTAATTGTACTTGGATTAATCCCTATAGCTTTAGCCATTTCTTTATTAACTACTAATTTTAAGTTATGAGCTTTTTGAACTGCCATTTCTTTAGGTTTAGCTTTACCAGATAAAATTTTTGCCGCCATCTTTCCAGTTTGTTTTCCCAAAGATTCGTAATCAATACCTATAGTAGCTAATCCGCCATTTTTAATTTGATCAGTTGAACCTGCAACTAAAGGAATTTTCTTTTCCTTAACTACTTTACCAACTATCGCAGATGCAGAAGCAAATGTATTATCAGTAGGTACATATATTCCTTGCGTTGATCTTGCTAATGTTTCAGTAACTTGCTGAACATCATTAGTAGTATTTGCGGTTTTAACTACTGCTTTAACTCCAGCTTTTTTCAAAGCTGTAATCGCAAAATCGGCTTGGATCTTAGAATTAGCTTCTCCGGCGTTATACATTATTCCAATTGATTTCGCTTTAGGCACAATAGATAAAAGAAGTGCAATTTGTTGATCAATTGAAACCATATCAGTAGTTCCGGTAATATTCCCACCAGGGTTATCATTTGATTTAACCAATTTAGCCGCTTTTAAATCAGTTACTGCAGTTACAACAATTGGAATATCTTTAGTAGAATTAGCCAAACTCTGAGCCGCCGGTGTAGCAATGCCCAAAAGTAAATCTGATTTATCATTGACTAATTTTTCACTCATACTTTTTAAATTATCTTGACTGTTTTGCGCGTTTTGATAATCAATTTTTAAGTTTTTTCCCTCAGTATAACCACCATCTTTAAGTCCTTCTTTAAATCCTTTATAAGCTTTATCCAACGATGGATGTTGGACAACTTGAAGAACACCAACATGCTTTACTTGAGTTTCTTTGCTAGTTTTTTTACTACTACATCCTCCCGCCATTAATAAACTAACTAAACTAATTCCTGCAATTAACCTTTTTATTTTCATTTCCTTAACCTTTCATTTTTGTACTAAATGATATAAAAAAAGACACCCACCTATTTCTAAGTGGGTATCTCAAGATTAATTATTGTAAATGATTAATTGCGATTAGCCACTTAGAACCTATGTGGCCAATCGTAATCTAAAATCCTTTAGCCATCATAGATAAATTCAAACCTGAGTTTCGTTTGAATTCATCTAGATGAATTCAAACATTATCTAAAGTAGCTAAAGTAAAAACGATTATTCAGTTGTAAGTCTATCTTTAAACTCTTAAGCATTAAAAATTACCTCCAACTTTAATGTAAAAATTATAAAATATCAAAAAAACAAAGTCAAGAATAATAACATAAAATAATTCTCAGTTACATTTCGATTTATTTAATTTCACATTTAAGTAATTGCTTAAAAATTTTATTAATTGATACTAATCTTCTTTAACTAAACTTTAGCCAAATTTGTTTATTTAGGTGCTTTAATTGAATTTGGATCAATGCCTAAGGCTTTTGCCATATCTTTATTGACTACTAACTTAACTTTATGTGGCTTTTGAACTGGCATATTTGCTGGTTTAGCTTTACCAGATAAAATCTTTGCAGCCATCTCTCCACTTTCTTCACCAAGTAATTCAAAGTCCACCCCGATTGAAGCTAAACCACCAACCTTAACTTGATCTACTGATCCTGCAACTAAAGGTATCTTCTTTTCTTTAACCACTTTACCGACAACTGAAGCGGCAGAATCAAAAGTATTATCCGTAGGAAGAAAAATGCCTTGAACTTTCCCAGCTAAAGCTTCAGTTACTTGCTGAACGTCATTAGTTGTATTAGCGGTTTTAATCACCGGTGTAATACCAGCCTTTTTTAATTCCTTAATAGCTAAATCTGCCTGAACCTTTGAATTAACTTCTCCTGCATTATACATAATCCCAATTTTTTTAGCTTTTGGAACAATAGATAAAAGTAAAGCAATTTGTTGTTTAATTGAAACCATATCAGTATTACCAGTAACATTGCGACCAGGTTTTTCATTAGAATCAACCAATTTTGCTGCTTTTAGATCAGTTACTGCAGTAACTACAATCGGAATATTTTGAGTAGCATTAGCTACACTTTGTGCAGCCGGAGTAGCAATTCCTAAAATTAAATCTGGTTTATCATTGACCAACTTTTCACTCATACTTTTTAAATTATCTTGATTATTTTGTGCATTTTGATAATCAATTTTTAAATTTTTTCCTTCAATATAACCGCTTTTTTTAAGTCCCTTTTTAAAACCTCGGTAAGCTTTATCCAGTGAGGGATGCTGCACAACCTGAAGCACACCAATATGTTTTATTTGAGAGTCATTACTAGTTTTTTTATCACTACAACCTCCCATCATTAATAAGCCGACCAAACTAATTCCTGTAATTAATTTTTTGAATTTCATATTATTTCCTCCAAATGTTATAAAATCATTTCATTAAAAAAACCCACTTATTTCTAAGTGGGTACTTCAAAATTAATTTCAGAAATTTATTAATTACGACTAACCACTTAGAAACTATGTGGCTAACCGTAAAGCAAAACACTAAAGCCATCATAGACAAATTCAAACTTGAATTCCGTTTGAATTCATCTTGACGAATTCAAACTTATCTAAAATAGCTATAGTAATAACGGTTATTCAGTTGTAAGCTTCGTTTTAAATTCATAAACATAAGAAACTACCTCCAACTTCAATAAATAAAATTATAAAAGACTAAAAATACAAAGTCAAGGATAAAAATACACTTTCAAAAAGCAAAAATCCTTTACAATTAATTAATCGAATAAATTACTAACAAATAATTGAATTTAATTACAAAATCGATTCACTAAATTGCTTTAAACGATTTCTAAATAATCAATTATTCAACATTGCTGAATACATTTCATCAGTAGAATATTAATTCTTAAACTCACTGGAGCAAGAAAACAAAGTGTTAATAATGTTTTTACAAATTCTGCTTTATTTTGTAATCTGCAAAGTTAAAACATAATTCTTAAAAAGTCTTCACTATAGTCTTGACGTAATAATTAAATGCCTCATAAACTTTTCAAATTTTTGATCCTCTTCCGGATACCACTAATTTTTTTATTTTCAAACTCATCAAAATGTAGTATTAAATCTAAAGACAGTGACAGTGATTGATAACTTTATGAAAACATTTATTAACCTATAGAATTTAAACAAATAAAATATTCCTCTTACGAGGAATATTTCTTGAAATATAATACTTGAATATTAAATTTTCATTAATAAAGTTTGTTACTTAACTAGCACTAATTTAAATAGATTTAATAAATATTAAATCAGCATTTAAAGTATCCTTTTAATCAATCAAGTAATAATATTGAAAGAGACTTATAAAATGGACAAAATTTTCAATGCCATAATTGATTTAAATAAATCATTTATATCCATAATAAATAAGGTCCTCATACTAGATTTATTTAGTCATCAAATTATTAGGGCTTAAAAATTCAATAATAATTTGCATAGCTATTTCAGGATACCCTGCTTGACAATGTCTTTCTCCACCAGTCTTTTCAGTTAAAATCTTTAAAGTCAAGGAGCGTGCATTAACTAATTGAGCTGCTTCTTTAGCGGCCACATTAGCAGGGACATATAAATCTTTTGTACAACCAATTAGTAGGGTATCAGATCTTACTTCATCCATTATCCCTTCTAACGTATACTCTAAAGCTTGTTTAACAAAATCAATTGGTTGTTTAGTCATAGTAATATCCATACCTCTATAAAGTTTAAAGGCTAAATCAACATTATTTTTAGATATTTTTAACAAAAAATTGTTAAATTCATTAGCAACTTTTGAATCATCTAAATGGTTTATTGTTTCAAGCACTTGGGGATATTTCATAACTAAAGCATCTTGTATATTGAACATTACATCAAACGCAATTACGCGTCTAATCCGATGCTCCTTCGCTGCAGCACGTAAAGATAAATAACCACCTAAAGACATCCCTAATAAATCAACAGATTCTAAATTATAATAATCAATCAAATAGCCAACGGGATCCTCCCATTTAGGCGTTAAAGGTAGTCCCGAACGCAGAGCACGCCCTTGCCCTGGTCCCTCAAACAAAATAAAATTATAATTTGTTAATTCTTTATACAAGCCTCGCTTTAAAGTTAAAGAAATAAGTTCTTCTAAATATGAATCAAATCCACCATGAAAGATTAAAGTTCGATCAGCATTTGGATGATTTATACGCGCAACAGGCATAAAGCCATTTTTATATTTAACATCTTCAAAAATTAAATTTGAAGTATCTACACTTTTGTAAAAATTTTTTTTATATCCTTCATAGATTGCTTCTTTTCGTTCATCTTTTTCATTTAAAAAAAAGTCTGCCATGCGATAATAAGTTGAAGCTAAACCATAATCATTACTTTTTTGAGTTTTAGAAGCGTTTTTCTCTGCAGATATTGCTAATTTGCTCCAAGCTTCAAACCAATCATCAAAGTTATGAATTTTTTGTACTGTATCAATAATTAAAGAATGCATCTCAGGATTATTATCATAATCTGCCAAGAAACGATTAACCTGGAAATTAAATTGCTCATTGTTGGTATAAATTCTATACATTTTTATATCCTTTCTTTATAAGAATAATATAAATAATCTTATAATATTATCTTAATTATAATTTTTAATTTATATTATATAAAATGACGATGTAATTCGGTCAAAACTAGAGTTAACTCTGGTAACCAAATGCACAATAATACCTAAATTCGTTTACTTGATTGTAAAAACCACGATAAAAACTAAACGAAAGATTGCACATTTTTTATAAATAATGCTAGCCAACGTAATAACTATCTTGATATTTTAAAGATCGCTTTAGTTAAAAATTATGATTTAATGTAATTAAAAGAAAAGGAAAGATTTACCAAAAAATAATATTTTAACTAAAACAATCGCCAATCTAGCCTGGCAAAAAACAATACCAGTTAGAATTTAGGCATGGATAGTATATCAAATAATTAATAGTTGTCAATATCTAGAAAAAATATTAAATATATTTTAGATGATGTAATAAGGAAATATTCATTAATACATCTAAATTATAGCAATAAACCTATATAATAAAATATAGAATGATGATACTTTAAAAAGTACCCTAAATGCAAAGGTCTTCGAATCTTCTCTTCTAATTATAAAGTTAGATTATTCACCATTTTATGATTGATCTAATTTATTTCTATTATTTGTAATTCAAAGGTATTTTTTACAAAAAAATCATTTAATAAAATTAAAAATATACCAATGATTACTATAAAATAATTATTATAGTCAGTAGATATGATAACTAATTTTTTTAACTAAAAATTGTAAAAAATGATTTTTTAAAATAACGGCATTTTTGAATGCTACAATGTTATTATTTTAAATATTAAATATTTTTTAATTTTTAAAGAAAATTGAATTTAATGAAGAATGATAAAATAGTTCAAAATATTTAAAGGAGGAAAAAATGACTCAACCTTGTTATGGTGCTGATGTTGTTGTTGATAGTTTAGCTAATCTTGATGTTCCTTATGTATTTGGAATTCCAGGAGCTAAAATTGATCGGGTTTTTGAAACTTTAACTTACAGTAAAAATCCTAAAAAACCAAAATTAATCATTACTCGCCATGAACAAAATGCAGCCTTTATGGCTGCTGCGGTGGGACGAATTACTGGCAATCCCGGAGTGGTTTTAACAACTAGTGGTCCTGGTGCAGCTAATTTAGCTACTGGATTAGTTACTGCTAATGCTGAAGGTGATCCAGTTGTTGCAATTTCTGGTCAAGTTCAACGTGCTGATCTAGTGCGGTTAACGCACCAAAGTATGCACAATGTAGAGCTCTTTGCTCCAATTACAAAATATGCAGCAGAAATTCAAGATCCTAACAACATTTCAGAAATAATCGCAAATGCATTTCGAAAAGCACAATTTGGTAAACAAGGGGCCAGTTTTGTGTCTATCCCTCAAGATGTTGTCGATAGTACCGTTACCTCTCATGTAATTAAACCATTACAAACGCCTAAACTTGGTCCGGCAAGTCATGAAGACTTAACTTATTTAGTTAGAAGAATTAAAGAAGCTAAATTACCAGTACTACTATTAGGAATGCGTGCTTCCTCTCCAGAAGTAACCACTGCTATTCGTCAACTTTTAGCAGTAACTGAATTACCTGTAGTTGAAACTTTTCAAGGTGCAGGAATTATTTCACATGAACAAGAATCAAACTTTTTTGGCCGAGTAGGTTTATTTAGAAATCAACCTGGCGATATGCTCTTGAAAAAAAGTGATTTAGTAATTTCCATTGGTTATGATGCTATCGAATATGAGCCCCGAAACTGGAATGCTGAACGTGATGCACAAATTATGGTAATTGATGATATTCCCGTAGAAATTGATCACAATTATCAACCAGAGATTGAATTAATCGGTAATATTGAACAAACATTAACGGTTCTAAATCCTTTACTACGTGGTTATAAAGTTGCACCACAAGCTAATAAATACTTAATGCAACTACAAGAAAAATTACAAAAAAGAGATGTACCTCCGCTGATGAATGATAAATATAGTCATCCTTTAGCAATCATCCAAAGTTTACAAAAACACGTTACTGATGAAATGACAGTTACAGTTGATGTAGGTAGTCATTATATCTGGATGGCGAGGCATTTTCGTTGTTATCAACCACGACATTTATTATTTTCTAACGGTATGCAAACCTTAGGTGTAGCTTTACCTTGGGCAATAGCAGCTGGTTTATTACGTCCCAAAACAAAAATTGTCGCTGTATGCGGTGACGGGGGGTTTTTATTTTCTTCAATGGAATTAGAAACAGCTGTCCGTTTAAAAATCAATTTAATAGTAATTATTTGGTGCGACGGTACTTATGATATGGTTAAATTTCAAGAAGAAATGAAGTATCATCGAAGTGCTGGAATAAATTTTGGACATGTAGATTTTGTAAAATATGCTCCAAGTTTTGGAGCCAAAGGATTCCGGGTTAACACCCCTAGCGAACTTAATGAAACTTTAGATAAAGCCTTTTCTCAAAACGGTCCAGTTATCGTCGAAGTTCCTGTAGATTATAGTGATAACGAAGAACTTGGAAAAGCAATGTTATTAGATCAATTCTATTAAAATTAGGAGCACTAAATGAAAAAAAAAGAAACTTTATATCAGCATGGAACTTTAGCCCAATTAGTTTCAGGACTTTTTGAAGGTAATTTAAGTATTGGTGAATTATTAGAACATGGAGATACCGGAATTGGAACTTTAAGTGGGTTAGATGGAGAATTAATGATCATTAAAGGCAAAGTCTATCAATTTGCTGCCAATGGTAAAATTCGTTTAGTCAATTCTGATGAAAAAGTCCCTTTTGCTAACATTCATTTTCAAAATGATCAAAGTATTGGCACTTTAGCTAACCTAGACTTTGCTACATTTAAAAAACGGATACCTCAAAAAATAAAGACTTTAAACCTCTTTTTTGCCGTCCGTTTAGTTGGACTTTTTGACCAAATACATACACGCGCTATTGCAGCGCAAAAGCCACCTTACCCAACGTTAACTGATGCGGCTGCAAAACAAAAAGAATATTTAACAACTGATATTAGCGGTACAGCAATTGGCTATTTTTGCCCTGATCTTTATGCAGGTACCGGAACTCCAGGATTTCATTTACATTTTTTAGCTGAAAATCAAAAAACTGGTGGTCACTTGTTAGATTTTAAATTGAATTCTGGAGAGCTGTTTATTCAAATTTTTACTGACTTTAATTTACATTTACCAATAGAAGATCCACTGTTTTTAAAAAAGAAATTTAAGTTACAAAACCTGCTTAATTCGATAACTAAAGCTGAAGGTTAATAAAAATTATATAAAAAAAGTGTTGAAGCAAAATATTCAACACTTTTTTATTACTATAGTCCCCTAAATAGGCAACTAAAGCTAGTTTTCTTCATCTAGATTTTTTATTAAGTAATTTTGATCATAATCAACACCAAATTTAAAATCGGGATTTAAAGCATTTTCTTTAGTCTCAGCATTATTAATTGGTTCTGAATCTAAATTTAAAGTACTTCGTAATTTATCTGACAATCGTTGTAATTCTTTTTGAGAAATAATTTGAAAAGATAAAGGAAAATTATAGTCAGCTGTTTGAATCCACGCAGTTTGTCCTTTTAATGTATCTGATTCAACATTATTAATAACTACTCGATAGTTATTAAATAATCCAACCATGTTATCAAAGTTTATATCAGTGACTAAACTATCAGATAGTGAATCCAGTAAACTAGAAAAATTTTGAAAACCACTAAAAGACATTGATTTTTTTAAGATTGCCTTAATCACTTGTTGCTGACGTTTTTGACGACCATAATCACCTTCCGCATCTTCATGGCGCATTCGAGCATAAGCCAAAGCCATATTTCCATTCAAATGGCGTTTCCCTTTATTAAAAGTCTGACCACCAGTAGCTTCACTAGTAAAAGTAAATGGTACATTTACATCAATTCCTCCTACCGCATCAACTACTTTTTCTAATCCTTTCATATCTAAAGTTACATAATAATTAATTGGTATATTCAATAACTCAGAAACAGTTTTTTTTGCCATTGTTGAGCCACCAATATTATAAGCTGAATTAATTTTAGTCATTTTAAAATTTTTGGGGCCAATAATTTGAGCAGCCGTATCACGAGGAATGCTGACCATCTGCATTTTCTTTTGATTTGGATTTAAAGCAGCAACAATTATTGTATCAGAATTTCCTCGATCAATACGGCCTTCTTCTCCCGTATCAACTCCAAGAATTAAAATACTAAGGTTTTCTTTATCTTTAATCCGTTTATCGGCATTTTTGTCGGTATTTCCCCTAAAACTCTTATTCATTGCAGAATGGGCGGTTAGATAAATTTTACCTGCATAAGCTCCAACACCAATACCTAAAATTACAACGATTAATAACAAAATTTTTAAAAAGCGATGAACTTTAGGTTTACGTGGAGAATGATGTTCTATTCTTTGCACAATTATCTTCCTTTTAACAAAAAAGCTGCTTTAATGTTAACATTTTTTTTAAAAGCTACCAAAAAAAAATCAAAAATCATGTCAAAAATTTAATAAATTTTGTAAAAAAGAAAACATATTTTTTTTTAAAAGTTTATGATTAAATAAAGTGTAAAAATATATTTAGTTTATTTATTATTAATATTATACATAAAAACGGAGGGCTATTATAATGAAAAAACCAATTATCGGCATCTCAGCAAATATTCTTAAAGATCAAAGTGGTTCCTTTGCTGGGTATCAAAGAGCTTATGTTAATGAAGATTATGTGATTTCAGTTCTAAAAAACGGTGGTGTGCCTTTCATTATTCCAATAAACCAAAATAGTGAAGTTATTCAACAACAAATTGAACAAATTGATGGCTTAATTTTAACAGGTGGCTATGATGTAGATCCACACAATTATCATGAAGAGCCATTAGACAAATTAGAAGCAACAATGTCTATACGCGATGAATTTGAATTTGCCTTAATAAAATTAGCAGTTAAGAAAAAAATACCTATTCTAGGAATTTGTCGTGGTATTCAAATTATTAATACATTTTATGGCGGTACGCTTTATCAAGATTTAAGCTATCGCCAGAAAATAACCTACCGGCATTACCAAGGTGATAATCCGACACAAGTGACCCATACTATTAAAATTGAACCTCATAGTAAACTTGCTGCAATTTTTCATAAATCTAAATTTCTAGTAAATTCGTTTCATCATCAAATAATTAAACAAGTAGCTCCAAACTTTACAGTAACAGCACGAGCTGGAGATGGAGTAATTGAAGGTATTGAAGCTAATGACTATCCTTACTTAATCGGAATTCAATGGCATCCTGAAATGTTACATACTAGCGTGCCCGAAATGAATCAACAAATTTTTGGTTCTTTAATTAAAAAAGCAAAAACGAGGAAGTAAATTTGAAAAAGAAACTAGGAATTGGGTCAATTATTTTACTAACCATCAATTCAATTATTGGTTCAGGAATTTTTCTTTCACCAGGCTCAGTTGTGGCTATCGCAGGGACTTTAGCACCCATAGTTTATTTAGTTGCTGCAATTTTTGCAGCCATTTTAGCAATTTCTTTTGCCGCGGCAGCAAAATATATTGCTCATGGTGGTGCCGCTTATGCTTATGCCAAAGCTGCTTTTGGTCGTAATATTGGTTTTTACATTGGCATTACACGATTTATTGCAGCATGCATCGCTTGGGGAGTAATGGCAACTGCTGTGATTAAAACTGTAATTGCAATATTTCACGGAAATAATAACGATTTTGGTCTAGTTACTTTAGGATTTGGAATTTTATTAATTATTCTATTAATAATTAATTTTTTTGGACCAAAACTTTTTGAAATTATTAATAACTTATCAACGATTGGCAAATTATTAGCTTTACTCACAACTATTATTGCTGGAATATTTATTGTCTTAAAAACGGGAATAAATCACTTCTCTGAAATTAATCAATTAACCAATGCTGCAGGACAACCTTTAATTAAACCAATGAATGTTTCTTTATTTGTAATGGCAACAATTGCTGCTTTTTATGCTTTTACCGGATTTGAAAGCGTCGCTAGCGGATCTGATGATATGGAAAAACCTGAAAAAAATTTACCCTTAGCGATTCCTATAGCGATTGGTATAATCGGCATAATTTATATTGGCGTTATTGTGATTACAATGATGGTTAATCCCCAAGCATTGGTTAAAACTAAACAAGTTGTAGCTTTAGTTGCCGTATTTAAACAACCGTTAATTCAAAATATTATTTTATATGGCGCATTAATCTCAATGTTAGGAATTAATGTAGCGGCTTCATTTAGTACACCCAGAATTCTTGAATCAATAGCCAAAGAAAAACAAATTCCTCAATGGTTTAATCACCGTACATCAAAAGACTTCCCTTTACGAGATTTTCTCATAACGTTTGCTATCGCAATTATTTTACCAATGGCTTTTAACTATAATATGACTAATATTATTGTTTTAAGCTCAATTTCTCGATTTATTCAATTTTTAGTTGTACCAGCAGCGGTTATTGTATTTTACTATGGCAAAAATCAAGAACCAATTTTAACTGATGCTCCCAAAAATTTTATTACTGATGTCATTTTTCCCATTTTAGGATTTATTTTAACAGGTATCCTTTTAATTAAATTTAATTGGATTGGTCAATTCACAGTTACTACTTCAACTGGTCAAATTCAACCAAATATTTTCGCTATAACTGCCATGATAATTGGCTATGTAATTTTACCATTAGTCCTATTTTTTATTTCAAGATTTCATCAATCTTCTAAATAAGTATTTTTAATTTTTAATTAATAAAACTTAACATTAATCTTTCTTTAGGTACAATGAAATAGGATAAATCAACTTAAAGGAAGCTAAAAGATGACAAAAGAGTTAATTGAGAAGGTGACTTTAGGCTATCAGACTAAGTTTCAGCAAAAGCCTCAACATTATTTTTTTTCTCCTGGAAGGATTAATTTAATTGGCGAACATACGGATTATAATGGCGGAGCTGTTTTTCCATGTGCAATTACATTAGGGATATATGCTGCCGTAGGTCCAAGTAGTGACACCAATTTTCATCTTTATTCAGCTAATTATCAGGATGAACCACTAATCAATTTATCACGTAATGAACTAAATCGCTCCAAACAAAAAAATTGGAGTGATTATTTTTGCGGAATGGCCCAAGAAATAATTCCGAAAAGTTTAGAATTAAAATTCGGATTAAATATTTATCTTGCTGGTAATTTACCGCCAGCAGCAGGATTATCTAGCTCTGCCGCATTAGAGCTTTTATTTGGTACTATTTTAAAAAATGCATACAAGCTTTCAATTGAAAAGAAAGATTTAATTCTAGCCGGACAACGTGTAGAAAATAATTACTTGGGGCTCAAAACCGGCATAATGGATCAATTTGCAATTGGTATGGGAAAACAAAATCAAGCAATTCTGTTAAACACCAATAATATGCAATATGAATATTTTCCTCTTGAACTTGAAAATAACGTTATTGTTATTATGAATACAGACAAACCTCGTACCTTAATCGATTCAAAATATAATGAGCGCCGAAAAGAATGTAACATTGCTTTACATAAGCTTCAAAAAGAATTATCAATTAATAGTCTTGGAGATTTAACAAAAGATCAATTTGATGAATATACTTATTTAATTGGTGATTCAATATTAATTAAACGAGCTCGTCATGCTGTTTTTGAAAATCAGAGAACTATTTTAGCTGCAAAAGCCCTTAAAGCTCGTAAATTAAAGAAATTTGGACATTTAATTTCAGCTTCAGGTATTTCATTAGCCTATGACTACGAAGTTACTGGGAAAGAATTAGATACATTAGTTCAAACTGCTTTAAAAATTCCTGGCGTCCTAGGTTCTCGAATGATAGGTGCCGGTTTCGGTGGATGTGCAATTGCACTTGTTGAAGAAAACATTGTACCTACCTTTATCAAACAAGTCCAAACCGTATACAATAAAAAAATAGGTTATCCTGCTAAATTTTACTTAGCGAAAACCACGAATGGACCAAGAGAACTAAAAGTGACGATATAATGAATATAGTAGAAAGTCATGTTAAATACTGCATAAGTCTAAATCCAGATTTTAATGATCTAGATAAAAATTATTTAACTAATCGTGTTTTAGCGCTTGTCGGTGAATCTGCAAGCACTATTTTGGGTAGCGATAATCATTTAGATAATCTTGAATTACTAATAAAAATAGCTCAACAAAATAAAAAAATAACTAACGATTCTTCGCAAATTCAAATTTTAGCAGCACAATTAATGGATCTTTCAACTCCATCACCAAGTAAAACTAATCAGATATTCTGGAAAAAATATCAATTAAATCCACAAAATGCAACTAATTGGTTTTATCATTTAAATTGCGCTAATAATTACATTCAAACCCGATCTATCGCTAAAAATCAACATTTTTGGGCCCATTCTTCTTTTGGTGATTTAGAAATTACGATTAATCTAGCTAAACCAGAAAAAGACCCGAAAAAAATAGCAAAAATGCTGAAAAGGCATTCAGAAAATCAGTATCCACAGTGTAAATTATGTTTCGAAAATGAAGGTTATCAAGGAAGAGAAGATTACCCAGCACGAAGTAATCATCGCTTAATTCGTTTTAAATTAGGAAATAAGGTTTGGGGATTTCAATATTCGCCGTATGTTTACTTTCCAGAACATGCTATTTTTATTGATCAAGTTCATGAACCAATGAATATATCTCGAAAAACTTTTGAAAATTTAATTGAAATTACTCAATTATTTCCCGATTACTTTGTCGGATCTAATGCCGACATTCCAATAGTTGGTGGTTCAATGCTCGATCATGAACATTATCAAGGAGGCAAGCATGAATTTCCCATGTTTAAAGCTCCAATTATTTATAATTTAAAAATAAACAATTTTCCTAAAGTAAAAGCTGGAATTGTCAAATGGCCAATGAGCTTAATCCGATTAATTAGCCCAATTCCTGAACAACTAATTGCTGTAGCTGATATAATTAGAAAGTCTTGGCTCAATTATAGTGATAAATCTGTTAATGTTCGAGCTTTTGTGAACCATGAACGCAAACATACCATCACACCTATTGCTCATCGACAAGGAAACAATTATATTTTAGAAATTGTTTTGAGAGATAATCAAACTAGTGAAAAATATCCTGACGGAATCTTTCATCCACATCCTAACGTACAACATATTAAAAAAGAAAACATTGGTTTAATCGAAGTTATGGGGTTAGCAATTTTACCAGGACGACTTTTATCTGAGTTACAAGAAGTTAAAAAATTTCTTTTACATGAAGATAATCAAATTGCGTCCAAACATTTTCTTTGGGCACAATATTTAAGAAAAAAAACTACTTGGAATCCACAAAATGTAGATCCAAAACTCCAACAAGAGTTAGGTAATGTTTTTACACAAATACTTAAAGATGCAGGAGTGTTTAAACTTGACCTTCAAGGGAAGGAAGCTTTTTTCAAATTTTGTGCCACTTTTAGCCAAAGATAGTTTTAAATTTTTGTTTAAAAAAATAAAATTATAATATTATTAAAAGGATTTATTATATTGCATCACTCAATTTATGTTTTAGAAGGTTTCTTGATTTTTTTTAGTGTAGTTTTATTAACGGGCAGTTTTTGGGGTAATTTTAAAAATTTCAACATTTTACAAAAATTATGTTTAATTTTAGTTTTTATCTGTTCTCTTTTACCGTTTATTACCGGAATTATGCCATTAATTCTAAAATAAAAAGCACCCAAGGTTAAAAATTTAATTAACTTTTTGAGGTGCTTTTTGTTAATAAGAATTTTATTTAATCAAATAATTTTATCTAAGGAGTTGTATCAAATAAAGTCCAAGTGAGAGTTGAAGTATAATCTAAACCATTCAGTTTACTATCAACAGCTGGTCTTTTAATTGTTAAAATTTGATTTTCTGTAATCATACTTCCATTTAATAAATCCATTGTTTTATTACCAGTTGCAGTAGACAATAATTGCTCACTAAATAAATTAGCAAAAGTGTTATCAGGAGTTAATAGACCTAAACCAATTTTTTCTGAAGAAATTGAATTACCTTTTGAATCGGTAAACAAATTGGCTTTTAATTCTAATTTCCAATCGTTTGTTTGATTCACTCGATCATCAATAACGTTTATTGGATAACTAATTGTTTCTTTTGGTCTAAGATACCCCGTATTATATGAACCGTATCTACCAAAATTAATCGGAGCTGTTCCTGTATGATCATTGTTTAATGGTAGTTGTAACTTTAAAGTATCAGTTCGTAATTCAATAATTCCCGTTTCACTTAGTGCAGTTCCATCGGGAAGTAGAAATTGATATTGAATCATATTTTCACCCAACTTCAGCTTAGTCGCATTATTAGTAACTTGTTCACTTAAATCGGAAATACTTCCATCAGGATTAACTTGTTCTACTGATATTCCATTAGGGTTATTTTCTTTAATCCAACTCTTCCATTCTTCATTTGTCCAAGTATCAGATCCTTCAGGTACTTTGACAATTGCTTTTTGTTTTATAGCTTTAATAAAGATAGGATTAGCTTTAATATTTACTTGACTTTTCACAGTAGTAACATTTCCAGAAGGATCACTTACATTAACATATACATCTTTTATTCCAGTTGTCCCCCAAAAAGTCGAGTCATTGGCTAAATTTCGTGCATCATACTTATAAATATATTTGCTTGTAAACCCGTTAGATTTTGTTGCTGAATTGAAATCACTTAAACTAGTTTTATCAATAAAATTATCAGAACTTGGTACCGTTGCCCCAACTGCTGCATAACGCATTGAAGCGGCTTTTGCCTGTGGCGGAACTTTATCCAAAACAGCAGTATTAGAATAAGTATAATTACCATCTTTAAAAGCAAAAGCCTGCAATCGACCATTACTTGTTTTATTTTTATTTAATAAATCATCGGGATCACTAGCCATGAAAGAATTTTCTTTTGTTGTTTTAACCGTAAAATAACCATTTTTATCAGTTTTTGCAGAAAAATTTGACTTAATATCAAGACCACTTCCAGATAAATCCACCCAATTAGGATCAGGAGCAATTGGATTATTTATTGGCTGATCTGCATTAGCAAATTTATTAGTAACGTGTCCACTTATCCTAATATACGCATCAGCTAAACCTAAATAATCTCCATCTGGATGATTAATATCATCTGTTACCACTCGACCCAATAATTGTCTAGAATTAACGTCTGAAGGATCATCAACTGGCTGAGAAGTAAACTGAGTAATATAAACAGTAGGTATATAACGAAATGTAACTCGCTGAAAGTTATTGGTGTTATAATTTTTTTTCATATCTTCCAATGTACTAGGATAAAGCGAAACCGCGTTCAAATCTAATCCTATAAATCCTGAACTATTATAATCAGCTAGAAAATTAAACACCGAATTCCACTCAAAATCTCTGGCTTCTAAACCCGTGTTAAAAGGATCATCATTAATAGCTACATTAGAATTAGGATTATTTCGTTTCCATGCATAAACATCCATATTTTCAACTTGCATTATTCCACTAGACATCGAAATTAAATTGGTATTGCTTTGATGACCATCATATTCTATATTAACCATTCGGGACCGGCCAAATTTAAAAGTAGAGTTATTACCTAACTGAATTAAAGAACGATTACTTGTAAACTCTCCATCACCTCTTAAATCAAATGTACCTGGTTGATCAACAGTTACCAAAGCCTTATCTTCCATATATAAAATGGGTTTTGCTGTTGCACTATCTCCGACTAATTTACCATCATTATCAGCATTTGTTGAAGTAATCTTTAAATTAGCCCATTTACCTACGGTTAAAGAGGCTCCACTAGATATATAGACTAAACCTTTTTCTGAAGTATCTAAAGGACCATCTTTTTGAGCGTTTACTGTTGCATAATCATCAATAATAAAACTTGTTGGAGGATTGGCACTTGTTGAAGAAGGATCCAACTGAATTAAATTTCGCCGATGAGAAGAATTTGGTTTATTTCCACCACTTGTGTCAGTACTCCCTTCGGGTGTCTTAAAACTTAACGCCTTTAAATTAACAATAGCATGAGGATGAATTTCCATCTTTCCATTTCTTAAACAAATTACCGAAGTTTCCGAAAATTCCTGGCTACCTTGATTAGAAGCAGTCAAATTCACGGTAGCACGATCCATCACATTAATATCTGATTTATTACCATTGTTATAACCTAAATATAAACAAACATCATTAGGTGTATTCCCAATAAAATAACAATTATAAGCAAATGTTACATTGTTACATTCCATTATTTGTTGTGAGTTATAAATTCCTGAGGCACTAACATTAGAAGGTACAAATCCATTAGCATAAGCAATATTACCTTTAATAACTGTGTAAATTAATCTTCCATTGCTATCTTTAATTGGGTTCCCTTGAGCATCTGTATTCATTTTTGGCGCGAGTTGCTGATAAGATGTGACACTTTTTACATCATCATAACCAGCAAAAGTAACATTACTTGCATAAGAAGCCGCTAATTGAGACCCTTGATATGTAATATTACGATATATAATTCGCTTATTTGGACTAGAATATGCCGAAACTACACCATACCAATCAGTTCCCCGCAGATTAATATTGTTCATAACAAAAGTAGAAGTATAATTATCCGACCAAAGATTAATTCTCGCATTTTCATAAGCACCATTAATTTCTAAAGTGTGCTTAACTCCTGTTGCGTCAGTACCATCCAAAACTATACCCCTATTAGGAATATGCGTTCGTGTAAGGCCATTAAAATCAGAAAAATCTTGATAATCTTTAACGGTTTTTCCTTGAGTAATTACAATATCTTTCGTTAAGACAATATGAGTTATTGGCGTACCAGTTACTGGAACCGAATCATTTGGAATTTTAAAATTTGGACTATTAATTAAATCTTCATAATTTCCCTCAATATTCCAAAGCGCCGCTAAAAGTTCATTAGGACTATCAACATATACGGTTTTTCCTAAATTAGAAATATCTTGAATTTGCTGGTAAACATCACCCGCCTTTAAACGTGCTTTTATTTCATCAATACTTTCGGGTTTAGTTTTTACTCGAAAATTGTTTATATTTTCCAAATCGCTAGGATCCGGTGTATCATACTGAGTTCGAATATCGTTATAAGACCTCCCCATTGATCGCGTTCCAATAATATTAGACAAATTAGCTAACTGTGGATTAAAACTTGATGGAGTATTATTGATTTCAGATGAGCTTTTTATCAGTTCAATATTAGGAAACATAACTTTACTCGCATTTACTACATTTGACTGTTGCTCACAAATAAATAAAATAAAAACAATAAAAAATAATTCTATTATTGCTGCTTTACTTATTAATTTTAATAATTGATGCTTTAATGAAATTAATTTACGTAAAAACATTAATGCCTATCCCCCCAATTCTAGCAATATAGAAAGACCTATTAAAAATAAAATCACTATTACTTACAACTAGAATTTGTTTAAATTTATCCTGCGTTCATGCTAACATTTAAAAATTAAAAATACGATCATTTTATCAAAAATATTTTTTAAGGATTAGTTACCACAATTAAAAAATTAACTTATGGTCAAAAAAAAATGATAAAACATTTATCATTTCAGTGTTAATTAAATATAATAATTCAATTTAATATTATTTATAAACAAATAATATTAAATTATCTTTTTAATTTACAAAAAAGCTTTTATTACTTGTTTTATCCATAAATTCTATTAATAATAAAAGTAATTATATTAAATACTTTTTTCTTAAATTTTTAAGGTCACTATTAGTGAAGTTCAATTTATCCTCTGCATATTTTTCAAAAGATCCTGATATATTAATTAAAGTATCTAATGCTGAATTAAGATAAGAAGAATTTGCTAATTGAAGTGAACATAAATATTTTAAAACCAATTCATTATTTGTATATTTTTTATAGGTTGCCAGACGTTTTGCATTACGATGTTGATTATATTTTTTCGTTAAAAGGTAATCATGCATAATTACATCCCGGTCAACTCCTAACAATCCTAAAAGTAAAGCGGTACCCCACCCTGTGCGATCTTTGCCACCTTGACAATGAAAAAGTACAGGTCCAGAAGCAGCAACTATCATTTGCAAAAATCTACCATATGCCTCTTGAGATGACTTAGAAGCAACCATATCATGCATTTGAATAATCATTTGATTTTGCATTTGAATTAGTTTTTCTTCACCGCCGGGACTTTGAGATATATTTTCTAATTCTCTTACACGCCTTTCATCATAATTTTTAGGATTAGGAATTTTACTTGCTTGAGCCGCAATGAAAGCTTTTGGATCAATTTCTTCATGATTTTCTTCACCAACTGAAACATCAGGATTTCGACGAATTTCCGGAGCTGATCGGAGATCAATAACCGTATTAATTTGTAAAGTCTTTAAAAACTGTGTTTCCCAAGGATTTAAATCACTTAAAGCATCACTACGGTATAAGTAACCCCATTTTACTATTCCGTAATTACTTTGATATCCTCCTAAATCTCTTAAGTTAGATAAATTTGGTAAAGTTAAATGGCGAACACTACCAAAATAATTCTGAGAACCAACTGACAATTTCAAAAATAGGCGTTTTTGCGGACAAGGATCTTCCATTTCAAAAGCGCCATCTATAAGATTTACTGGAATTTGAAAAATTTTTGAATTAAATTGAGGTTTATTATATCCGGTTAACTGTCCAACAGCATTAAGTGGAGGTTTTATTTTTATATTAATTTGATTTTTCAAACGATTCATCTGAAGTGGTTTTATTACCAATAATTGTGTCTCCTTACTAATTTTTTTTAAACTAAGAATTGTAAATACTTCCATTTGTCTCTTGTTGATGAAATGTATATATTTTTTTAACCTAACTTTTAATATGTATAAACTGTTTGTTAATTAAAATCTTCTAACTTTAATCAACCACTTTTACATTTATATGAAGATTAATCTCAAAAATCTAAAATAGCGCAAACAAAACCAATGCCTTTACCTGTTAGGCGGCTTCGATTTTCATTCATAAACCTATTTCAAGTATATGATCTTTAAGGTTTTCAATAGCTATAAATCAATTAGTTTTTACTTAATTGTTCAAATTACTATAAAAGTTATTTTCATTTAATTAAAATTGATAATTTCTTTATTAGCTGTATATCATAAAATGCATCTTTACCTAAATATTTCTAATTAAAACAACTACATTATTAAATCTCAAAAATTACAACAAGAAGTTGAATCTAATTATACCGCAAATATGAGGAATTATTTTCAATTGAAGTTTAATCTAAACATAATATTGTATCAAAAATTTTGTAATACTATGATTATCATTATAAACAAGTTAAAATAAGAAAAGACAATTTGATAATTATGAAAAGTATATACTAAAAATAATTTATTACTTAATTACTGTATTTGGAGAAAAAATGAAAAACGTGTATTTAAATCATGACGGTAATATTGATGATTTTATTTCCTTACTACTTTTATTACAAATGCCAGAAATAAATCTAATAGGTGTAGGAGTAATCGATGGTGATGGTTATGTTGATCCAGCGGTTAGTGCTTCTCGCAAAATCATTGATGCTTTTGGTAAAAATTCTCAAATCAGTGTTGCTCGTTCAAATTCCCGAGCAGTACATCAATTTCCTAAAGAGTGGCGACTTACAGCTTTTTCTTTTAACGATTTACCCATCTTAAATGAGAGACAAAACTTAAAATCACCATTAACTTCTCAACCAGCTCATTTAGATTTAGTTGAAAAAATAATGCAATCAAAAAATAAAGTTACCTTAGTAATGACTGGCCCACTAACAGATTTAGCTCGAGCAATTAGAGTAAAACCTCAAATTACAGATAATATTGCTGAACTTTATTGGATGGGTGGTGCACTACATGAATCTGGCAACGTTGATGAACCAAATCACAATGGTAGCGCTGAATGGAATGCTTATTGGGATCCCGAAGCAGTGAAAACGGTTTGGGATTCTAATATTAATATTGTTATGGTTGGTTTAGATAGCACAAAACAAGTTCCTTTAACCCAAAAATTAAAATGGCACTGGGCTAGTTTGAGACGCTATCCTGCTTTAGATTTAATTGGACAAGGATATGCTTTAGTTCATTCTTTTGAAACAAATTCCACATATTATTTATGGGATGTATTGACAACTTTGAGTTGTAATTATCCACAAATAATTACCACCGAAGAAACTAAAAGTAGCGTAAAACTGAATGAACCTGAAGCAGGAAGAACTTATTGTGACCCAGAAAATGGTCGTCCTTTAACTTTTGTTACTTCTGTTAATGCCCTTAAATTTTTTGATAAAATTGATGAATTAGGCCGTAAAGCTTCCTATAATTGGAAATAGTAATCAAATTAAATAAGCAGTTTATATAACTGCTTATTTAATTTGCAAAAACAAAATTAATATAATTATTATTTAATAAAACATTTAATCTTGTAGCCCATGATTTTTAATCACTTGTTGATACCAATAAAAGCTTGCTTTCGGTATTCTTCTTAAATCCTTTAAATCAAAATCTGAACGATTAACATATATAAAACCATAACGTTTTTTAAATCCTTGATGAGAACTTAATAAATCTAATACCGACCACGGGCAATAACCAACTAAATTAACTCCATCTTCAATCGCCTTATAGCAGGCTGCAATATGGTCCCGCAAATAGTCAATACGATATTGGTCATTAATTTCTCCCTGGTTATTAATTTTATCAGCAGTACCTAAACCGTTCTCAGTAATAATTAATGGTAGACGAAATTGGTGATAATATTCATTAAGAACTAACCTTAAACCTAGTGGATCAATTTGTGCACCATACTCTGAAGCCTTGAGTTGCGGGTTATTCACAATTTGAAAATAACCATACAAATCAAAATCAATGTCATTACGCCTCATACCTAAAGAATGATTATCATCACTTGGTAAATACTGAGCCATTAGAGTCCGATAATAATTAACGGCAATAAAATCTGGTTTGGCAGTAGCTAAAATTACTGAATCATTTGGCAAAGTATTTAACTTAACTCCAATTTTTTTTAAGTAATTTAAATAATAACCTGGATATTTACCATAGCAATACATTTCTAAAGCATAATTAGTTTTGAAATTATCATTCATTTTAGCTGCCCAAACATCTTCTGGTTTACTACTAGCAGGATAAGTCATTGTTGAAGAAATTGCTGGGCCAAATTTTCCATCGGGAATTAATTGACGGCCATTAAGGATCACTAAAGCATTAGCTAAAAACATATGATAATCCATTTGAGCTCGTACTTGTTCTCTTTTTGCTAAAGGTATATTCCACATATTCATGCGTTCATCAACACGAATCATTAAATTTTGTTCATTAATTACTTGCCAATATTTTACCCGGTCTCCAAAACACTTAAAACATATTTCGGCATAGCGACAAAAAGCAGCAACACAATCACGATTTTCCCAACCATTGTATTTTTTAGCTAAAGCTAGCGGTAAATCAAAATGATACAAAGTTACAAACGGTACAATATTAGCAGCTAAAAGATCATCGATTACATGGTTATAAAAGTCAATACCTGCTTGATTTATTTCTCCATCTCCATCAGGAATAATTCGACTCCAGGAAATAGAAAATCGATATACTTGTAACCCCATTTCCTGCATTAATTTTATATCTTCATGATAATGATGATAAAAATCGCTTGCTATCGTAGAATCTGCTTGTATTTTTGACCGTTTAAAAGAATTAAAATCTGCAACGCTTTCACCTTTGCCGTCTTCATTCCAAGCACCTTCAATTTGAAAAGCCGAAGAAGAAGCTCCCCATAGAAAACTTTTATTAAACTTTTTCATTAAATTTACCCTTCTTCTTTTTTTATAAATAATAAATCATCATTTAAATCAACATTAGCTACAGTAGTTGCTCCGATTGCAGCATATTTATTAGAATTAGTGATGATAATCGAAGTCGTTAGATCATAACCACCTTTTTTTATTGCTTCAGCATTAAAAGTAATAATTGGATCACCTTTTTGTAACTCGGCATTAACAGAAACCTTTTTTTCAAAATATTTCCCCTTTAACTCTACAGTATTAATTCCAATATGAATTAACATCTCTACGCCATTATCCAAAATCAAACCAATAGCATGCATTGTTGGGTAAAGTACACTAACCTTACATTTAGCTGGAGCGACGACAATCCCCTGACTAGGATTAATCGCAACTCCTTTTCCCATAGAACCAGAAGCAAAAACATCATCATCAATTTCATTTAGCGGAATAACATTGCCAGCAAGTGGTGACCCAATTTGAAAATCACTTTGGGCTAAACTTATTTCATCGGTAACAGCTGATTTTGGAGCCAAAGTAGTTTCTTGTGTAGTAGACTCGGTTATATCCATTGCTTGAGCTACACCACTATCATCGGCTGGTAAATCTTTAAAGCCAAAAAATATGGTTAGGGCACATGCTCCAAAAAAGGCAATGGCACACCCAAAAAGATAACATACAAAAGCCTTAGTTCCAGCACTTGCATAAACGGGAATCGTCAAAATTCCCTGATTAGCAAAAGCATTACCCAATGAGCCTCCCCAGCCCATCAAGCCACCACCAAGAGCACCACTAATAACCGCATAAATCATTGGCTTTTTTAATCTTAGATTAGCACCATAAATTGCTGGTTCAGTAATCCCAAATAGAGCAGTTACCGTAGCTGATGCTGCAACTGTTTTTAAGTTTTTATTTTTAGTTTTCAAAAATACTCCAAAAACTGCACCAGCTTGAGAAAAATTAGCTGCGCCGGCAAAAGCTAATAAATTTTGATGCCCTGTTTTTGCAACATCATTAATTCCAATCGGTATAATTGCTCGGTGTGCACCAAAAATAACCAAAATGCACCAAATACCACCTATAAATGCCCCTAAAAGAATTGGGCTAAAGTGCATAATATAATAATATAGCCAATTTACGAATTCACCTAAATAGTTGCCAATTGGTCCAAAAATAATTAAAGTTGCTGGTATCATAACTAGTAGCGAAAGAGTTGGTACCATAATAATTTTCAAAACTTCAGGCATAATTTTGTCAATAAAACGTTCAACATAAGAAAGAATAAAAACAGCTATGATAATTGGAATTACTGAAGAAGTATAATTAGCTTTAGTAATTCCTATTCCAAATAAAGTAACCGGTGTTTTACCTGTCATTAAAGTAACAATTGCTGGATAACAAAGAGTTGCTCCAATAATCATTGCAATATATTCATTAGTTTTAAAAACTTTAGCTGCCGCCCGAGCTAAGATAATTGGCATAAAATAAAATAATGCATCCGAAGCCGCATTCAAAATGATATAAGTATTATTAGTTTTTATATCTACATGAAAATAATTCATTCCAATTAAAACAGCTACCGCTAAAATTCCTTTAAGCATTCCTGATGCTGCAATTGCAGGAACAGTTGGAGTAAAAATAGCTGAAATTACATTAAGAATTTTTGTACCCCAACCCATTTTTTCACTACTATTAGTTAAAGAATTGTTGACTTTACCAATCAAGGGGGCTATGGCTTCATAAACCTTATCTACTTTGTTACCTAAAACGACTTGAAATTGTCCACTAGCTTCGACAACTTGAATTACTCCTTCAATATTGGAAATTACATCTTTATTTGCTTTACTTTTATCCTTAAGTACAAAGCGCAGTCGTGTAAAACAATGAGTCAATTCAGACACATTTTCTTTGCCACCAACATTTTTTAAAATCTGGTGTGCAGTTTTTTGATAATCCATAAAATTAGCACCTCATTTTTAAAAATTAAAAAAACCAAATGTGGTGAATTGTTCACAAAAAATCTAAACATATTCACTTACATTTGGTCATACTGATTACATTGAAGTATGTTAAACAAATACAAAATTTATAGAGAAGAATTTAGCATGCTTACAAAAAAAAAGCAATACTAAAATTTAGATTTGCTTTTCAAAATTAAAAAGTTCTATAAAAAAAGCTAAAATATGTTAATAAACGTTATATTAAAAGTAAATTTAGCTTAAACTAAAGACCTATAAATTATATGTAAAAACTATTTGGTAAATAATTGATAAATTTCATTAACACTAGTTTTTGATTTTAAATTATCAACAAACTTTTGATGCATTAACAATTTGGATACTTCCGAGAGATATTTTAAATGATTTTGACTACCATGTTCTGGAATTAAAAAGGCGATTACTGTATCTACTGGTTTTTGATCAAAAGTTTTCCAATTAATTGAGTTTTCTAGACGAACCACATACATTGCAGCTGTATTAATCGAGGCATCCTGCGCATGAGGAATAGCAATTCCTTTTT
>CALYQJ010000019.1 GCA_945285405.1 uncultured Lactobacillaceae bacterium | reverse complement strand
AAATCCGGCGAACCGGCTAATACCGGCGCGCAGGTTCAAATCCTGTACTCTCCTTAAGTTAGTTAAATTTAATTCAGTTTTATTAAGAGAATGTTGTAATTACTACATTCTCTTTTGTTTAATTCAGATTACTTTAATCTAGTTGGGCTACAAATGGGCTACAAATGGGCTACATTAAGGTTCGATTTTATTATCATTTTTCAAAAAATGATTGCCAGTTTTTTGTATCAAATTTGAATTAGGAATCGATAGGATGTACTCTTCCATAAAATTCCAATCAACTTTTCCAGAATAATCTACCGGCAAATTAATTTGTTGAGTTCTTAAGTTGCTTTTTATACTTTTCCGATACCAAAATGATTGTTCAATTGAATTACGTAAAACAGTTGCAATAAACATGCCATTGTATTTATTAAGATGCTTATTAATTAAAGCTACAACTCCATTTGAAATTACTGCTGGTGCTTCTTGATAAAAGCACTTGCCAAATAAACCTTTAGTGCTAACACTAACAAAATTTTTGTAAATATTGTTCTTATCAGGCTCAACATCTACAAAGTCCTTTATTCCATTGTTAGTAGAAAAAGAACAAACAAAAGGAGTCGATCCTTTTGTTTGTTCTGATCTAGAAATAAAGTTCTCAGTCTTAACGTCAAATACATCTACAATTTTAAAACTTTTCCATTTGGCTGCCGATAATGAAATTTTGCTATCTCCTACCGGTTCAATTTGAGGCATCTTGTAATCAGATAACAAATCTCCAATAAAATTATCCATATACGAAAAATCGATATAGTTTTCTATATTTATAGGTAATTGAATTTTAATGTGTTTAATTCGTTTTATTGTTAGAGAATAGCCAAAATTAAATGATTTTTCACCATTTAAATAAGTTATGGCATGATCCATAATACACGATAAAAAAAGACCAATTCTTTCGTTCATTTTAAAATCAGATTCAATTTGTGCAATATCACCTGTAGTAAGAAAATCAAAAGCTTCATAAAAAAAGAAAGGTTTTGCAACAGTGTTAACAATAATAACCGGTCCTTTATTAGCAGGCGGATTACTATAAAAGTCTTGAATTCCATTATTTAAAATTGAAGCACTTATGCGTGATATGTTATTATTTCTATTTTTATTCAGATTTTTCAATTTCGTAATTTTAGGTCTTGTAACATTAAGAACTTTACCAATGCTAAATAACTGCCATTTAGCAATTTTTGTTGTGTTTTTAAGATTCAGATTTTTCAAATAAATATCCTCTTCCATGAATAATCTGATCAAATTTAAAAGTTAAATAGTCTTGAACAGTTCTAGTAAACTCTTTTGGTTCAGGAATACTTTTATTAAAATAGTAAAAATTATAAAGCCAATCTTCTTCTGGCTTTATTTTTGTTTTAAAGGCACTTAGACTTGCATCTGGCACTCCAGTTTTAATGTATGTAACTAAAGCTGTCCTCTTCTTTTTCGCCGTTACATCCGGAAAACTATCAATTGATCTGCGATCTGAATACCCATCATCACTAAATTCAACAAAAGAAGTTAATTTATCTATAGCATGTGGTACTCCTGCCGTAAATATTGCGATCGCAGTTCTCGTTCCTACACCCGGAAAAATTTTTGGATTCATAGTAATGACTGCTTCGAGAGTATTACTCTTTAAAATTTCCTTCTTAATCTTCTGATCATAGTTATTTTTTCCTGTAAGAGTTGTTTGGGGAACAATGGCAGCAAGCTTACCACCAACATTAATCATCGAAAGTGCTTTTCGAATAAAACTTAGCTCACTCAATTTCTGGGTTGCGACTGTCCTGCCGACTGTAGGGCGGATTTAAAAGAACCTTATTTATGCCCAATTTTTTCATCTTTTCGCCATCAATATCAAAGATGTTTGATAATTGGACGTTACTTTTACCTGCTCCTCTTAAAAGCATATTCGAAATTGCCAAAGTAAATAACTTATCTTGAATCTCAACACCATAAATATGATTTTGTTTGATATCTTTGATTTTTTCCTCAGAGAAAGTTAGACTCAGCATTTTATTTAATGCCGAAATCAAAAAACTGCCTGAACCACAGCAGGGATCAAGTACATAATCTTCGGGTTTAATATCTATTAAATCAGCCATCAGAGACGTCAAGTTTTGCGGAGTTAAAAAAATTCTGAGCGGATTATTGATCTCGTTTCTTCCGTAATTAATGGCAGTACCATAAAAGTTACCTAAAATATCAAAATATGGTAAAACTTGTTCTTTTAGCAATTTAGCAAAATATTTTATTGGAGTTACACCAAGATCCTTATTAATTGTATTAAGAATCACATTTTCTTTTATAAAGTTAAATTTACTCAAAAGAACATTTCTAGTTTGTTCAGAAGTGTGTGTATCCAAAAAATATTCAATTTGCTTAAAAATGAAATCACCGTCTTTAATCCCTGATTCAACTGATCCATTTATTTTTTTATGATTTCTGGATTATTTCTAAGTGCTAAAAGAATTCCTGCAATAAAATTAGCTCTATTAGCACCTTCTAAATATCCATAAAAGCCAAGTTTTTTATGTAATATCTTTATTATTTTATTTAGATCATTTGAACTTATTGTTCTTACCTCTCTAATTAAATATAATTTTATTATATAAATTATAGAACATTTGTTCTATTTTTGCTACAGAGAAGATAATATCACTTACAGACAAAAAAGCACTTTTTGGAGTGCTCAAATGTAAATACTATTTCTTAAACTAGATCACGAACTATAAAGTTGAACTTGCATTTCGTTTTTAAATTAAGGATTAAAAATCTACTTTATCGGTAGTTCTTGTATTAGCATAAAAAGTATTATAAATCTTTGTACAATCATCGTATTTAATAGTAGTAACGTATTTATTGCTCTTTTCAACTGAACCTAAATGACGATGACTTCCATCTCTGACAAATTTACCTTTGTCAAGAGGTTTTCCTAATCTTAATAATGATACAGAATGCTTACCTCTTTCACTAAAATAATCATTTATTCTAATTTCAACTAGATGAGTACCAACTTCAAACAATTTATAAATTAAAATAAAAGATTAACTATAATTTTTTGTTAACATGGATAGCTTAATTATATTATTTCTTGTTAATTATGCATTGATTATTAAATATTTATTTTCTAAAAAATTAAGATCTGCTATATCTGTTTTTTAATTTGACCAGTTCTTTTCTAAAATGTCTGAGTTCCTTTTTAATTTTCTGCCTTTTTACTCCTACATGCCTATAACTTTTTTTCATTTTCACCGTAATATATCAGTGCCATTGACTTTTCTTGCAGGTTTTTAATTTTATAAAAAATAATCAATTCTTTTCATTTTTATATTTATTTTTTGATCTTAGCGACATCTTCTTTAAATTTTTTTTAAATGTAAAATTGCACCCTTATCATCTAAGTTAAAAATATTAGTTCAATCGATGATTGCTAAAATAAATCACCCTTTATTTTTTAACCCATTCCACAAAATCTGCAATTCCTTTTTTTTTAATTAAATTAATTTTTAAATCAATATAGTTAATGATAATTTTTTATTTAGCGCTTAATTCATCAAAAATGAATTCTAGTTTAACTATTGAATTGTTTTTTTCAAAAATTTATTAAGTTTATCGGTTAATTTTTGGATTTTTTTAAATCTTTAATAAAAAAATAAAATAATTTTAACTAAAATAATAAAATTATTTCTACAGAAAAAGAGTTAAAAATTTTTAAACATACACAAAATTTTAAAATTATTAAACCTGAAGTAATGGCAAAAAATAAAATGTAGTATAACAATTGCATCGCTTCTTGATACTCATCAGAACCTAGCTCTCCCTTACCTTAATCCATAATAAAATTCATTTGAAAAACTTCAATATATGTAGATTTTCTATTAAGTAAATATAAATCTTTATACTCTCTTTTGAAATCTATTTTTTCTACTAGTTTACCTCTGACGAATGATTACTTTTATTACATATCTCTATAATCTTCACTTTCACATATTTTCTGATTTATTGCAATAAAGATTATGTATATTGTTTTAGCAATGCCATTAACAAAGGCTGATCTTTTTTGGTAAAGTGCCCTTCATTTTTTAAAATTAAAGTTCCACCCAATTTATCAAACAAAAGTTTCCCTTGTGTTTCATTACAATTGAATGGATCATTAAAGGAATTTAACATATAGAAGTCTTGCGCATGGGATTTAATTGTTTGCCAATCATAGTTTTCTCTTAAAGTAGTATGTTGCATACCGTTTGGTGTACAATAACCAGCAATTAAAAATACAGCTTTAACTGGAGTTGCAAGATCTTCCAAAATTGAAAAAATAATATTTGTACCTGCAGAATGACCAATTAGAATTGTATCTTCATTAATCGTTAAATTCATTTCTTTAATTTGACCAAGGGTTTCAGATAAAGAATCTTGATCTAATCGTGGTAACTGGGGTATAACCGTTTCGATGTTCAACAGATTCAATTCATTTGCTACATTCTGATACCAAAAAGACTGAACAGTTGAATGAGGCGACGATCCATGGAAAATTATTGCATTCATAAAAATCCTTTCTCAATAAATACCTAATTCAATTATACTATGAAAAAGGAGCTTCTTTATCATGCCATAGTGCTTCCTTTTAAATTCTAAATATTTGTTAAATTAAATGAGTAAAAAGTTTTAAGCGCAGTGACTGTAAAATTCGAAAAGTAGTGGTTATATGAATCTAAATCTATTAGAAAAACAGCATTCTAACACATGTTCCAAGTATTAACTCTGCTAATTTAATTTAGTCTACTTATTGTAGCAATTTTAGATTACAAAAGTAGATAAAAAACCGTCTTATCTAAAACTTTGAAGAATTTATAGAACGATTTCTTAATCTCTTATTAATGAGCCAACTCCTCTGGAGTTTGTGTTGTGGCATTTGCTCTATTTGTTATATATTGAAAATCTCTTCAATACTACATTGCAACTAGGTTAAATATTTTTAAGGTTGATACCCGCTGCCCTTTGTATAATATAAAAAGCACAAGGTATGTTTAAAGTTGCTAATCTTGTAGTAAAGACTTCCTAAAACGTTAATGACCAAATCTTATTTTCATTATGTTACTACTTTAAAATTTATGTTGATTCTGATAATTGGATTACCATATTCGTCAACTACATTAATTCCCAAACCCTTTTTATAATTTATTGTAATCTTACCAGCTTGATCTGTATAATCGGGGTATTGTCGCATAAACGTTGGGGTTACTTGAATAAATACATCCGCGCTTTTTTAATTTGCTGCTTTCATTACGTTTCCGCATTTATATATTCAAGTGAGTTTACGCTGCTTTGCTGTTAATTTTATATTTTTAGATTCTGTAATTTACATTTCCAATGCCACCTTTCTTAAAAAAGCCAGTAAAAAAAGCTATCGTTCAATTGAATTTTTTTAAGGCTGATACGCAGTTGGATACGTAGTATAATAGCTACTATTAAGGGTAGGAGCTACAACGCTTCAAAACTTTGTCAAAGGAGTGATATTATGCAGTATACTTATTGTGCGGTTTTACGTGAAGAACAAAATGGATTATATTCAATTACGTTTCCAGATTTTGAACCCGAGGCATCAACCTCCGGAGACAATCTCCGAGATGCTTTATATATGGCAAAAGATGCCTTAGAAGGTTACTTATTATACAAAGAGGACGAACATCAAGAGATTAAACCCGCAAGCGATCCATCTGAAATAACTGTAAAAAAGGGTGACATTTTAACAGCTATTGATGTTGATACTGATTTTGTAAGAGCCCGTGAAAACTATAAATTAATAAAGAAAACCGTCAACATTCCTAACTATCTGAATGATTTAGGAGTAGAAAAAAAAGTTAATTTTAGTCAAATTCTTACAAAAGGACTAAAAAAAGAGTTAGGCGTATCCTAACTTTTAGGCGCTAAATAGCGTCTTTTTTCTTTCAAATAAATTGGAAAAATAGTAATTCATTTGATTAATATTTAAAGAAAAGAAAAAAGCCTCCCTGTTAAGAAAAAAAGAAGGCTTTCATAGTCATTGCGATATGCAATTGCTTTTTATGACTCCATAATCTTTTAGCAGACTTATTGGGTAATATCTCCCGACCATTTATCATTATTAAAATTAACTATTATTGTTTTACTCGCCGACTTCAATCCATTCTCGAAAAAATCAAAATCTAGCTCTGACAAAAAAAGCGATGTAATTAAAGCTGTAGCTAAAATGGAATTAAAATCAAAAAAATACGTTTTAAAAATGCATATCTTTAAAGACTTTTAATTATATTATTGTAGCCAGAATCTCAACTGGTACCCTGAAAATTATGGCTTTGATGTAAAAAGATGTAAATTTTAAAATAAGAAAATAGGTATTAACAAAAGTTAAAATTATATTTATTGGTTAACTTAATTTTTGCTATATTCTTATACCAATTCAAATCCATCAAAAATTGCGTTGACTCCTAATGTAAAACTTTTTTTAAAATCTACATTAATTTGATGTAATGAACCAGCTTGTAACTTAGTAAATCCATATAAATAACTGCGAATAACTCTAATTATATGAATTTTTTTTTCTTCTTCATATTCATAACTATTTAAAATTGTTGAAATTAAATCTACAATTTTCCTTTTTTCATCGCTCAATGTCTTATTATTACTGATAAATGGATTTTCTATTGCATCGATTAAAACAGGATTTTCTATTGCAAATAAATAGTAAGCTTCTGTAATTGAAAACAAAGCATTTCTACCGGATAATCCGACAGAAGACATAATAAGTTTGTTGATTAAAATATATAATCCATAAAGTCCGACTTTTAAATACATATCTTCTATTCCGCTTATATAATTATATAGAGAAGGAGTTTTAATTCTTAATTCATTTGCAACATCATGTAATGTTATGTGATACAAATCTTTCTTCTCTGAACAACTTATAACAGCTTGAATAATACGTTTATTATTAATTTTTTCTTTCATTTTTTTATTTTATTTCTTAAACGGTTGATGGATTTTAAAATTTTTTCATTTGGATATTCTACAACATTACCATGACCTGTTCCTAGATAATGAACATTCAATTTTAATAATTTTTCAGCGCTTAAAATCGAATTCTCTCTAGACCAAGTTGCAAGCCCTGGAAAAGGGAAAAGTTTTCTAACATCACCTGCTATTGCTATCCCCCTAAATGTTTGAATTGCATCACCCACAACCAGCACCTGACTATCATCTGAATATAAACTAATTGAACCAGGAGTATGTCCTTTAGTATCAATAACTTTTAAAGACCCTATTTTTTCTCCTATAAAAACATGTTTTATAGGCAGATTTATTTTACGAACTTTTAAACCACCCCTAATTTTTTCTTGCGATTCATTTTCATCAAGTGTATAATCACCAGCTAATATTCTTCCATCTCTTTTAGAAATACAGAATTGGGTTTCTGGAAACTGCTTTTGAAATTCCTCAATTCCTCCAATATGATCATTATGCGGATGTGTTATAACAATAAATTTTACTTTTTTATTTAATTTTTGCGACAATTTAAATATTTCTTTTACAAATGCTTTTACTCCAATATCAATTACAGTTAAAAAATTATTTTCTTCATAAACATAGGAACTTATCGGGAAAACATAAGAAAAAACAGTTAATTGATACAATTTGTCATATTTTTTTACTCTCATAATCACCTCTTCTAATAGTGTTAGTATATTAACTAATAACATTAGTTTTGTCAAGCTTAATAATAATATTCATTAATAACCATTTAATTATTAATAATGAATATCATTAAAGTTAAATTTTATAAAAAAATTGACAGCTTTTTTTTATCCATCTAAATTAGAAATATTCTAACTAATTTTTTTGATTGGTTAGAAAAGTATAAATAAAAAATATTCCTATTTTTTTAAAAAAAAAGTTAGAAAATTCAAAAATTTCTAACTCTTTTACTAAATTATTCGTTATTTAAAATTTTATCAAGTACAGTTTGGACACTTGAAGCATATATATTTCCAAATTTATTTAAATGAAGCATCAAATAGTACAGACGATAAAAATTAATTCTAAATTGATACCCTTCGTCTAAAGGAAAAATTTGCTGATAAGCATTATAAAATTCACTTGTAAAACCACCAAAAACTGTAGTTATTCCTATATCAAACTCTCGATCACCGTAAAAACAGGCTGGATCAATTAATACCGGCCTACTATCAGAAGTAAACATATAATTACCACCCCATAAATCACCATGCAACAATGATGGTTTACTCGAATGCTGTTTTAGAGTATTAACAATTATTTTTCTAACTTTTTGATACTGGATAATTTCATTTTCATGCCATAAATCTTTTTTCAAAGCTAAATCTTTTAAATGATCTAAACGATTTTCGACAAATAATTCTATCCAAGAAGATGTCCAAGTATTATCAAAAGTCATTTCATTTCCTTGATAATTAGTTGTAAAACCAAATTTTTTATTTTTACTATAATTTTTATGTAGTTTTGCAACTAAATATCCTAAATCGGTCTGAGAACCATGTCCGCTTGTAAGAAAATTTAAAATTAAGTAGGCATCTCCTAAAATTTGCCCATTAGCAATAACTCGCGGAGCCGGAATATTAACTGCAGCAAAAGTTTTTAAACCTGCAATTTCTCCGTCGTAAAAATGAGATGAAGCATGAGGCTGGACTAGTAAAAAATAATTTTTATCATCTGTTTCAATACGAAACGCTTTGTTAACATCTCCTCCCGATACAGAAATGACTTTATTTATTTTCTTTATTGGTAATCGTTTGATCCATTCCTGATTCATTATTTTGACTCTTTCTTTCTGGCTTGTTAGCACAATAATTAATAGAATAATTAAAATATTAAATTGAAAAAAATTTTAAAAAATGATGAAAACTAAAGTTTTTGATTTTTAAGATTTAGGAAGTGCTAAAATGAAATTAATAATTTCTATCAAAATAATATATTTCAAAATTTATCTGCTTTAATCTCAACTTAATATTTACTTAAAGGCAAAAAAACAAAAAAAGTAGAAGAATTCAAAAATAAGGGCGAAAAATGACAAATAGAAAACAACTTGAAGAAAAAATTTTACACAACCCAACAGTATTTATTTTAGGTGCAGGTTTATCAACTTCTTCAGGAATTAGTGATTTTAAAAGCTTACAAAAACAATTTGATACAACTGAATTATTAAGCACAGAGGCCTACCAAAATCAATATTGGTTACAACATGATTTTATTGCTAAATATTTAATGGTTTCAAGTAAACCCAATTTAGCGCATAAATGGTTAGCTAAATTATGCATGAACCCTAATATTAAATTAATTAGTCAAAATATTGATTCATTGCTAGAAAAAGCTGGTGTTATGCCACAAAGTTTATTAAAAATTCATGGTACCTTAGATAAATTTATTAATAAAAACGGCGAGTCAGTATCATTATCAGTAGCGAGTTATCAAAATATGACAGTTAAAACTGGAGATTATCAAAAGGTTCGTCCAGACATTGTTTTTTATGGCGAACCCGTCAAAGATTTCGACATTGCGTTAAATTGGGTAAATCAAGCCAAAAATATAGTAGTTATCGGAACACGTTTAAATGTCTTTCCAGTTAATCAATTGGTTTTGACAGGGCAACAGATGACCAATTTATTTATTATTAATAACGATCATATTAATATAACAACATCATCGAAAGTCAAAATAGATCAAATTAATGAATCAATTGATACCTGGATTACTAATTAATAATAGTTTTAATGCTTACAATATCATTTTGTAATTTATATATGTATATGTATATAAATTTGATATTTATAAAACTCATTAATACGCACTGTTAATTAGCATAACAACATATATCATTTAGTTTAAGTCTGTGCTTCAGTTGGTAACAAAATAGTTTGACTATTTCCATCATCATAAGCCAAAATTAATTCGGGATAATTTTTACGAAAAGGCGTATTTAAATCAAATGTAACTGAAAATGGTGAATTTTCCTGGGAATAGACAATTGACAATAAGCCTTTATTATTAACTAAATTAAAATTAATAACCTTTGCAAGCTTAAAAATACCTTGTAAATTTTGATCTATAATAATCCAAAATGTGTCAATTATTTCACCTGGTAATTGAGATATTACACCGTACGTTGCAAACCTACCTCTTCTTGAATCAAACATTTTCATTCCTTTCTGCAATATCAGCGACGGTACCATTGGTAATTTTTATTAACTCTTTTGCATTAATTTGGATCATTTTACCAATTTCTCCTGCTGAAACGATAACTTCATCAAACTCTTCAATCACCTGATCATAGTAGATTTTAAAATGTTTATTTTGATAAATTCCAATGGGTGTATTTTCACCATGTAAGTATCCTGAAGTTTTAAATAGATCCTTTAAAGGAACCAAACTAACCTTCTTATTTTTGGTAACTAAACTCATTTTTTTATCATTGATTCGAAATTTGATTGGCACTACTCCCACAAATGGTTCAGTATTTTTTCCTTTTAAAACTAATGTTTTAAAAATTAGCTGAGAAATTTTGGGAGGAATATTTTGGTCAATTTCATAAACATCACCCTTCAAGTGTGTTTCAAATTGCCAAGGATGATAGTAAATCTTTTGCTTATCTAAATATTTTTCAACTAAAGTCTTCTTTTGCTTCTTACTCATTGATCAATATGTAATTAATGAATGAACAGGGAAATCCCCAATATTTTTCCGTCCTTTTAAATTTAATAGTTCAACAATAAAAGCAGCACCAACAACTTTACCACCTAATCTTGTAATCAAGTTCTTTGTATCGTTAATTGTACCACCTGTAGCTAAAAGATCATCAACTAAAAGAACCTTTTGATCTGTTTTGATAGCAGTTTTTTCCATAACTAGAGTATTTTTTCCATATTCCAAATCATAAGATTCTGAAATTACTTCACCAGGGAGTTTACCTTCTCGTCGAGCCGGTTGAAAGCCAATAGTTAATTCATTTGCAACTGCAGCTCCAATAATAAAACCTCGAGCCTCAGGCCCAACTATTAGTTCAGCACCCACTTTTTGCCCAAAATTTGCTAATTCTTTAACAGCTGATTTAAACACTTTACCATTAGCTAATAATGGAGAAATGTCACGAAAAATAATTCCTTTAATCGGGAAATCTGGTGTTGATGTAATATATTTTGCGTAATCCAATTTAAACCTCTTCATTTTTTTTGTAATATGACATAATTTTGGTTTTTAGTTCAGCACTTGAACAAAGTAAAAACTCATTCTGAAATTCATATTTATCAAGATATTTTTGATAAACAGGTGAATCTAGAAGTGAATGAAACTCAGCTTTTTTATTAATAAGCAAAAAGCCCTTTTTTATAGTAACAAACTTCAAATCAAAAAACACATTAAGAATAACTCTCATTTTTGCAGGCTTCAATCCTAAATTAAGTCCTCTAAAAGTTAAAGGAAGACATTTCTGTCGATAAATTAATTTATAACATTTAGAAAATTCATTTCTAGTCGGAAAACCTGTGATAGCTAAATTAAAGGGATCCATTAAAGATATGGTAATCTGAGATAGTTGTGGATTATTCATAAAAAATCGGTAAAACATACGTTTGTTTTTTGGTTGATCAATCAAAGCTACTTTTGATATATTTATTAAATTGTCTGTTGCCAAACTTGTAACTTGCTTATACCTTTCTCTAAAAATATTAGCATTTTTTTTTGAGAAAAAAATTAATCTTACGTTTTGATCTCGCCATTTAGTTAACTGCAGTGGTTTTTCTCTTTGATCAAAAATTAATGGTACTTCAGGTATATAATCTAATAACTGTAATTGCAGCTGATATTTATTTTTCCAATTATTTAAAGTTAAAATTACGGCTACTTCAGAAATATTATTCGAAGTAAAGTACCTTTGATCTGAACCGAATCTAAAACCAATTGTAGGTAGTTTTACTTTTTTATTAGCCAATGTTAGCTTTAAATGTTCCTTTGCCTGCCCAATTCGAAAGGAATTAGCTATCGTAAAATCTTTTATTGAAAATACCGGTTGTTCATTTCCGGGACCAAAAGGTCGTAAAGATTCTAATTCTAAAAATAATTTTTCCGTAAAATCGCTTAAATTAGCCGGAGTATTAATTAATATTTTATTTTTTAATTTATCTTTTTCTAAAAAGCTTTTTTGCAGAACATCATGGAATTGTTGTAGTTTTGTAGTTTTAATACTCATTCCGGCTGCTCCAGCGTGTCCACCAAAACTCAATAACATATCACGATGAGTATTTAGTATATTATAAAGATTAATTTCACCGCTAGTTCGAGCTGAACCTTTAGCAATTTTAGTTTTTTGATTGATGTGAAAAATAATTGTTGGACGATTCTTTTTTTCAGCAATTTTTGCGGCAACAATTCCAATTATTCCCTCGTGCCATTTTGAAGAAGCAGCTATAATAATTTTATCTTGTGAATAATGTACCTTTTCCCAAGCTTCTTCAAAAGCATGTTGAGAAAGTTCCTTACGTTTTTGATTTAAAGTCTCAAGTTCTTCTGCTAAACGTGAAGCTAAAGATTCATTTAATGTTGTTAATAATTCAACCACAAATCCAGCATTATTCAAACGACCAGCAGAATTAATACGCGGAGCAATTTGAAAACCTATCGTTTCATCAGTAATATTTTTACTTTCAATTTTGCATTGGTTTAAAATTTCATTTAAACCTAAACGCTCTCGATTACGAATAATTTTCAAACCCTCTAAAACAAAATAGCGATTTTCCGGAGTTAATTCTACTACATCTGAAATTGTTCCAATTGCAACTAAATCTAAAAATTGTTTTTGAATTTTTCCCAAAAGTGCTGTAGCTAATTTAAAAGCAACTCCTACTCCAGCTAATTTTTTATTAGGATAATCACTTCTTGGATCTTCAGGATGAATTAATCCATAAATATCTTTTGAGATGTTTTTAGGTATTTCATGATGATCGGTAACAATTACATCAATTCCATTTTGCTTAGCCCAAGCAAAAGCATCAGTACCACTAATCCCATTATCTACGGTAATTAATAAACTAACTCCCGTTTTTAATATCCGTTGATAAGTACCCAAATTTGGCCCATAGCCATCCATAAAACGATCAGGTATATAATAACGAACATCAGCTCCAAGTATTATTAAAGTTTCATATAACACTGAAGTAGCAGTAACTCCATCAGCATCATAATCTCCATAAATTAAAATTCGTTCACCATGTTCAATTGCTCGATGAATTCTAGCACAACAACGTTCCATTCCAGCCATTAAAAATGGATCGCAGGGTTGAAAATCTTTTAGTTTAATTTTAGTTTCAAAATCACCGCGTGAAGTAATTCCCCGCTGCACTAAAATTTGAGCAAAAAGTGGAGAAATCGCTAATTCTTTTTGTAACTTAATTGCAGTTTTTAAATCAGTCGAATTTTTCCTTATCCACTCATACTTCATTGATTATCTTCTTGATCCATACCAAAAATAGTCATAAAAGCTTCTTGAGGGACTTCTACACTACCAATTGCTTTCATTCTTTTTTTACCAGCTTTTTGCTTTTCTAAAAGTTTACGTTTTCTAGTAATATCACCGCCGTAACATTTAGCAATAACATTTTTACGATAAGATTTTACTGTAGAACGAGCTAAAATTTTATTACCTATAGCAGCTTGAATTGCAATTTCAAATTGTTGCCTTGGGATTACCGTTTTTAAGCGTTCAACGATCTGTTTGCCACGAGTATTCGCTACGTCACGATGAACAATACTACTTAGTGCATCAACTGGTTCGCCATTTAACAATATATCCATTTTAACTAAATCGGATTCTTGATAACCCGTAACTTCATAGTCTAGAGAAGCATAACCTTTAGTTCGACTTTTTAATTCATCAAAATAATTATAAATAATTTCTGAAAGTGGCATTTTATATTTTAATTCAACTCGATTACTATCTAGATAGTTCATTGTTTGATATTCACCACGTTTATTTTGAGAAATTTCCATTACCGGACCAATATATTCACTAGGTACCATAATTGATGCATCCACAAAAGGTTCTTCAAAACGATTAACCTTACTTACATCTTCAATTTGCGAGGGATTATCTACTTGTAACTCTGTTCCATCTTGCAAAAAAACATGATAATGAACAGATGGGGCAGTCATAATTATTTCCAAGCCAAATTCACGTTCTAAACGCTCCTGGACAACATTCATATGCAATAAACCTAAAAATCCACAACGAAAGCCAAACCCTAAAGCTTGGGAAGTCTCAGGTTCAAAAGTTAAAGCAGCATCATTCAATTTAAGCTTCTCTAAACTTTCTCTTAAATTTGAAAATTTAGCATTATCAATAGGATAAATGCCTGCATAAACCATAGGATTACTCTCACGATAACCCTTTAAAGGATTAGCGGCGGGATTACTAGTTAAAGTAATAGTATCACCCACTCTAATTTCTGAAATATCTCTAATCCCAGCGATTACAAATCCTACATCCCCAGTCATCAATTCATCACGATTTTGTATTGCCGGACGATTAACACCTAATTCTAAAATTTCATACTTTTTATGAGAGTTCATTAAAGTAATAGAATCACCGATTTTTAAAATTCCACTTTTAATGCGAATTAAAAGAACAACTCCCTTATAACTATCATAATAAGAATCAAAGATTAAAGCCCTTACTGGTTGATCTATTAAATTTTTGGGAGGTTGAATATCAGTGATGATTCTTTCCAGAAGTTCTGGAATACCCTGCCCTGTTTTAGCACTAACTAAAACTGCATCACTAGCATCTATTCCAATAATGTCTTCAATTTCTTTTTTAGTTCCATCTACGTCAGCTGATGGTAAATCAATTTTGTTGATTACAGGTAAAATATCTAAATCATTTTCAATTGCTAAATAAACATTAGAAACAGTCTGAGCTTGTACACCCTGTGATGCATCAACAATTAATAGAGCTCCTTCACACGCAGCTAAACTGCGCGAAACTTCATATGAAAAATCAACATGACCCGGAGTATCAATTAGATGAAATACATATGATTCACCGTTTTTTGCCTTATAATTTAATTCAATTGCATTTAATTTAATAGTTATTCCCCGTTCACGCTCAATATCCATATCATCTAATACTTGATTTTGCATTTCGCGTTGGGAAATTGTATTAGTTAATTCCAAAATACGATCAGCAATTGTTGACTTGCCATGATCTATATGAGCGATAATCGAAAAATTTCGAATATGCGCTAATCTTTTTTTTAATTGCTTTTGCGATAAATCTGACATTAAAAGTCCTTCTAATTTTACTTAACTAAATCATAACATGAATTTTTACTTGTTTTATTCTTGTTTAAAAATTTGCAACTGAAGATATATAAAAAAGCAGTTAAAGTTAATCAACTGCTTTTTTTATTCTTACTTCATAAATCGAATCTTTCACGCATTCGACTAAAGAATGAATTATCATCATTAGGTTTATTTTCACCCATTGCTTCAACGTAATTTAACAAAGCTTTCTTTTGCTTCTCATTTAATTTACGGGGGACTTCAATTTTTAGAGTAACATATTGATTACCAATACCACTAGAATTCAAATGTGGTACCCCTTTACCCTTAATTTTCATCACAGTATTAGGTTGCGTTCCTGCTGGAATTGTCATTTCACCTGGGCCATAAACCGTATTTACTTTAACCTTATCTCCCAAGACTGCCTGAGCGTAATTAATAGTCTCTTCACTGTATAGATCGTAATTCTTTCTTTTATATTTCGGAGAAGATGCAATATCAACATCAACATACAAATTACCATATGCTCCATTAAGCGGTCCCGCATTTCCAGCGCCTTCTTTAACTAACTGTTGACCATTATCAATCCCCTTCGGAATTTGCACAGTGATAGTATTCTTTTGACGGGTAATTCCACGACCACTGCAAGTTATGCACTTTTCTTTAATAATTTGACCAGAACCATGACAAGTTGGACAAACTCGCCTAGTTTGTTGGACTCCAAAAAGGCTTTGTACTTGTTGAACTATAAAACCAGAGCCATGACAATTCGTACATTGTTGTGGTTTAGTTCCTGGTTTAGCACCATTCCCATGACAAGTTGGACAACGATCCATTCGATCATAGGAAATATCAACGTCTTTACCAAAAATTGCATCTTCAAATTTAAGGTGAACCCGGTATTCAAGATCGCTACCCTTTTTCTGACGAGGTCCAGAACTACGTTGGGAAGAACTTCCATTACCAAAAAATGAATTTAAAATATCTTCAAAGTCATCAAAGTCACCGCTACTAGTAAACTGCGTATTGCCATTAAAATTGTTAAAGCCACTAAAACCTTGTCCAAAACCACCGGCCCCTGCATTTGCTCCAGCACTACCAAATTGATCATATTGTGCTTTTTTATTGGGATCAGATAAAACTTCATAAGCTTCATTGATTTCTTTAAATTTTTCTTCAGCACCGGGTTCATGATTAACATCAGGATGGTATTTTTTTGTTAATTCACGGTAAGCTTTCTTAATGTCATCCTCTGAAGCGTCACGACTGACGCCCAGAATTTCATAGTAATCTTTTTGGGCCACTAAATTTATGCCTCAATTCATTTTTTATTTTTTCTCTTTAAAGTCAGCATCTACAGTATGATCATCACCATTTTGACCATCATTTTTATTGTCATTACTTGAACTTGTATTATTAGCACCTTGAGCTTGTTGAGCTTTTTGATACATTTCAACAGTCATTTTTTGCAATGCTTCAGATAATGCATCCTTTTTCGATTTCATTTCTTCAAGATTATTATCTTTTTGAGCTTTAGCTAATTCATCTTTAAGTTTCTTTGCTTTATCAATATCGGTATCACTAACTTTACCCTTCAATTCATCAAAGGTTTTATCAGCTGTACCTAAAATTTGATCTACTTCATTACGTAAATCAGCTTCTTCTTTACGTTTCTTATCGCTCTCTTCATTTTCTTGTGCTTCTTTGACCATTCGATCAATGTCACTATCAGAAAGACCAGAAGAAGATTTAATCGTAATTTTTTGTTCTTTATTTGTGCCTAAATCCTTAGCTGAAACATTAACAATTCCGTTTTTATCAATATCAAATTTTACTTCGATTTGAGGTACTCCTCTTGGCGCAGGCGGAATGTCAGTTAACTGAAAATTACCTAAAGTTTTATTATCTGCAGCCATTGGCCTTTCACCTTGTAGTACGTGAATATCAACTCCAGATTGATTATCAGCTGCGGTAGAAAAAATCTGCGATTTACTTGTCGGAATAGTAGTATTACGAGGTATTAGCTTAGTAAATACACCACCCATAGTTTCAATTCCTAAAGATAAGGGAGTGACATCAAGTAAAACAACATCTTTTACATCCCCAGATATAACTCCTCCTTGAATTGCAGCACCTAAAGCAACTGCTTCATCGGGATTAATTGAGTGATCTGGATCTTTACCAGTCCAGTTCTTTACTGCTTCTTGGATAGCTGGAATTCTTGTAGAACCACCATTAAGAATTACTTTACTAATATCAGAATTAGTTAAATTAGCATCTTTTAATGCATTATCCATTGGAACTTTAGTTTTTTCTACTAAATCCTTTGTTAAATCATTAAATTTAGCTCTAGTTAAGGTCATTTCCAAATGAAGTGGCCCATTATCATTAGCCGAAATAAATGGTAAAGAAATTTGACTGGTAGTTGTACTAGATAATTCCATCTTTGCTTTTTCAGCTGCATCTTTTAATCGTTGCATTGCCATCTTATCTTTGGATAAATCTATACCATTGGATTTTTTGAATTCATCTACCATCCAATTCATTACTCGCTGATCAAAATCATCACCACCAAGGTGGGTATCACCATTAGTTGAAAGGACTTGGAAAACACCATCTCCTAATTCCAAAATAGAAACATCAAATGTCCCGCCACCAAGGTCATAAACCATAACCTTTTCATCATTTTTACCTTTATCTAATCCATATGCTAAAGCGGATGCAGTTGGTTCGTTAATGATACGAGCTACTTCTAAGCCAGCAATTTTACCAGCATCTTTTGTTGCTTGTCGTTGTGCATCATTAAAGTAAGCTGGCACTGTAATAACTGCTTGAGTTACTGGTTCTCCTAAATAATCATCTGCAAATTTTTTAATATATTGTAGAATCATTGCAGAAATTTCTTGAGGCGTATATTCTTTGCCGTCAACATTAACTTTATATCCAGCTTCTCCCATATGACGCTTGATTGAAATAATCGTATTTGGATTGGTCAACTCTTGCCTTTTAGCTACTTCTCCAACTTGAATTTCGCCATCTTTGAAAGCTACGACTGAAGGAGTAGTTCGATTACCTTCGGGATTAGTAATTATCTTCGGTTCATTTCCTTCAAGAACTGCTACTGCTGAATTCGTTGTTCCTAAATCAATTCCAATAATCTTTGCCATAAATCTTTACCCTCTTTTTTTACTTAGTTACAATTACCATTGCTGGTCTAATTACACGATCTTTTAATTTATAACCAGATTGTAAAACCTGTTTTACAACATTTTTCTTTTCATTTTGCTGAGCTTCTACAACAGAAACAGCCTGATGGACTAATGGATCAAATTTAACTCCAGCTTCTGAAATTTCTATTATTTCATTATCTTTTAAAGCTTGATTCATTTGCTTTAGAACCATTTCAATTCCTTTTCTTAGTTGTTCTGATCCCTTATCATCTGTTTTTACAGCTAAAGCCCGTTTTAAATTATCAATTCCAGGTAAAATTTCTTGAGCTAATTTTTGACCACTATATTTTAATAGTTCTGCTCTTTCTTTTTTAAAATGATTATTCATATTCGCAATTTCAGCTTCAGCTCTTAAATACTGATCTTGAAGTTGCTCATTTTTTTCTTTTAATTTTACATTTTCTTGACTTAATTTATTAAAATCAGCACCGTTTGGAACCGATTCTTCACTATCTTTAGTTTTATTTTCTTTTTGTTTTGGTGCTTTTTTATCTGCCTTAACTGTACCCATCGTTTCATCTTGAGGGGCATTAGCTTTTTTTAAGTCATCTGCATTTTTCACAATTATTTGTTTACCTCTCAATCCATCTCTTCAATATTATTGATTCGCTTTTGCAATTCATCTCGAAAAGTACTAACAATTGCTAACATCTTGCTATAAGGCATCATTTGCGGTCCTAATAAAGCGAGAAGTCCACTTTGGAGATGCTTTGTATCAAACCGTGCACTAACTAGAATAAAATCACCATTATCTGTATCAACAATTCGAGGAATAAACTGTATTTGTGTAGTTTCTCCTCGAGTTAATCCAATTTTTTTAATTAACTTCATAAAATCATCACTCTTTGAATTAACAAAAGTAATCATTTCCTTAACTGTATCTGGTGATTCATCGTGAACATAGTTTAATAAGTTATACTCACCCTCAATATAATAGTGATCACTTGCCAAATCGTTTATAATTTGTTCAATATCTTCTCTGACAAATTCATCAATAGCCTGGTACTTACCTTCAGAATCAAAATTGTCTAAAAATTCTAGAGCTTTTTTTATTGTCTTACCAACTAGCTCACTTTCAAGCATCTGAGTTAAAATTTTTAAACTTTCAGGTGAAATTGTATCTACCGAAGCCACCCTTTCTGAAATTCGTCCGAAACTATCAGTAGCAATTAACATTACTCTCTTATGTTGTAAAGTAACTACTCTGAAATCAGCAATTTGCGAAGATATAGCTTCAGGGCTAAAAGAAACAGACATGTAATCGGTCATCTTTGAAAGTAATTCAGTAGATTTACGAATAATCTCATCAATTTGTTTACTTTCAGCTCGCTCCATAAAAGTTCTAATTTTAAAACGTAATTCTTTTGAAACATTAACTGGTTCCAAAATATTTTCAAAATAATAATGAAAGCCAGCCAGAGAAGGAATTCTACCAGAAGATAGGTGAGTTTTTTCAATTAAACCCAATCCTTCTAGTTCAGACATCTCGTTTCTAATTGTTGCTGAGGAAACTCCTAGTTCTGCGGCTTGTTGCAAATATTTAGAACCAACCGCATGACCAGTAACTGCATAATTGACAATGATCTCTTTGAGAATGATTTTTTGTCTTTCAGTTAACATTAAATCACCTCTTTTAGCACTCTCTGTCATCAAGTGCTAACAGTTATATAGTACTCTCCTCCTTAATTGATGTCAAGCAATAAGAGGCTTAACCTAAGAGAAATTCTGAAAAAACATCATTAGCAATATAACGACCATTTTCAGTTAGAAAAATTCTTTCATTTTTATATTCAATTAAACCTTCAGCTATCAATTTTTTAATTTGCTTTTGATATAATTGTAATAAATCAATACGCAATTTTTGAGATGATTTTTTTAAGTCTACTCCCTGATTTAAGCGTAATCTTAAAAACATTTCTTCTTCAATTTGTTCTTGCAAGGTTAAAAAATGATTTTTTAAAATAGGCATTTCATCGTTTTCTAAATCATGAATATAATCATTAATTACTTGTTTATTTTGAATTCTGACATTTCCAAAATGGGCATGAGCACCTGCACCAAAACCATAATAATCATCATTATGCCAATAAATTTTATTATGAAGAGATTCGTGATTAGCAAAACAAAAATTACTAATTTCATATTGATGCCAACCGTTTTGTTTTAAAACCTTCATCGCATAAGAGTACATTTGACGATCGTTTTCTGGAGTTGGTAAAACTAAACGATGCTCTAATAAAAGATTATGAAAAACTGTATGCTGTTCTAAAATCAATGAATAAATAGATAAATGGGTTACATTTAACTTAAGTGCTTGACTAATATTTTCTTTAAATTCTTCAAAGCTTTGTCCAGGTAGACGAAACATTAAATCTAAACTAATATTTTTAAAACCTATTTTTTGAGCATTATGGACCGCTTGAATAATAGAATTACAATCATGATTACGTCCAATTCTTTTTAATGTATTATTACTAAAACTTTGAGCTCCAATGCTAAGTCTACGAATCCCATACCTGTACATAATTTGCAATTTATCATAATTTTGCAAATCATTAGGATTAGTTTCAATTGTAAAATCTTGAATTTGACTAATATCAAAAATTTGATTTAACCCATCTAATAAATAAATTAATTGTCCCTCAGATAGAGCACTCGGTGTCCCTCCACCAATATAAATACTTTTAATATCCTTTTGACATCTAATTTTTAATCCTTTTTTGATTTCTTTAAGCAAACATTTCAAATATAAATCTACTGGTTGTCCAATTTTTAAAACTTTTGGAAAGTCACAGTAATAACAAATATGATCACAAAACGGAATGTGAATATAGACTCCAATCATTGTCAGTAATATATCTCCTTATATTAGCTTCATCTTGGATAATTTTATTCTTTAAATCCTTTTCCGATTTAAACTTCATTTGATAACGTTCAAAATGAAGCCACGCTATACTCAACTTTTCACCATAAATGTTATCAGAAAAATCTAAAATAAAAGTTTCTAAAAATTGCTTTTTCCCATTATATGTTGGTTTATTACCTAAAGAAGTAATCCCCCAATAAACCTTCCCCTTTAATTTAACACATGTAAAATAGACACCAGCTGGAGGCATCAAATAATTATTTAAATTGTTACTATTAGCTGTAGGAAAATTAAGAGTTCGGCCAATTTGTTCCCCTCTAATTACAGTGCCTTTTGTTACATATGGCCTTCCTAATAATTGTTCAACCATTTCTAATTCATGATTATTAATGGCACGACGAACAAGAGAAGAAGAAATTTTTTTATTTCCTATTTTAGTAAAAGGTACTTTAGTAATCGTAAAGGCATTTTGGGCATAATTAGCTAAACATTCCATATTAGCAATTGCTTTTTTGCCATAAGTAAAATCTATTCCTGCAATAAAATGTTTAACATGTGCAGCTTTTAAGTAAAAATCAACAAAATCTTGTGGAGTCATATTTTGAATTCGTTTATTAAAATTAACTTCTAAAACTATATCAACTCCTAATTTATTAAATTGTTTTTCTTTATCTGCTAAAGTACTTAGAATCGGATAAGGTTGAGGTACATTTTTATAGAATTGCTTAGGATATGGCCAAAAAGTTAGTACAATCAAAGGCATACTATATTGTTTAGCTTTTTTTTTAGCTTCTTTAATTAAAAATTGATGGCCTAAGTGCATTCCATCAAAAAAACCAGCAGTCATTACATTAGGCTTTAAGTTCAGTTCTTTAATTATTTCTTCATTTTTTACTTTTATAATTTTCATTAATGTTATCCAAAAACATCATATCAGCTCGATAAAGTCCTTGATCTAATCGATAAATTGCAATTATTTTCTGTTGATATTTTAAAGCAACTTTAGTTTGATTAAGATCAAACACCACTGGAGCTCCATTTTTAACCTGACTAAACTCAATGTCAGTTAGTTCTCGCGTAGGTAAATTTTGTAACAGTTGTTCTAATGGGATTACAAAATTTTGAGCATTAGTAGCTTTTTTTAATTTTGATAAAGGTATAGCCTGATCAATTTCAAAACCCCCACTTGCAATACGGGTTAAATTTTTCATCACTGCAGGATAACCCAATTTTTCACCGATTTGAGTACAAAGTGTCCTAATATAGGTCCCTTTTGAACAAAAAACCTCAAAATCAAATTCACAAGTATTAGGCAGACTCCGATTAATAGATGATGTTCTAAAAATATTAGAAACTTCAAAAAGGCGAGATGGTTTACGAATATAAATATCATTACGAGCATATTCATATAGATGTTTACCATGATAACGTACTGCAGAGAAAAAGGGAGGAACCTGGTAGTTCTCCCCTTTAAAAGATTTTAAAACTAAATCAATTTCAGTAATAGAAATTTCTGGTTCAACTTTTTTAGTTGCTATAACCTTCCCAGTTAAATCCTCAGTTTCAGTTGCTTGACCAATTAAAATTGTACAGGAATACGCTTTTTTTTTGTTCATCATCGATTCGACTAACTTAGTTGCATTCCCCAAACATATTGGCAAAATTCCCGTAACTGAAGGATCTAAAGTTCCAATATGGCCAACTTTTTTTTGTTTAAAAATTTTTTTTAACTGATTGACGTAATAAAAGCTTGAATAACCAGCTTCCTTATAAATGGGCACTACTCCATTAATCATTTTTTTCCCTTGATTGTGTTTCTAAATCATTAATAATTCGACCAATTTTTTCCGCATAATCAAGTGATTCGTCACGGACAAATTCAATTTCAGGTACTCTTCTAATAATAATTTTTTTACTTAATAAAAATCGAATTCTTTTTTTTGCTTGATTTAAAGCCTTTTCAATTTTTTCTGCTTTACTAGCTAAATGTCCCATAAAGCTATAGTAAATTTTAGCATTTTTTAAATCCTTAGAAAGATCTACCCCAGTGATAGTAATATCTGATAACCGCGGATCATTTATATCTTGAATAATAATTTGACCAATTTCTTTCATTATTTCTGTTTCTAAACGATCAACTCGATAACGCATTTTTATACCTCTCTTTATACTGCTGAAACTTCTTCCATAATAAATGCTTCAATTTGATCATCAACTTTAATGTCATTATATTTTTCAATCATCAAGCCACATTCATCGCCAGCTTTTACTTCCTTAACATCATCTTTATAGTGTTTCAAAGAAGCAAGTTTTCCGGTATAAATTACTACTCCATTACGAATTAAACGAACGCCACTATCTTTTTGAATATACCCTGTTTCAACAAATGATCCTGCTATTGTTCCTAATTTTGAAACCTTGAAAATTTCTTTAACTGTTAAACTCCCTGTTACTTTTTCTTCGTAAACAGGTTCTAGCATTCCTTTCATTGCAGATTCAATTTCTTCAATAGCATTATAAATTACACTATGTAATCTAATATCCACATGTTCTGAGTCAGCTTCTTGTTTTGCTTGAGGCGTAGGACGAACATCAAAACCAATGATAATAGCATCACCAGCCGCAGCTAAACTAACATCACTTTCATTAATTGCACCAACAGCAGCATGGATAACGTTTACCTTAACACCTTTAACTTCAATTTTTTCTAAACTACTACGTAAAGCTTCAACTGTTCCTTGCACATCAGCTTTAATAATAACCGCAACTTCTTTGATTTCTCCTTCATTCATAGAATCAAACAAATTATCAATTGTAACGTGATTAGATTTCTGACGATCATTTAATTCTGCTTGTTTTGCGCGAGTTTCGCCAACCTGACGACTAACTTTTTCATCATTAAAAACAACAAATTTATCTGCGGAGTCAGGTACATTATTTAATCCTGTAATTTCTACAGGCATAGAAGGTGCTGCATTTTTTACCCTACGTCCATGATCATTAGTCATACTTCTAACTCTACCAAAAGTATTCCCGACAACTAATGGATCACCAATTTTTAAAGTACCTTGTTGAACTAGTAAAGTTGCAACTGGACCTCGACCTTTATCAAGCTTAGCTTCAATTACGGTTCCAACAGCATTTCTTTTAGGATCAGCTTTCAACTCTAAAACTTCTGCTTGTAAATTAATCATTTCAAGAAGCTCATCAATATTTTCTCCAGTTTTTGCAGAAATATTAACAAAAATTGTATCACCACCCCAATCTTCAGGAATCAGTTCATATTCACTTAATTGTTCCATAACATGATTAGGATTAGCTCCTGGTTTATCCATTTTATTTACTGCAACGATAACTGGAACTTTAGCAGCTTTTGCATGGTTAATTGCTTCTATTGTTTGTGGCATTACTCCATCATCAGCTGCAACCACTAAAACAATAATATCAGTAATATCTGCTCCCCGTGCTCGCATTTCCGTAAAAGCTTCGTGACCAGGAGTATCAAGAAAAGTAATTAATTTTCCTTTAATGTTAACTTGATAAGCACCAATATGCTGAGTAATTCCTCCTGCTTCTTTTTCAGAGACATGAGTATGTCTTAAACGATCTAACAAAGTTGTTTTCCCATGGTCAACATGTCCCATAATCGTAACTACAGGTGGTCGTTTAACTAAATCTTCTTTATCTTTGTCAGAAAGGTCAAAATACTTATCTAAATCACTTAAATCTTCAGGAATTATTTTCTTTGCTTCTATTCCATAATCTGTTGCTAATAATTCAATAGTATCATCATCAAGTGATTGATTTTGATTAGTCATGATACCTAACATAAATAATTTTTTCACTATCTCAGTAGGTTCACGATGAAGAATTTTACCTAAATCTTGAGCATTCATTCCTTCAGAATAATCTAATACTTTCGGCAACGGTCTATCTTTCCTTACATTAACAGTAACGTTAGATTTACTTTTATTTTTGGACTTGTTATTTTTATGTACCGGACGTTTATTAAAACTTTTTTCAGAATTATCTTTTCTTTTATTCTTATGTTTCCAAAATTGTCCAGATTGATTTTCTTTTTTTAAATCTGGCTTAGTAAATTCTTTATGTTGAGTATTATTAACCTTTTTATATTTAGGAGGATTATTTTTAACAACATCAGATTTTACGGTAGAAGATTTTGAATTAAGAACTGTTTTTTTATTACTCTCAACAGATTTATGATGGATTAAATTATTGTTGTTTGTTCTCTTATGCTTATTTTCTACTACTTGCTTTTGATCAAATTCTTTTTGAGGATTCAATTTTTTTTCTAATGTTTCTTTATAAAATTCTTGGCTTTGACGTCTTTTTAATGAATTAGCTTGAGCTTTAGCATCAAATGTCATTTTCGGGCGATCATTTTTACGTTGAAAATTATTGCTTTGATTTTGTCGGTTATTTCTAAATCCTTTTTTATTATTAAAATTATTATTATGATTTTTTACTTTATTTTGAGAAGTTTTATTAGGATTACGAAGCGCTTTAACACTAATTTTTATCTTGGCTTTCTTTTCACTTAAATCAAGCTTTTCACTATCTTTTTTTGGTTCCTCGACGTATGATTTCTTTTCTTCTAATTTTTGTTTGTCCTTCAAGTTTTTTTGCTTTATTGGCACTTTTTTAGAAGTTGTATTTTTAATACTTTGCTTCAGTTTACTTGCTTCATCATCACTAACTACTGACATGTGACTTTTTACATTAAACCCTAGGGTTTTTGCTATTGTTACTAACTCTTTAGATGGTTTTCCAACCTCTTTTGCTAATTCATATATTCTTATTTTAGCCAAATCTATAACCTCCTAAGCTTAACTACACTATCTTTTACTCATTTTTTACTCCTGAATAATTCATTACGTGCAATTTTATGTTCCATATATTGATATAATTTTTGGTAAAATTCTTTGCTAACCTGTACCTTAAATGCCTGTTCAAAAACTTTCTTTTTCTGAGCAATTTCAATATTTTTTAGATTTAATGAAATGTAAGCCCCTCTACCAGCAAGTTTACCACTAGGATCAATAACTAAACCCTGATCTTTATTATTAACAATTCTAATCAATTGTTTTTTAGGGAGCATTTTTCTAGTAATCAGGTCTAATCTCAAAGATTCCTTTTTCATTCTACCAAAATTTCCTTACTTATTACTAATTTTCACTATTTAATCTTCATTACTTGATTCAAATTTATCAATATTATCTTTGTCAATATCACTTTCATTTGAATTAACTGTAGTAGTAGAAGCTTCATGGTTAATGTCAGAATTATCGTCGGTGAATTCTACATCCGATTCTGGTTTAATATCGATTTTGTAACCTGTTAATTTTGCAGCTAAACGAGCATTCTGACCTTTTTTCCCAATAGCTAAAGATAATTGATCATCAGGTACAATAACCAAACAACTACTATCATCATCATCTAAAAACTGGACAGCTATTACTTCAGCTGGTTTTAAAGCATTAGCGATAAAATCAATAGGGTCTTTTTCCCATTCGATAATATCCATATTTTCACCATTTAGTTCATCAACAATTGCTTGAACTCTTTGACCACGTTGACCAACAGTAGTTCCCACAGCTGGTATATTAGGATCTGTTGAACGTACTGCAATTTTACTTCGATCACCAGGTTCTCGAGCAATAGCAACAATTTCAATAATTCCATTAAATATTTCAGGAACTTCTTGTTCAAACAATCTCTTAACTAATCCAGAATTAGTCCGTGATACAACAACACGAGGGCCCTTAGTTGTATTTTCAACACTTGAGACATAAACTTTAATTCTTTGATATAAAGAATAAGATTCATGAGGAATTTGATCAGATTTTCCCATAACTCCCTCAATTTTTCCCAAATTTACATAAACATACTTATTGTCAACACGTTGAACAACACCCTGCATAACTTCATGCTCATATTCAGCGTATTCCTTAAATGCTACATTACGCTCTTCTTCTCTAAGCTTTTGTAAAATAACTTGCTTTGCGCTTTGAGCAGCTAATCGACCAAAATTTTTAGGAGTAACTTCAAATTTAATTTTATCGCCTAATTCATAACCTTTATTAATCGCTTGAGCTTCATTCAAAGACACCTCTAATTGATTATCAAAAACTTGATCAACTACTTCCTTAATTTGATAGACTTTTACTTCACCCGTCTGATCGTCAAACACAACTTCAACGTTTTGATTCTGGCCATAGTGCTTTTTGTATGCAGCTTTCATAGCTTGAATTAAAGCATCAATAATAACTTCCTTTTTTACACCTTTATCATCTTCTAAAACTTTGAGTGCTTGTAAAACTTCTTGTGACAATTTCTTTTCCTCTTTTTTTAAAGTATTAGTGCATAATTTAAATGTGCAATGTAATTCCTTGGAATTTCTAAATTATTTCCGTTAACTAACTTTAATTGTAATTTATCTGCATCAAATCTAGTTAATTTACCAATAAAACTTTTTTTATCATGAAATTTACGATAACAACTAACTTTAATATCGTTATCTAATGCTAAAGTTAATTCATGATCGTTACGAATAGCTCTTTCTAAACCTGCTGAAGAAACATCAAGTGTATACGATTCAGGAAATAGATCCGCTATCTGATCTAAACTCATCGATAAAAGTTCGTTTACGTGAATAATTTCATCCATGCTAATTAAATGATCAGCCTGTAATTGTATTTGTAAAATCCATCCTAATTTCTTCTGACTAAATGAAATACTATATAATTCAAGACCGTTATTTAATTTTGACAATGTTTCTAAAACAATTTCTTTAACTTTTTCTTTTAATTCACTCATATTTTTCTTTATATAAACAAAAAGCGAGCAAATAATGCTCACTTTAATTTTTCTTTCAAAAAATTATAAAATGCCGAGGACCGGAATCGAACCGGTACGGTAATCACTTACCGCAGGATTTTAAGTCCTGTGCGTCTACCTGTTCCGCCACCCCGGCAAAATACAAAAGCGGAAGACGGGATTCGAACCCGCGACCCCCACCATGGCAAGGTGATGTTCTACCACTGAACTACTTCCGCAAGTGCCGACTAGAGGACTCGAACCTCCGACCCTCTGATTACAAATCAGATGCTCTGCCAGCTGAGCTAAGTCGGCTATTTGGAAAGTGCGGGTGAAGGGACTCGAACCCCCACGTTGAAACAACACAAGAACCTAAATCTTGCGCGTCTGCCAGTTCCGCCACACCCGCTTTGGAACAAATTTGAGTCATTGACTCAATGGAGATTACAGGGCTTGAACCTGTGACCCTCTGCTTGTAAGGCAGAC
>CALYQJ010000018.1 GCA_945285405.1 uncultured Lactobacillaceae bacterium | reverse complement strand
TTCCAACTATTTAAAGGAGGATCAAACTTTGAAGAATCGTCAACTCTTAACGCGAATTGCTTATCAATATTATGTTCAAAATAAAACTCAAAGCGAGATTGCCAAGAGTTGGAATCTGAGTCGTTCCACAATTAGTCGAATTTTAACTCAAGCGCGAGAAGAAGAGATTGTCAAAATTCAATTGGATGATAGTGATCTCAAGATAATGGAACTCGAAACAAAAGTAAAAAATAAATATGGACTAAAAAATGTTGTGGTGGTTACTCCGGAGCCGAATCAATCCCTTAATGATAAAAAGACAATTTTGGCTCATGGAGCCGCACTTTATTTAAAGCAAATTATAAAAAATAATAGTAGAGTGGGGGTTACGTGGGGTGCTACTTTATCACGTATGGTAGGCCAATTGCATCAATTAAAATCAACTAATGCTACTTTTGTTCCTTTAGTAGGAGGTCCTAGTCAAGCTAATGTTAAGTACAATGTTAATACCATTGTGTATGATCTAGCTAAGAAATTTGTGGGGAAAAGTAAATATATTAATGATCAAGCAGTTCAAAAAAGTATATATTTAAAAAATAAAATTATGAAAACGCCATATTATCAAGAGTTAATTGTTGATTGGCAAAAATTAGATTTAGCTGTTGTTGGAATCGGTGGCCCCTTAACTACAAAAACTACAAGTTATTGGCGTGATCTTTTGACTTCAGATGATTTGATATTATTAAAAGAACAGCATGCAATTGGTGATTGTTGTTGTACTTTTTATGATAAAAATGGTAAAATTTTAGCTCCTTTTTTACGAAAAAGAACAATTGCAATTCCGTTAGAAATGCTGAAACAGGTTCCAATTCGGATTGCTGTAGCATATTCATTAGCTAAAATTCCCTCGATAAGAACCAGTTTAAACATGGGGTTAGTTAATACTCTCATTACAGATGAAGAAACGGCATTACACTTGATTAATTAATATATTAGTTATAAAAATAAAGCAAAAGTTGATCTTAATTTTAAATTAAATATTATTTCTTAATTAGTTGTTTTAAAGCTTTGATATATAATCAATAACCATAATTTAAAATATATATAATAAAAAAGATTCAACTTTTTATAGTTGAATCCTTTTTTTGAATTAGAAAGCATCGATAAAAACAATCATTGAATTTGTGGAGAAGTTGGACTATCTGCGTGCTTATTTTTTTTACGTCTAGAATTTAACCATAAGGCAGCAGTTCCAGCAGAAGTAAGTCCTAAAGCACTTAATGCTAAACTTTGTTTTTGATCATTACCGGTTTGTGGTAATACCGGTTGATCTCGATGATTTTTTAAAGCGCTATCGGAATAAAATGGCTCAGCATAATCATAGCCATTTCGATAATAGCCGGGGTCATTGTAACTGTAATTGTGATGATAGTATCCGGGGTGAGTATAATTATAATCATCATACGTAGGATGGTTATAACTTGGATTAGGTTCATATTGTAATGATTGACCAATGCCTTGATGATAATTTGGACTTTTTGAAGGATTATTAGGTGTATATTTTGCGATTGCTTTTAGGGGAACTCTAATTACACCACCATCAGAAATAAATCTAGTTATAGCATATGGCTCTTCTAACATATAACCTTGAGGAATCCAAGGCTTAAGGTCAATTTCTTCACCTAATTTCCCCATACGAGAAATTTTAGTTCCAAAGTTTTGACCATTAACCGTAAATTGAATATAGTTTTGTACAACATTAGGATTATCACTGTTAATTTTTTTAATCGATACTTGATAAAGATCGCCATCATTACCAAAAACCAATTGTTGATTAGAGTTAACTAATTCATAGCCAAATGGAATAAGGGAATTGATGTCAATTTTATTACCTGATTTACCAGTCATAGATAATGGAACGCCGTAATTACTACCATTAACTCGAAATTGAATCCAATTAGTTACTTGTTTATTGGATTGTGGATTGGTTGGATTGGTAATTTTTTTGATTGCAAGATAATGAACTGTTTGATCTGGACCATAAAAAATTTCAATATTAGAATTGACCAGTTCATAACCATAAGGGATCCATGAGGTTACAGGGATTTTACTACCAGCTTCACCCTTGCAAGAAATTGGCATACTATAATTTTTTCCATCAACGGTGAATTGTAAATAGTTAGTTACATTGCTTTGAGGCTGAGGTTTAGCTGTAGCTTTTTTTATGGCAATTCGATGAGTAGTACCGTTGTTTTCGAAATGTGTGACTAAATTAGGATTAACTAATTCATAACCATAAGGAATCCAAGGAGTAACCATAATTTGATCGCCTAGTTTGCCTAATCGTTCAATTGGTATGCTAAAGTCTTGTCCATCAACAGTAAATTGTAAGTAATTTGAAACGGTAGTCGGAGTTACAGTTTTTTGAATGGCTAAACGATAAGTTGTGCCTTCATTACCATATTTAATAGTTGGATTAGGTACAGTTAATTGGTATCCTTGTGGAATTAATGCCGAAAGATTGATTACATTACCTAAGTCACCACTAACTTCAACAGGTTGATTATAATTAGAGCCATTAATAGTAAATTGAATATAATTAATTACTTTATTTAGTGGAGTCTCAATTTTTTTCAGTTTAATTCGTTTAATAGTTCCTTCTGGACCAAAAGTATATGTATCGTTAGCATTAACAAGTTGATAACCAGCAGGAATTAAATTGCTAAAGTTCATTTGTTGATCAATTTCACCTGATAAAGCGAATTGTTTTCCAAAATCTTTATCATCGACAACAAATTGTAAGTAGTTTGTCACTATTGTTGGCTTAGGAATCGTAATGGTATCAGTACTCTTGAGTTTAATTGGAATAGATTGAATCTTACCATCTGAGGCTATTTTATAAGTTTGAGGTTCGGATAATTCGTAACCTTCTGGGATTAATGCAGTAAGATTAATTCCACTATTTAATTTACCCTTCACTTCAATACGATTACCATAATCAGAGCCATTAACCGTAAATTGTAGATAATTAATGATATTTGAATCGACAGCAATAGTAAGTTCAGAAGCATCGGCTTTAAAAGTTGGTATATTGCCTACCAATTTACATCCTTTAGGGATAAATGATGCTAAATTAATTGGGTCATTTAAATGCCCAAAAAGCTCTATTGGTTTACCAATATTTTGACCACTATCTTTATCTTTAAATTGAATTTTATTACTAACTAAAGTGGGATCATTGAGCTTATGGATTGGGACTTCAATTATATTATTAGTTTTAGTATATTTTATAGAAGTTGTAGAGTTATCTAATTCATAACCGTTTGGAATTTTTTCGGTTAAGCTGATAGGATCATTGATTTTACCGGTTACTTCGATTTCGTTACCTAGTTTACTACCATTAACTGTAAATTGTAGTTTGTTACTAGTGTAATTGTCGTCTTTAACTAAATCTAGAGATAATTGACTTCCTGGAATTTGAAAACGTAATTCATTACTACCTCGCATAAGTAAAGTTTTAATCTTATAACCAGTAGGAAGAGTTAAACTTTGGAGATCGACAGCAGTATTAAAACGTCCAGTGATTTTAACTTGCCCTAAAACTTTTGGAATGGATTCATCAATAAAGAATAGTGTATTGGAATATTCTTTACCTAGGGCTTTAACTTCAATAATTGAATCATCGTCAGTTAAAGTAACTTTTGGATCAAAGTTTTGTGGCCATTCATAATTTTTGGGTAATAAGGTATTAATTGTTAGAACGGAGTTAAATTCGCCATTTACACTCTGCTCTTTAATTACTTTGTTTTCAGAATCTATGATTTTAATTTTATTAGTTACTTGAATCCCTTTAATAGCAACTTTTTGAACTTTTCCTATTGTGCCATCGATTTTAAAGTTCGCATTTTTATCAACTAATTCATAATTACGCGGTAATAAACTTGTTATATCAATTGGTGAATTGATTACTCCATTAACTTGTTTTGGTAATTCAAAGTCTTTCCCATTAATAGTGAATTGAATATAATTATTGATAGTATTAGTTATTTTTTGAATTTTAACTGAAATCACCGCATCATTGTCGCCAAATAGATATTCGTGGGTACTATCAACAAGTTCATAACCTGATGGAATTAGGGTACTTAAATTAATTTTATTGCCTTTGCTACCGCTTATTGTTACTAAATCGTTAATCTGAGTGCCGTCCTCCAGGACAAATTGAATTTTATTGCTAACAAAACTGGCGTTAATGATTTTTTTCAAAGCAACTTTAATTTCAGTTTCACTGTTTGTAAATTTTAAAGAATTAGTCTGATCAACAAGTTCATAACCGCTAGGAATTTTATCGGTTAAATTGATTGTGTCATTAAGATTGCCCGAAATATAAAATGGACTACCAATATTTTGGCCATTTTCAGTAAATTGGATTTGATTAGTGATGTAGTTTTCATCTCTAACTACTAAAATTTTGATTTTACTATTATTAGTTTTGATTCTAAGATTATTTATATCTTGATTGTCTTTTAATTTATAACCAGTTGGTATTTGTAATTGTTCTGTAATAGGGGTATTGAAACGCCCAACAACATTTTGCGTATTTAAAATATTAGAATCACTATCATCTTGTGTAAAGATTAATTCATTATTATAAGTTTTTCCTTGAACTTTAACGTTAATTGTAACGTTGTTATTTCCTAAATTAATTAAATGATCGCTATTGTTTATCCATTCATAGTTATCAGGCAAAAGGTTGTTTAAATCTATTTCAGTTCCGGAGATCCCGGTAACCGAAGTTTGCGTAATTTCTTGATTTGTTGGATCTACAAATTTAATTATATTAGTAACATTGACCTGATCTGGAACATCTAAGCCCGTAGTTACATCAATTTTACGGGTTTGGACACTATTAGTGAATTTAAATGGCGGAACAATACTACCTTCGGGAGCAAAAATTCCTAACTTAATATCATCACCAGTGGTTCCATAAACATCAAAAGGTTGTCCCACGTTTTGCGAATTGTTAACAAATTGGATAGTGTTTTTAGTTAAATTAGAATGGTCATCAGGAGCAATGGTAACTTCTTGTTCAGCATTGTTTTCTTTAAACTTAAGTGAACTGTTAGCACTATAGCCACTTGGCAAGTAATCATTTAATGAAATTTTATCGTCTTTATTCCCTGAGATACTAACTTTTTTACTAAATTGAGAGCCACTAACTTTTATGGTTACTTTATTGATTACCTTTTGAGAAGCATCTACAATATCATTTCCAGTATTTATATCAATTCTACGGGTTTGAACACCATTAGTGAATTTAAATGGCGGAACAATACTACCTTCGGGAGCAAAAATTCCTAACTTAATATCATCACCAACAGTTCCATAAACATCAAAAGGTTGTCCCACGTTTTGTGAATTATTAACAAATTGGATAGTGTTTTTATTGGCGGTTGAATCTTTAACAATTAATTTAACAATAATTGGATTTGAATCGGCTTGAAAAGTAGGTGTACTTTCTAATTTGTAACCACTAGGAATTTTTGAGTCTAAATCAATTAGCTCTCCTTCGGTTCCCGAAACTGTAGTTTGTCCAACATCTTGATTATTTAATTGAAATTTAACTTGATTTTGAACAACTGATTGTGTTTTCTTTAAAATAACATTTTGTGTTGCTCCATTAGTTTCGCTAATACGATAAGTATGAGATGAAATTTGTTGATAACCATCAGCAATTCCTAAGGTAGGATCAACAGGAGTTCCTGGAAGTCCCGTTACTGTTTCTTTATTTTTACCATTTTTAGATTTAATTGGATTTCCATTTTGATCTAGAAATTGAAAGTAATTAGTAACTTTTGCTGGTTGTGAATTTGATTGATTATTTGTAGTATTAGTACCATTATCTTTAATATTATTTTGGCTTGATGGTTTATTAGTTAATGGTATTTGTTGTTTTATTTTCTGATTTTGTAAGTTATAACGAGGTTTTAAATTCACTATTATTGGTAGGTTAGCTTCATCAGGAGTAGAAATTATAGTGTTATTGTTGGCTAATTGCCAATTTCCTGGAAGTTGGGCCACTTTTTCTTCAATAGTTTTTGTGATATTTTCATGAGGTTTAGTTTCAAAGTTGCTGTCAATATCAATAATATGACCATTCTCATCTTTAAACATTATTGAATATTTCTTTTTTGCAGTTTTTAAAGTATCAGATTGTTGTTGAGATGAGGTCGGCAACTTAGTGTCAGTATTTCTACTGGGTAGATTGGGATGTTCACTCAAATCGGGCTTCGGTTGATCTGTATTTTCACCTTTAGCTATTTGGGTTTCGGCAAAAATGCTAACTGCTGGACCGACGCTTGAAGTTGCAGCAGATAGAATTGTTGCTGAATATAATAATGCTTTTGGTATTAATGATTTATGTCTTTTCCTTTTTGGTATATAGTAATACATTTTATATTCTCCTCTTAATTGCAATTACCTAATTTTCCTTTAAGCTAATTAACACTAGCCTTATTACAATTAACAAAATAAGTATAAACTTTTAAAAAAATAATTGTATTCAAAATTTACTAACAATTTTATTTTTATCAGTTCTTTTTATGCCAAAAAAAAACTTTTTAATTTTTCGAAAGTTAAAAAGTCTTTTGAGTATTTTTTATAATTTAATTTTCTTTTTTCTTTCTTCTTGAAAGCCATGCCGCCGTTGCACCAGCACTTGAAAGACTTATTAAACCTAAAGAAAGAGTTTTTGATTTTTTTTCACCTAATTGTGGTAAAGAATTATGTTTAGATACGGTATTTACGCGCAAATGAGGCTTATAATAATGAATTTTTGATGGGTGCGTTAAATTAGTTAATACTTTTAAAGGAATTTGTTGTAAGTTTTGATCAGGGTTAATTTTAATTTTAATTTGAGGATCATATAAAACAAAACCCTTGGGAACTAACTTTTGAATTTGAATTTCATCATTTAGGTAACCTTTAATTTTAATAGGGTCTCCTAATTTTTGTCCAAATAAAGTGAATTGAAGATAATTAGTAATTAAGTTTTTACTAGAGTTTTTTACAAGTGCTAAATGGTGAACTTTTCCTTCAGAGTCAAATATTATTGGATTGGTAATTTTTAAGTGATATCCTTGCGGAATCCACGGGCTTATTTGAATAATTTCTCCAATCTTACCTGTTCTTTTGATTGCTATCCCATAGTTCTTTCCGTTGATCGTAAATTGAAGATAATTATTAACAGTTTGTGGCATGGGAGGGACTACTTTTTGTAAATTTACGAAGTGAGTTGTCCCACTTAAACCAAAACTTAAAGTTTCATTTGATTGAACTAATTCATAACCCTTGGGAATTAAAACTTTTAAATCGATTATGTCGCCTAAAAGGCCCTTAACTGTTCTTCGATCGCCTAATTTATCCCCATTAACTATAAATTGTACATAATTTATTTCGGGATTGACTACTGGTGATTGAATTTTTCTAATTGATAGTTTGTGGATGGTACCTTCAGCAGCTATTTTTATAATTTGTTGAGGATATTCAAGCTCGTAACCTTGAGGAACTAATGATTGATAATTAATAACATCATTTAGTTTTCCAGTTACTTTCTCTTTAAAATTAAAGGCAACTCCATCAAGGATAAATTGAACATAGTTATTTACTGGATTTGATTGCGGCTTAGTAATTTTTTCAAGAGGAATATAATTAACCGTTCCCGAAGCACCTAGTGTAAATAAAGGGTTAATCTCACTAGAAAGTTCATAGTCATTTGGTAAGATCTTTCTTAAATCAAATATGCTTCCAGCTGTACCATTAACTTTAATTTGGTCACCAAAGTTTTTACCATTAACAATGAATTGAAAGAAATTATACGGTAATTCCGGTTTTGGTATCGTAATTTTTTTAATTGGAATGTAGTGAATCGTTTCTGCAATTTTAAAACGATCATCCAGGTCACTAGGATCTTTTAATTCATAACCTGTTGGAAGATATTTTTTTAAATCAATAATATTGCCATAATCTCCCCAAACGGTAATTTTGTCACCGAAATAAAGTTCATCAAGGGTAAATTGAAGATAATTTCGAATTGGTTGATTACCAGGATCATTGGGCAAAAAAGTAGTATTGACAGGAATTATAATTTTGGAATCACTACCAAATTTTAAGGTATTAACTAAATTAGAATTTACTAAAGTGTAGTTATTTGGCAAATTTTGAGTAATAAGGTTACCTACTAAATGTCCATAGCGACCAGAAACATTATTGACTCGATAGACTTCTGTTGCAGTTTGCTGATAAATTAATTGATATTTATATTCTCGCCCTCTTAAATGTACTTTCAATTTACTACCATTATTACCAATTAAAGAAGGTTGGGACTTACTAGGATCTAATTCGTAGTGAGCCGGATCGGGATTATTACGAATTAAATTGTATTCGTTAATGGACTCTCCTACTTGACCGGTAATTTGAATTGTATCTTGTGGACCTACTGGATGATCGTTTTCATCAACGTAATTTATATAATTATGTGTCGTTATTGGTGTAGTTGGAGCTTTTATCAAAATAATAATTTCATTATTATCACCAAATTTTAGACTGTTGATCACATTTTCATTAACCAAATTATAGCCATTTGGGATATGAGCTTTAATTTGATTTGATGCTGAATTATTGTAACGACCATCTATATTTTCGACATTAGCAATTTGATTACCGGCTTCATTTTGATAAATAAATTTATATTTTTTTTCTTTACCTCGTAAAATAACCTTTAATTTATTATTATTAGGGCCAATAAGAGAAGGTTGAGTTTTAGTAGGATCTAATTCATAGTGAGTTGAATCGGGATTTTTATTAATTAAACTTTGCTCAGTAATAGAATCACCTTCTTGACCGGTAATTTGAATCGTATCTTGAGGTCCTACCGGATTACCGTTTTCATCAACGTAGTTTAAATAATTAACAATACTTGTTATTGGTGTAAGTTCCAGATTTAAAGTTAAAACACTATCATCAAGATTGATAATTTTGAGATTAGGAAAAATATTTGGTAAATGATAATTAACTGGGATTAAATTTTGATTAATTTGATTCCTTAAAATTGGATCATCGGGATATCCACTTATATTTTGAAAAATTGGCTGACCATTATTGTCTAGAATAGGATTATTATTATAGCAAAATTTAATTTTGTTAGTGTATTTACGAGTAATTGCCACGTTATGAGTAGTAATAGTTGAATCAAAATTAAATGAAATTGTTTTGTTTACCAATTCCCAAGGATAATGAGAAGTACTTGTTGGTAAGTTATCGGAAATTATTCTATTAGAAATCTCTTTTCCGATTTTTCCGTTAACTTTTTTACGGCTAATTTCAACTCCATGATCTTGGTAAATAATAGTGTTATCAATTGATTTTTTTTCTACTTTAAATTGAACTGACTTTCCGTCATCGCCATAGTTAACCGTGGGGAAAGTATTATTAATAAACTGGTAGTCATTACCTAATTTTGCTTCCAAAATAGGATCAATTTTATCTTTGGTAATGGGTTCCCCCTTAATTCCGTTAATACTTTGCCCACTAGCAATTACTTTGTTTTTATCATCAGTATCAATAAATTCAACAGAGTTAGTAACGTTAAGGCTTAACTGCTTTTTAATATAAATTTCACTTTTTTGATTTGGAGCAGAACAAAAAGTAAAAGTTGAATTTGATGGATTTACAAGTTCATAACCATTTGGGATAAGATTTGTAATATTAATCGTATCATTTGGCCATCCCCGAACGGAAATCGAGGAGACGGTATTATAATCGTCATCAGAATCAACAAATTCTAATATTTCAGGATGATCTTTTTCTAAGATAATTTTATTATTATCGGGATAAGAAATTATTTTATTGGTGCACTGAAAACTATGTTTAAGACGAAAGTGATTTGCACCAGTGTGATTAATTAAATCATTAAGTTTGGTACGTTCCATGATTTTATCACCAACCGTCATGTACTTAGAAAAAAAAATTGGTTGAAATTGAGCTTCGTCGAAGTAAAGTTGTTGTCCCGCCTCATTGGTACCAATAAAGTTAATAGTTTGTTTTTGTAAGACAACATAAACTTTAATTTCGCTTCCTGAATCAGGAACAGTTACCGTATTAGATAAACTTTCTAAATGTGCTCGAATGTATTTTCCGGGCAATTCTCGATCTAGGATTTGATCAATTTCACTAGTAATGTCTTCGCCAGCTTGTTTGCTGGTGATTAAAGTTAAATTTTGATCGCTAGCTGGAGCATCAACTTGGGTAGTTTCAGGAGTCTTAATGATAACTAAATGGATTTGATACGTCTTTGAAGCACGAGGATTAATTTGTGTTTCTTGACTGTTATTTTTAGATGATAAATTAAGCTTTTGTGGTTGATTTTTATTAGTTGAGTTAGCCACATTTTGCTTTTGATCATTGATTTTTGAATCATTTTCAAAATTTGATGATATTTCTTTATCTGCTAATACGGTAACAATAGGACTACTATAACTTCCGGTTACTGCTAAAAGAGTACTAGAATATAGAAAAAGTTTAGAGAACTGTTTTAATCGACGTTTTCTTTTGGGAATATAGATCATTATTTGACCTCCTTAACATAATAAGAATTGCTTTTGATAGAATTTTTCCAATTATTGATAAAAAAGTAATAATAATCATTTTTCACCTTAATAATAATTCTAATTTTTTTTGCTTTTAATAATTAAAAATCTTTTATCATTTCACAATTATATTATAACGAGAATAAAATTAAAAAAAAAACAAGAAATACTTCTTGTTTATTTTTGAAATTTATGAAAGTAATTTGCCAAATACATTGTTGTTAAACTTTTAGGGCTTTTAATTAATTCGAGAGGTTTGCCAAAGGCAACAATTTTTCCGCCGCTTTTTCCCCCCTTTGGTCCTAAATCTAAAAGGTAATCGGCATTAATCATTACGTCTAAGTCATGGGTAATCATAATGACAGTTGCACCTTGAAGTTGTAGCCGTTTAATAATTTGAAGTAAGGTTTGAACATCTATAGGATGTAATCCAATGGTTGGTTCATCAAAAACAAATAAGGTATCTGCTTGTTTGCGATTTAAATGCTTAACTAATTTAAGTCGCTGAGCTTCACCACCTGAAAGAGTAGGGGTACTTTCGCCCAAGTGTAAATAGCCAAGTCCGACTTCTTTTAACAATTTAAGTTCATGAATAATTACGGGATTATCAGCAAAAATTGGTAAAGCATCATTAATTGACATTTCCAAAATATCGACAATTGAGTAATTATGCCATTTAATTTGTTGAATCTCCGGTTTATAGCGTTGTCCCTTGCAAAGGGGACAAGTTTCTTCCATGTCAGGTAAGAATTGAATATCTAAACTAATTGTTCCTAAACCTTTACATTGAGGACAAGCACCGGTCTTATTATTATAAGAAAAATCGCTTGCAGAATAATGTTTGATTTTAGCATCCGGTTGGGCCGCAAATAGCAGCCGTAATTGATCCATTATTTTCGTATAAGTGGCAATAGTTGAACGAGTATTTTTACCAATAGGACTGGCATTAACACTAACAACATCTTTAAGAGATGTTGTTAAGCTTTTTACTTGCTTAGGTAGTTTTTGATTCTTTTTTTTTGCTTGAATTGCTGGAACAAGACTTTCTAAGATCAGACTAGTTTTTCCAGCGCCTGAAAAACCAGTCACAGCAGTGATTTGATTTTGAGGAATTCTGACTTTTAGGTGGTGTAAATTAAAATATTTTTGGATGGATAGAGTAGTATATTCAATTTTATCGGAAATTTTAAGTGGTTTTTGATATATTTTTGCAGTACCAGCTAGAAAAGGACCAATTTTTGAGTTGGGATTATGGATTAAAGATTTAGGAGTACCAGTAGCAATAATTTCACCCCCATTTTTTCCCGATCCAGGTCCAATTTCAATTACATAATCAGCAGCATTAATTAGTTCAACTTCATGATCAACCACTACTAGTGAATTACCTTGAGCAATTAATTCACGAAAAACATGAATTAAGCCTTTTAGGTTATCTGGATGTAAACCAATTGATGGTTCATCCAATACATATAAAACTCCTGTAGTCTCAGTTCGGAGAGTTCGAGCTAATTGTATTCGTTGAAGTTCACCAGTGGATAGACTATTACCATTACGGTTTAAGCTTAAATAATCAAGTCCTAGTTCTAAAAGAGGTTTCAAGTCATCATTAAATTCGGTAAATAAAGTATCAGCAAGATTTTTCATATTAGTGGGTAAACTAGCCTTAGTTTCATTTTCCCAATGTGGTAATTGTTCTAATTCTAAGTTAGCTACTTGAGCAATGTTTAAACCAGCTACTTGGGTTGATAACAATTCAGGATTAAGCCGGGAACCATGACAAACAGGACAAGTTGCAAAATGAAAAAATTTGTTAATTCGAGCTAAAGAACGTTCATTAGTCAATGTCTTTAAAGAATCGTATACGGCATTATAGGCATTTTCGTATAGTGCATTATCCATATGAAAAACTCGACCATTAGCACTGAGAATATCTACTGGCAAGTGCTGGCGTTTGCCGTGTAAAACAATATCTTTTTCTTTGGGCGTGAGATTTTTATAAGGAATATCAATTCTTACTCCTAAATTAGCGACTACTGTTGGCATAAAATTACGACCAGGAAGATGCCAAGATCCGATGGCACCATCTTTTATTGAGCGATTTGGATCAGTAATTAGTAAATCTTCATTTAAAGTGCGGACTACTCCCAGACCTTGGCACTTGGGACAAGCACCTGTTGAATTAAATGCGTAATCTTCAGCACTTTTTGCTGAAAATTTAATACCACAAATTGGACAAGTAATAATTCCCATGTCTTTACCGGATAAATCCATTGCTCGTGCAATTTTGATGGTTGGATCTAAGCGGTGGCCATTGGGACATACAACCGAACCTAATCGGGAGAAGATTAGGCGAACTAAATTAAAAACTTCAGTAAGTGAACCTACCGTTGAGCGATCAGAAGGAATAGTGGGCCTTTGTCGTAAAGCTAAAGCTGAGGGGATGTGTTTGATAGATCTGACTTGAGCCCTTTTATTTTGACCAATTCGACGACGAGTATACGTTGAAAGTGCTTCTAAATAGCGCCGGGATCCCTCAGCATATAAAATTCCCATAGCTAGAGAACTTTTACCCGATCCCGATAATCCAGAAATAGCAACAAATTGATTAAGCGGGATGTCAACGTTAATATTTTTTAAATTATTTACTTTGCCACCTCTTACGGCAATGTGGTCAATTAATGACATTCTCAATCTCCTAAATAGTAGCTTGTTTTAAAATTATTTAACGCATAAATAAAATTTTTGCTTTAAAGAAATATTCCTAGCTTTTTATTTTGTAAGTTTATCAAATATCTTTCTTAGTTTGACTTTTAAGTGGATGATAAACCATAATAATATGCAAAAATTATCTTTAGTTGAAAGCAGATTGATTTATCTGACGAAGAAGTCTATCAATTAAGTTTCAGGATCTAAAATTATTTAAAAAAATAATTTCTTCTATATATGTTATAAGGTAAGTAATCTATTTAAAGTAGTTTGATTGATCATTCCAGAAGTGGCTCCTAGCATTTCTGTATTTTTGCCTCCAACAATATTGCCACAGCGAATGCATTTTGTTAGAGAATAACCCTGAGCTAAACCGTACACAAAACCACCAATGAAAGCATCTCCTGCGCCTGTAGAGTCGATAACATTTAAATTAGTTAAAGCGGGAACCAGTTGTTCTTGATTTTCTTGAAAAAAGCTAGCACCTTTGGCTCCTTTAGTAATTATTAATTTTATATTGGTTAAAGAATTATTTTTAACTAAATTACGGTATTCCCTTTCGTTAGGCAATAAATAATCAATAACTGAAAGAATTTTAGGATTAAATTTATCGACTGGAGCGGGATTTAGGATTACAGTTTTATTGTGTTGATGAGCCCATTGAGCAATAGCTAAATTTAAATCAGGGTTAATTTCGCATTGTAACAAGATTAGGTCGAATGGTTTAAGTTGCGTTTTTAAATAATTTTCATAATCACAACTATTAGCCATGTTGGCTCCGGAAAAGACCATAATTCGATTATCATGCTGATAATTAATAATTGTAGCAAACCCGGTTGCTAGGTTAGTCCAATTGATATCATAATCTAGATTTTCAGTTTTAAAAAAATTAGTTAGTTCTTTTCCCGCTTCATCTTGTCCAAGTTGACCAAAAAACTTGATAGGAGTCTTCAATCGATTTAAAGCAATTGCTTGATTGGCACCTTTTCCCCCATAACTAATTTGAAATTTTTTACCTAAAACTGTTTCTCCTTGTTTGGGAAATCGATCTAAAGTTAATATAAGGTCTCGATTAACACTGCCAACAACTGCAACTTTTTTCACCTTTTTGCTCCTTTTTGTTAGTTTAAAATCAATATAACAAAATCTCAAGAATGAAACTAGGGTTTAATATATAAGTGAAGGAGGAAAGAATGGTTAATTATCAAAAAGATTTTGAACAAGGAGCTCAAGAGGCTGCCATATTAAAAGCAGCCGCTCCTGAAACTATGAATAATTTTAACGAGTTATTTAAATCAGCAATGAAACCTCAAGAACTGGATGGTAAGACTAAAGAATTAATTGCTCTAGGAATTGCAGTTGCTGTACGTTGTGAAGGTTGTATTCGAAGTCATGTTAAAAATTGTTTAAAACAAGGTGCTAATTTATCTGAATTAGCAGAAGTTGTTCAAGTAGCTATTCTTATGGGAGGAGGCCCTTCTACGGTTTATGGCGGTAAAGCCTTAGCTATTGCCAAAGAACTTAGTAATAAATCTGATGTTTAATCAATTTAACTTTAAAAAGTAAATTCAGCTAAATTGATCCGAAGTATGATAAGTATTTTTTTAAAAATTTAATTTTATGATTGCAAATTAATTTAAGATTTAACTTATTAATTTTTAAAATTAAAAAAGCATGAGGAAATTTCCCCGTGCTTTTTGCATTTTAGTTAAGTTTATTTGTTTTTTAAATTTAAGCCCTTTAATGCAGGGATTGTGAACATGACTGCTAAACTACAGAAATAAAGTGCAGATAAAAAGCTCATTGTTATTAATAAATTATAGTGTTCCATTAAAAAGCCAATAACTACGGAAGAAAAACCACCAATTGCTCTTCCCACATTTACAATTAAATTATTTGCAGTTGCTCTAATGTGAGTTGGGTATAAGCGAGAAATGATGGCACCATAACCACCAAACATTCCATTTGAAAAAAATCCTAATACGGCTCCAGCTAAGATTAAAGTAGCTTCGTTGAAAGTTAAAGTGATTAAAAAAACGGATATGGCAGAACCAATTAGAAAAATACTATAGGCCATACGTGGACCTAATCGATCTAAAATTGTACCGAATGTCATCATGCCGATTGACATTCCTATAATAGTTGCAATCATCCAAATTGAAGAACCTGAAACATTAATTTTTAATTGCTTTTGCATGATTGTTGGTAGCCAATTCATTAAACCAAAATAACCAGCAATTTGAACCACAACCATAAACATTAATGCAATTGTTTGATAACTTTGTTTACCTGTGGTGAATAGTTCACTCAAACTAATTTTTTCTTTATTTTCAGCGTTTTGTTTGCTTGCTAAAAAGATCGGACTTTCTTGAAGGTGTTTGCGCACCAAAAAAGCTAGGACTACTGGAATTAAACCTACTAGAAACAAAGCATTCCACCCGAAATTAGGAATAATAATTGCGGCCATGATGGCAGCAAAAATGGCCCCTATTTGACCACCAATTGCTGCAATACTAGTAATTCGACCCACGCGGTTAGCGGGAAAGTTTTCAGCAATTAAAGCAATGCCAACTCCATATTCACCACCAGCACCGATACCTGCAATAAATCTTAAAATATAAATTACCCAAATATTTTTAGCAAAAAACATTCCAGCAGTAGCAAAGGCAAAAATAAAGATCGTATGGGAAAAAGTTTTAACTCTTCCAATACGATCTCCAATTAAACCAAAAATAACGCCACCAACCAACATTCCTAAATTGGTAATGGATGAAATCATTCCAGCAGCTGCACCACTTATCTTCAAAGAAGTAATCATGGGGGCAAGAGCAAATGATAGAAACATAATATCCATATTTTCTAAAGCAAAGCCCGCGCTTGTGGAAAGAATTGTTCGCCGTTGATTACGAGTAGTATGCGGCTGATTATTTAATTGCTGATTCAAAACCAAGCCTCCAAATTAAACATTATTTTAATTTCTATGTAAATAAAGTAGCAACTGCGCAGATTGTACTGCGAAAGATTCTCCCACAAAATTTATGCTATTGCAAGAATTTTTTTAAATAAAAATTTCTTGACCGCCTCTAGCTAAAAGTGTACCCTTGATGAAAGATAAATTTGTATTCTCCGGTCCTATGCGACCAAGGATTAAAACTTGTAATTAGGTAGAGCTTGACCGGGGTTGGTCAAAGCTTTTTTTATGCAGAAGGGAGTTAGAATGACTAAACCAGTAATCATTGCTTTAGATTTTGCAAGTGCATTCGAAGTAAATGATTTTTTACAGTTATTCATTGAGGAGCCAAATTTATGGATTAAAGTGGGGATGGAGTTATTTTACGGAGAAGGTCCGCAATTTATTACTCGTTTACGCCGAAAAGGATTTCATATTTTTTTGGATTTAAAATTATATGATATTCCCCATACCGTTCAACAGGCAATGAAACAAATTGGGCGTCTTGGGGTGGAGTTAACTACAGTCACTGGATTGGGAGGTCAACCAATGATCGAAGCTGCTAAATTAGGCCTATTGGCGGGGGCACAGGAATCCGGGCAAAATGTTCCCAAACTCTTGGCTATTACTCAATTGACGTCAGTTACTGAAAAAGTAATGCACGAAACTTTACATAATGATCAAGAAACATTGATTGAATCAGTAACTCATTTGGCTCAGTTGGCAGCTGCTGGTGGAGCAGACGGCGTAATTAGTTCAGCTTGGGAATCTCGAGCAATTCATGAAGCAACTTCTTCTGATTTTTTGACAATTACACCTGGAATTCGATTGACCAATGATAAAAATGATGATCAAGCTCGGGTAGTTACTCCAGATCAAGCAATTAAATTAGGAAGTAATGGAATTGTTGTTGGGCGTTCTATCACTCAAGCAGCTGATCCACTGAAGGCATATCATCAAGTGAAGGCATTATTTGAAAGGGGTTCTTAATGGATATTTCAATACAGATTGCACAAGATCTTTTAGAAGTTGAGGCGGTTACTTTATCACCAAACAAGGCTTTTCAGTGGGTTAGTGGTATTAAATCACCAATTTATACAGATAATCGCTTAATTATTGGTTATCCTGATATTAGAATGCATATTACTAGTGGTTTAGCTCGCTTGATTATGCAGAAATATCCGGAAGTTAATACAATCGGAGGTGTGGTTACTGCTGGAGTACCTCATGCAACGAGTGTTGCCGATCGCTTAGGGTTGCCTTTATGTTATGTTCGCTCTCAACCTAAAGATCATGGTAAAGGTAAACAAGTAGAAGGACATCTACCGAGTAATGCTAAAATTGTTTTAATTGATGATTTAATTTCGACAGGCGGAAGTATTCTAAAGGCAGCAAAAGCTTTGCAAGATTTGGGATATGAAGTAATTGGACTAGCAGCTATTTTTACTTACGAGTTGCCCGAAGGAGTAATGAATTTTCAAAAGGCGGGGTTACCTTTGTTTACTTTAACGGATTATTCACATTTAATTGAACAAGCACAACAGAAAAATATTTTAACTGAAGAAGAAAAACAAGATTTGTTGAAGTGGCGAGAAAATCCTTGGGCTTGGCGTTAAATATTTTGGTTTTAAAGAATCTTGCTTATTTAAAGTTAGATTTTTTTTATTATGTAAATTTTAATTGATCAAGATTTATTTTAACGAAAAATGCAATATTTTTTTTTTATAGTAAAATAAAAATTAATTGTAAAGAGCAAAGGAGTTTTTCAAAGTGACATTGTTGAAGCGAGGGGCTAATTTACTTGTTAAATTAAATCGGTATATGCAAAAGTTACAATGTTATCAAGCTATTATGAAAACATTTTCTACGCTTTTACCTTTTATTTTCTTAGGTGCTTTACTTAAGTATATTTATCAGGCAGTTTTAGTACCCGAAGGTTTCTTTGCTACAATTTATCAAGTTGAACAATGGCTTCCTGCTTATCGGCAAATAGGCATAATCTTTAACGGTTTAGAATTAGTTACGGTTAGTTTAACTGCACTTTTAGCAACTTTGTTTTCGGCGCAATTTTTAGCGGAAAGTCTTGGTGATGATGCTTCATTAGTGGGAATATGCGGTTTATTAGTGATAATTTTATTAAATTTTAACTATCGTTTGATGATGAACCCATCTGGTGATAACCACAATTTACTCTATTTGAAAAATTTTGATTTTCGTTACCTTTTTTTAGGATTATTAACCGGGATCTTAGTTGCCTATGCTTATCATTTGTTAACCAAATTGCGTAATTGGATTTGGCCCGCTTATCATCATGATCGTAGCTATTTAGAACGAGGAATTCGAGGACTATTTCCCTTAATTTTTATTTTAATATTAGCAGCGGTTTTGGGATATTTGTTGAATATATCTTCACAAAAAAATTTAGCAAATTTGTTTAATAGATTATTAAATTTACCAATCTCTAATTTTAAACACACGATGCTTTTCATTTGTTTTCTTTCAATTGTTAATGGAATTTTATCATTTTTAGGTTTTGCTAATTTAATTTCAATTTCAGCTTTGGGAATTAATAGTAACGTTAGTGTTGCTAATATTAATTATGCTTTGGCTCATAAAAGTGTTGATCATGTCCCTAATCCGATTACTTTACATACAATGTATGAATGTTATGGCAATTTTGGTGGGGTTGGATTAACTTTAGGATTGATCCTTGCAATTATTTTGTTTTCACGTCAGCGGAGATTACGTCAGGTTGCTTTATTGAGTTTGATACCTGGGGGGTTAGGAACTATTAACGCGCCCTTGATGGTAGGAGTTCCGATTTTATTTAATCCAATTATGTTAATTCCATTTCTCCTTTCTCCTTTAGCAAGTATGAGTATTGCCTGGTTTTTTATTAACTTTAAAATGATGCCTCCAGCAGTTTACGGTGCGCCAGATAGCACTCCCAGTTTTCTATTAGGTTTTATTGGTACAAACGGAAATTGGGTTGCCTTAGTTGTAAGTTTTTTGGGAATTGCAGTTTCAACCGCCATTTATTATCCTTTCTTAAAGATTTTGGAACAAGAAATGATTAAAAAAAGGGTTTATTCATGAAACAAAAAGGGATCATAAAGAAATTAATTGGTGGTATATCTTTAATACTTATTATCTTGGGTTTAATTATCCCTAGTAATAATTGGATTAATCATCACGTTAGTTCAGCTCAGATTGTATATAATTCTCGTTTGTCTCCAATAATTTTTATTCCTGGAAGTAATGCTTCAGTTGATCGATTCGATGGTTTATTTAAACAATTAAATAGTGGAGCCATTAAACATAGTATAGTTAAAATCAAAGTAAAAGAAGATGAGCAATTAGAGGTCAAAGGTAAATTAAAACCGCGAGATCTCCAACCATTCTTTGTTGTGGGTTTTGAAGATAATGCTGATGGTTATAGCCATATTAAAAAGCAGGCGAAATGGTTTGATATTGCAATGACTTTTTTACGTTCTCATTATTATTTCAATAATTTTTCTGGTGTAGGACATTCCAATGGTGGCCTAATTTACACCATTTATCTTGAAAATTATTTGGATCAAGATGATTTAGAGATAAAAAGCTTAATTACAATTGCAACGCCATTTAACTTTAATGAAAGTAAAATTGAAAAAAGGACCCAAATGTTGAATGATTTAATTAAGCAACGGCAGCGTCTTCCAAAAAATTTAGTACTTGTTTCAATTGCGGGAACAAAAAACTATACTGATGATGGTATTGTTCCTTCACAAAGTGTTGAAGCAGGTAAGTATATCTATCAAACTCAAATAAAAAATTACACTAACATTACGGTAACAGGAAATAATTCTGATCATTCAGATTTAGTTCAAAATCCGCAAGTAGTTGAAATTATTCAAAATAATACTAAAGGGTTGATTGGTCGCGAGCAAAATTCTAATTTCCCGGATAATCATCCGATTACAAAGAAGCGAAAAAAGTAGTTACTCAAACTGCTTTTTTTGTTATCTATTAATTGTAAGGACTTGACTTAGAGTAAACTATAAGATTTAAAATCTAAGTGCCAGATCAGGAAGGATCTTTATGAAAACCGTAAGTAAAACGCAATATACAATAAGTCAGTTTGCAGCATTGGTTAATTTAACTCCCTATACTTTACGTTATTACGAAAGCTTAGGTCTTTTAAAGCCTAAACGTGATCAAGCTCAGCGACGGTACTATGAAAAACAAGATATTGCTTGGATTGATTTTTTGCGCCACTTAAAAGGAACCGGGATGACAATGACAGAATTACAAAAATATGTTCGGTTACGGGCTCAAGGTGATCAAACAATTAAGGAGCGCATTTCTTTACTACAAAAGGTCGAAGCAAAAGGCCAAACAAAGATTAAAGAATTAAACAAAAATTTACAAATTGTGCAACATAAGCTTGATTGGTATCGAGATAAACTACAAGGTAAAATAGCAGAAAATGAAGATTTTGGTAGTTATTTGGCTAAGTTTAAGGAGTAAAAAATGGTAGAAAATGAAGAAGTTAAGAATGGAATAATTTTTCCAGTTGGTAAGAAAAATATTGATTTTGCTCAATATTTTGTAGGTCAAAGTTATTTACAGACTTTAGTGAATGATCCTGAAGTGAATGTAAATGTAAGTAATGTTACATTTGAACCCGGATGTCGCAATAATTGGCATATTCATCATCAGGGATTTCAGTTATTATTAGTTACAGGAGGTTGTGGCTGGTATCAAGAATTTGGTAAGCGGGCACAGCTTTTACATCCAGGAGATGTGATTGTGACTCATGATGGGATAAAGCATTGGCATGGTGCAACTAAAGATAGTTGGTTTGAACATATTGCAATTACTGCTGGAACACCAGAATGGTTAGAACCAGTTGATGATGCTGCTTATGCAGCTTTAGATGCGGAGGCTTAATTATGAAAAAACAAACAGCAGGACGTAAAAATTTAGGAGATTTTGCTCCCAAATTTGCTGAGTTAAATGATGATGTTTTATTTGGTGAAGTTTGGTCACGTGAAGATAAATTATCTGCTCGTGATCGAAGTTTAATTACTTGTGCTAGTTTAATGTCGCAAGGATTATTTCCTCAATTAGAATCGCATTTAAAAATCGCTAAAGAAAATGGAGTAACTAAAGAGGAAATTGTAGAATTAATTACGCACTTGGCTTTTTATGCAGGTTGGCCTAAGGCTTGGTCAGCATTTGATTTAGCAAAAAAGATATTTAAAGAAAGTTAAATTATATAATCGACTTTGGAGATAAGTTTTGGAAATATCAATTCAGCCTTTAACAACAAATAATTTGCAAACGTTTTGGGAATTGGCTTTTAGTGATCCAAATCCAGCTTGGAAAAAGTGGGATGCTCCTTATTTTAATGATCATTTTCCTAGTTTAGAAGAATTTTTAACTCCTGAAGGATCTGCATTTTATAATCAAAATCCTTTTTTTCAAGTAATTATGATTGATAACCAAATGCAAGGATGTGTTAGTGCTTATTATGAAGACGGTAATTTGAAACGCTGGTTAGAAATTGGCATTGTAATATATTCAGAGAAATTTTGGCGTCAAGGAATTGGATTTGAGTCATTGAAAATTTGGTTAAATTACTTATGGCAAAAAGTTTCTTTGCCCCATATTGGTTTAACAACCTGGTCGGGTAATCAAGGAATGATTCACTTAGCACAAAAACTTGGAATGAAAGAAGAAGCGAGAGTTCGTCAAGTTCGTTATTATCAGAATCGTTACTGGGATAGTATCAAGTATGGTATATTACGTTCAGAATGGTTAGATGGCCAAAAATAAAAAAACCTCATTTTTGAGGCTTTTTTTTGATTAACCAACTTTTTCAATACGATAAAATAGAAGTTTGAAAATATCTAATAGAGTACCAAAAACAATAACTCCTAATAGAATAATGAACATCCAGTTTAATGAAACTTTAGCAATCATAATGCCAAAATAAGCAAGAATAAAGGAAATAATCAAATCACTGCTAATTGCTAAGGCAACCCATTTACTTGGGTAATCACACCAAACGAATTTTTTAGTTCGGGTCATTAAAATCATCATTAATGCACTAAGAATTAAGAAAAGATAAATTAAAGTACTATTGTGATCAATTTGATGAGGATATTTGGTATTGACATACCACATTAAACCATATCCAACAATACTCCAACCGATAGCAAAAACACCAGCCAATTTATTAAGTCGTTTTAGATTCCAGGTTTCAGGATGGTACGTTATTCTTGTCCGATCAGTTCCTAAAACGATAGTTACTAGATTATTAAATAAAGTTAGTAAGATCATAGCATTTAAAGTTAGAGGCTGCACTCCCCAAGTAATGAAACCAAGGGTCAATAAAATCATTAATTCTGCGGCTCGCGCTAATTTAGTGATTGTCCAAGTCATCATCCGTTGATAAACTCGATGGCCGCTATCTAAAATTTCAACAATACTGCTAAGACCATTAGTCATTAAGATAAAACGTGCTGAACGTTTAGCTAAATCGACGGCATTATTTACTGCGATTCCTACTTCAGCTTGTTTTAAAGCAGGTGCATCATTAACTCCATCACCAGTCATGCCAACAATATATCCTGCTTTTTGTAATTTTTTAACAATTTCTAATTTATGTTCTGGTAAAACTTCGGCAACGCCAGCTAATTGTTCATAATGATTTAATTTTTTAAATTCAGAGTAAGAAACAATTTCTCCAGTTAAGCCAACTTGTTGCGCAACCGTTTGAGCTGTTACTTGATTATCTCCTGTCATCATGATGACTTTAACTCCACGGTCTTTAATTTTTTTAATTGCGGCGGGACTGTCGCTACGAGGTTGATCTTCTAGAATAAACAAAGCAATTAATTGATCGTCTAAACTTACAGCAACTGAGCGTCCGGCTCCCATATTTGCTCCCGTCTCTTGATTGAAATTTGTTTTTTTAGCAAGAATGCTAAAAGAGCCAAGATAGACATTTTGTTGGCCTTTATTAGTAGTTACTATTGCTTTAGAATAACCATATTTTGGATCAAAATCAGTAACATTTTTTATTTTAGTAGGATCTATTGGAACTTTTTTTTGTTGAACAAAAGTTTGAATAGCTCGATCAACAACACTAGGTTGTCGCCGGTTAGTGGCTGAATTGGCTAATTCTAAAACTGTATTATCTGATAGTTGGGTATAATTATGAAATTCAACAACTGCAGGACGATTATTCGTGATCGTACCGGTCTTATCAGATAATAAAATGTTTAAATTAGCAGCATCTTGAATTCCGGCAAGATCACTGACCAAAATATTTTTGGTACTTAATATTTTGGCTTCAATTGAGTTTGCTACTGAAAAGCTTGATGGCATGGTTATTGGAATAGTTGAAATAAAGAGCATGGCGATAAAAGGAATTAAGTCTAAAATATTTTGATGTCGCCATAATGCCATTCCTAAAATGATTACTGTTAAAATTACATCTACTATTGCTAGATAGCCAATAATTTTACTAAGAAGTGTTTGTAAATGACCAGGTGCCGTTGTATTAGTTAATAAGTTAGTAGTTTTACCTGCACGGCTATTTAAGCCAACTGCATTAACTTCTGCTAAAGCTTGCCCTGAAGTAATCTCCGTACCAGAGAAAATTTGATCCCCTACTTGATGACTAATTGTATTTGATTCACCAGTAATGCTACTCTCATTAACTTCCAAGTTTCCTACTTTAATTTTCATATCGGCAGGAATTAAATTCCCTTGCTGTAAATTAACGATATCACCAACTACTAATTCACGTGAAGGTATGGTTAGCCATTGATTAGAACGTTTTACAGCTACTTTAATTGTTAAATCTTGGGATAATGAGCTTAGATTACGATGAGCTTTTCGTGCTTGAAAGGCTCCATTAGTAGCTGCAAACAGTAGAAGTACAATAATAAAAGCAGCTTGAAAAGGTTTACCTAAAATTATTTCAACAAAGAGTGCTGCTTCCAAAATCCATGCATTAGGTTCCCAAAGACGTTTAAGAATTTGTCGAGTCAGGCTAAATGGGGCCTCAGGAACTTCATTATAGCCATCTTTTTTTAAACGGGCGGCAGCTTCTTCCTTAGTTAATCCGTTAATTTCTTGCATCTAAAATTATCTCCCTAAGTAATCTAAAAATCTATTTTACCAGTTTTTAAATAGTTGGGAGGCTTTGCGGCTAAAAAAAGATAATATAATAAAAAAGTATTATAAGACAATATTTAGTTCTACAGAATTTCTTAAATCAAGGTAAATTGGTTAGAAACAATCTAAATTAAGAATATATTAAGAATCAAATTTTTTATAATTTTTTTACTTATAAAGGTATATACTAAAAATATAGAGGTATACTTTAAACGTTTACCTCTTCTATAATAAAAAAACCTAATTAACAAAGAGACAAGCTCAAAGCATTCTATATTCTATGAGCTTGTCTTTTTGTTTAAGTTTTTAAAAATTAATGGCCCCTGTGGGAGTCGAACCCACAACCTACGGTTTCGAAGACCGACACTCTATCCAGTTGCGCTAAGGGGCCTCATCTATTATAGCAAACTTTTTCTTAGTCTTGAAGATTTTTATTAGATAGCTTGGCAAAAGGAGCTATTTCGGGCATAAATTTTTGGGCTCTGAGCATTTTTATTTCAGCACTATAAGGAGAAATACCATTAATTGATGGGGTTTCAAGGATTTTGGGAATATTTTCTAATTCAATTAAATGAGCAATTTTATTTAAAGTAGTAAAACCAATTGTTCCTAAACCTACGTTAGCGTGACGATCTTTGTGACATCCTTGAGCATATTTGGCATCATTTAAATGAATTACTTTAAGGTATTTTAAACCAATAATTTCATCGAATTCTTTCAAAACTTTTTCAAAATTTTCTTTAACAGGATAACCGGCATCATTGAGATGACAAGTGTCTATGGTAATTGATAATTTATTGTTTAAAGAAACGTGGTCTAAAATATAAGCTAATTGTTCAAATTTAGTTCCAACTTCGGTACCTTTGCCAGCCATGGTTTCTAATGAAACTTGAATTTTTTGGCTTGAAGTTAAAATCTCATTTAAACCTTTTATGACTTGGTTTAAACCAGTTTTATATCCAGCACCGACATGAGAGCCAGGGTGCAAAACAATTTGAGTAGCACCTAAAGCTTGAGCTCGGAGAATTTCCTTTTTTAAGAATTCAACACTGAAATTAAAAACATGAATATTTTTAGCATTGGCAAGATTAATCAAATAAGGAGCATGAACTATTAAAGGGCCAAGATTCTTCTTAGCCATTAAAGATTTGCCGGCTTTGATCATTTTTAAATTTAAGGGGGATCTTTTTGAATTTTGTGGTGCTCCTGTGAAAATCATCAAAGTATTTTCTTGATCTTTTAAAGCAGCTTCTACCGATGATAATAACATTTTTTTACCAGTAAAGGGTTGAACTGAACCGATCAGCAATAGGAATATACGCTTTCTAAAAATTTATTTATAATAATTAAAGGATAAAGTCTAATATGTGTAATAAAATTATGTTTAATTAAACTTTTTATGATCTTGTAAATATTGTCACATTAAAGGAGGTTTTATGTCAAAAATATACCAAGATTATTTTTATGATGTAAATGGGTTCGATACTAATGATGGAGGTTATCAACAGTTAGTTCGGCCTAAGGTTGATCCAAGGCCATTACGAATTCCTGAACTATTAAAGCCAGATCAAGAGACGGCAACTGATATTTATTATACGGTATGCGCCCAGAGTGGGGAGACTGCTATTTTACCTGGAGAAAAGACCAAAACTTGGGGATATAATGACACCATTAATGGTAAGACTATTGTTTTTCCAGTCGAAAAAAGGATTCATGTGACTTTACAAAATCGTTTACCAGAATTAACAACTTTTCATTGGCATGGACTTCATGTAACTGGTCCTGAAATTGATGGAGGTTGCCATGCGCCAGTTTATCCCGGTGAAGATAAAAAAATTGAATTTACTTTGAATCAACCTGCTTCTACTAATTGGTTGCATGCTCATCCTTGCCCAGCAACAGCCGAACAAGTTTATCATGGACTTGCGACAATGGTTTATTTGACTGATCAACATCAAACTCAACTTAATTTACCGCAAACTTATGGCGTTGATGATTTACCAATCATATTACAAGATCGCACTTTTCATGAACACAATCAATTAGATTATCGCGCCGATTATGATCCTGATGGTACATTAGGCAATACTGCATTAATTAATGGTACAGTTAATTCTTATTTTGATGTAACTGCTCCTAAGGTGCGATTACGATTTTTAGATGGTGCTAATCGTCGAGAATGGCGGTTACATTTTGATAATGACTTACCTTTTAAGCAAATCGCAGGGGATAATAGTTTATTACCACATCCAATTGAAATGACTAAATTGATGTTAACTTGTGCTGAACGAGCAGAAGTTGTAGTTGACTTTAGTCAATTTGAACCTGGTGATGAGGTTAATTTATATACTGATCAAACAGTAATCTTAACTTTTAGAATCAAAGATTTTACTGATAGCCCAGTGACCACCGTTGCTCAGGAACTTTTAACAATTGAAAAGCCAAAAGTTGATCCAGCAACTCCAGTACGTAAAATTACGATGGATGGCATGGATGAAGCCGTCATGATGAACCATAAAAAATTTAAAATGGATCGGATAGATGCAAAACAGCCAATAGGATTGACACAGTATTGGGATATTGTGAATACTAATGGTCGCCGCGGGGGAATGATTCATCCTTTTCATTGTCATGGAATGAGCTTTTTAGTGATTTCACGCAATGGTAAAGATCCTTATCCTAATGAATCAGGGTATAAGGATACGGTAGCGGTTAACCCTAGTGAAACAGTGCGAATTTTGGTACGTTTTGATTTAGTTGGTTTATTCATGTATCACTGTCATATTCTTGAGCATGAAGATGGAGGAATGATGGCTCAAATTGAGACTTTTGTTCCTGGTCAACCACGACAACATTATGATTTGATGACGATGGATAAATTGATGAAAGCTTTTGCTGAGGAACGGGGGATAGCTCAAGACCAATTGTGGCTTCCTGGAATGGATTCATATCATAAGATGCATATGGAAATGTAACAATCAAAAAAATATTGCCATTTTTAGTCTATATCAGGTATTGTATCCAAATTAAAAAAGTAATTAGTAGCGATAGAGAAAAATTAAAAATCTCTAAAGGAAAGTTCTAAAATATTCTTAATCAAAATGATATTTTAACAGCAATAAGAGCTTGCCTTCTAGTAACACTAACCATTTACAATAGATTTAAATTTTGAAAGGAGATTTTAAATAGTGAATGTCTTAATTTTAGCGGCGAATGGCCAAATTGCTCAAATTGTTGAAAAAAGATTATTAACTGAGCCAGACTTTAAAGATATTCATCTTACCTTGGGCTTAAGAAGACCAAGTCGTTTAGCTAATTTACGAAATTCTGCTAAGTTATTGGAAGTAGATTTAACTAATGCGTCAGAAGTGGACCAAGCGATGGAACATCAAGATATAGTTTTAGTCGCGGTAGTTGACCATACATCGGATAACATAATTACTAAAAATGTTATTGCTGCAATGAAAAAGCAGCAAGTTAAGCGGGTAATTTTTGCTAATATCTTAGGTTTATATAACGAAGTTCCTGGAGAATTTGGACGCTGGAATCATGAACAAGTAGCTGCTGGCTTAAAGACAGCAATTAATTCTGACAAATTACTAGCGGATTCGGGCCTTAATTACACCACGCTTCGTTTGCCGTGGCTGAATGATCGTGATGAAATTAAATATACCATTACTACTCGAAATGAACCTTATATGGGAGTTTCTGGTTCTCGAAAGAGTATTGCTGATGTCATTGTTCGGATTATCGCTGATCCTAGTTTATATGCTAATAATAGTATTGGTATTGCTGATCCTGATACTAAAAATGAAATAAGACCAGTTTATTGATTAAGTAATATTCATAAATCAGTTATAGGTAACAGTTTCAGTAAATTATTTGTAGATTTTTTTTAATCTTGACATAGATAATCAGAAAGAAAATTTATTTTATTAATTCAAAAGTTAATGTAATTTAAAAGGACTAACTTTAAAAGTTAGTCCTTTTAATTTAAGGTTGCGATTTAAAGGGAACTTAGCTATTGAGCTATATAAAGATAAGCCTAAAGTATTTTTTACGATATTGTTGAGAACTATATAACAAAAATAAAAAGATTAAAAGAAAATATTTAGCAATTAAAAAATTGAATAATAATAAATTATCGTTGGGTAATAATATATGAAAGTAAAATTTAAGTTAAGCACATTAATTTAAAAGATCACAGATGCATTAAGAACAAATTAATCGAGATACAAATTAATTAAAATATAAATAATTTTCTTGCATTTAGCAAAAAACTAATGGAAACTATAAAAATATAGATTTAAATTTTATATAAATATAAAAAGTTATTATTTAAAATTTTATTTAAGTAGAAGAGTTTAAGCAAAGGGAATATAAATGGAAGATATATTTTGGTTAGTACACGAAAACAAGATTAATAGGTTAAATGATATTTTAAATAAAAACATAATCAATGTTAGAAATGTAATAAAGCAATCATTATTGCATGAAGCTGTCGTTACACAAAATTTGGATATAGCAAAAATATTAATATCAAAAAAAATAAATGTTAATAATCAAGATTACAATGGTCAAACGGCATTGCATTATATGCCTCTATATAAAAATATAGAGATAGCTAAATTAATATTAGAAAATGGAGGGGATGTTAACCAACAAGATTCTTGGGGAAATACGCCATTATGGGCAGCGATCATTTATTCGAAAGGTCACTATGACTTAGTTAATTTATATTTAAAATATGGCGCTAAAATTAATATAATAAATCATTCTAATAAAACATGCTATGATCTGGTAGCACTATTAAATGATTTAGGCGACTGTAATTCAAAAGAATTATTAACCATATTAGAAAAAAACAAATATTTAAATATGGAAATATTTTTTAATGATATAATTAAACATCAATATTTAGAAAATTTAAATTTCTCAGAACATGAGTGTTTAAAAGAATTTGATGAGCTGTCAAAAGAAAATGGGAGCCTTTTTGGAATCAAAGACGATAATAATAGTGTTTTGAAGTTATATTGTGAAAACGAAAATCTGTTTTTGGTGAATATATCTATTGCTCCAACATTTGTGAACTTTCTTAAAAGGGCAAATATAGATGAGTGCAAAAAAATTATTACGGAAATATATAGAAATAATAGAATTATTGTAGTTGATGGAATGGTAAAATTCCCTATTAAAAAAAACTTTGGACGACGTATTAAAAAATCATGATGATCAAAACAATTTAATCATTAATAATGTAAATATGTCTAAATAAAAAAATAATTTTCGTAAGTACAAATCAATCACAAAAGAGTTCAATTAAACTAGATTTAATTGATCAAAACTTAAGAATTTGGAATATCTATGGTCGATATGATATGAAAAATAAATTTAAAAATATCCCATGCCCCCAACTATTTAAAGAAGCTTTAGATTCATATAATAATTTTGCTTTTGGTAATCCAAAATTAGTTGATTTAAAAAAAATATAGAAGTAAAGAATAAGTAGAAATGATAAAAACTTTTAAAGAGGCTTTATTTATAATAATGAAAACTATTATGTTACTGAAAGACGTATAAAGGGATGATCTAGAATATGGTATTGAAGTATAAATAATACAAATAAGTAAAAATTATAAATAGAAGAAAAATGGATGTTCAAAAAAGAAGAAGTGTTAGAAAAAAGCAAAATTTTTTGGAGATATATTTATTTATAGGATTCGGTTTGAATATTCATCCAAAAACATTATTGGATAAAATTGAATTAGAAATGCTTCCTCACTTACTAAAAAATGTAATTGTTAATTGTGTTAGTAGATGAAATGGGAATACATATAAAGAATAAAAAGGGTATGAATAAAGAACAAATAAAAACAGAAGCCGATTTTCGGCAGTATATTATGCAACTTCTCAAGATAAAAGACGAAGAAAGCTCAAGGGGAAATAATGTCTATCCTCCCTTGTTAGACAATCTTTTATCTTTATGGACGGCAACAGAACTTTATAAGAATAGAGTAAGGTTAACATTTATGCTTATAGTTGAAATGATGGAACAAGCATTTACTGCTCCTAAAAAAACAAGTTAACTGGGCAGAATTGAAAAAGAACCTTACATACCACTTCTAAAAGCAAAGTTAATAGCCTTGAATACTATATTGAAGTAAAAAAATATCCTTGTTTTGAAAGGGAACTTCGAAATTTTGTAATTAGTCTAAAAATGTTATGGCCTATATACCAGCAAAGTTGAGGGTAAAATCTTACAATAATATTTTTACCAGAAATATTTTTTGGGGGAAAATAAAAAGGTTAAAATTTTTTTTAGATGGATAAATTTAACATTTCTGGTAATGTTACAATAAAAAAATAAAATTAATTATGAAAGCATTTATTTCACCTTATAAGGTAAAGGAA
>CALYQJ010000017.1 GCA_945285405.1 uncultured Lactobacillaceae bacterium | reverse complement strand
TGCCCATCAGGTTTCAATCTCCGCTATCTCTTCCAGAATTAGACGACCCAAATCTAAATCTAGGATAGCGAATGCAGTGGAATTATACCGAAACGACTTACTTAGCTCAACATGACCATAGCACAGCTAATAAATGAATTTCAGTCGTTATTTATTAACACCACTTGTCAGGAATATTCCAAATTTAACGAAATTCGTTATCAGATACTAAACGATAATTATTCATACTGTTTAATTCAATTTAAATCGCTATTTATAGCCAGATAAAAAGCAAATTAATCTTTTTTGATTAATTTGCTTTTCTGGTTTTATTTTTCATTTTTATTTGCACCGTATTTAATGAACCGGAAATATTACCTGTGAATTCTTGGACAATTAAATACTGCTACCCTAATTTTCTTATTTTTCTGAGGTGTTAATTTGCGGATAACATCCATACCTCAATTATGATTTTAATTAGTGATCATACAAGTTTCATATCGACAAGATCTTAAGTTTAATCATGAATTAACCTCACCTAAAAATCGTGACAGGGTTCAAATAACTTCATTAGAAAAAAAGACACTTGAATATCTCTTTGCGTGGAAAGATATTCAAGCATCATAAGTTGAAACAGATTTTGGGCTTTCATAAAACATTTAAACGGTTCAGTTGATTTTACCCCAGCTAATCATCAAGTCATTGCTCCAACTCATAGTCAGTTTGAGAATAAAGACATATATTAATGCTAGCGATCAAAAATATGAAAAGAAAAGAAGCAACAGACGCCGATATAACAGTATTTATATCTTAACTTCTACTACTCCCATTCAATTGTCGCCGGTGGTTTACTTGTTACATCATAGACGACACGATTAACGTGAGGAGTTTCATTAACAATCCGATTTGAGATTTTTTGGATCAAATCCCAATCCATCCGATAAAAATCAGCAGTCATTCCATCAATCGAATTAATGGCTCTAATTGCAATTGTATAATCAAATGTTCGACCATCCCCCATAACTCCGACGCTTTTTATTCCCGTCATTACGGTAAAGTACTGCCAAATTTGATCAACTAATCCTGCTTTTTGTACTTCTTCTCGCAAAATAGCATCACTTGTTCGAACAATTTTTAACTTCTCAGGAGTTACTGCTCCCATAATTCTTATAGCTAGACCCGGACCGGGGAAAGGTTGACGCCAAACCAAATCATGCGGTAATCCTAACTTTTCACCTAATACACGAGTTTCATCTTTAAACAGTTTGCGCAAGGGTTCAATTAATTCAAAATTTAAGTCTTTGGGTAAACCACCAACGTTATGATGTGATTTTATGGTTTGAGCATTACTTGTACCAGATTCAATTACATCAGTATAAAGAGTTCCTTGAGCCAAATATTTAATGCCATGCAATTTTTTTGCTTCTTTTGCAAAAGTTTCAATAAATTCTTTGCCAATGATTTTTCGTTTTTGCTCAGGATCAGTAACATTTTTTAGTTTCTCTAAAAATAACTTGGAAGCATCAACTTTAATTACATTCAAGCCAAATTTACCACTTAAGCTATCCATAACTTGTTTAGCTTCATCTTGGCGCAATAAGCCGTGGTCAACAAAAATACAAGTTAACTGATCCCCGATTGCTCGATGCAACAACATTGCGACTACACTTGAATCAACTCCACCAGAAAGTCCAAGCAATACTTTGTCAGAACCAACTTTTTCTCGAATTTCTTCAACCTGAGTCGTGATAAAGTCATCCATTGTCCAATTTGCTTGAGCTTGACAAATATCGAAAGCAAAATGATGTAAAATATCCATTCCATATTTAGTCGGACGTACCTCAGCATGGAATTGAACGCCATATAGTTTCTTATGTTTATTTTCCATCGCAACAAATGGCGTATTAACACTTTTAGCAACCCCTTTAAAACCTGCTGGAAGTTCACGAACCAAATCACTATGGCTCATCCACACTGGTTGTTCTTTCGGTAATCCTTTAAAAAGAGCTGAATTTTCATCCAAAACTTCAATATTGGCATGACCATATTCTTGATCTTGACCTGGCATCACTGATCCCCCAAGGTTATAAACCATCAGCTGCATACCATAACAAATTCCCAAGATAGGAATTCCCATTTCATAAATTTCCCGATCAACACTAAAAGCATTATCATCATAAACGCTCATCGGGCCACCGGAAAAAATAATTCCTTTAGGGTTCAATTCTCGTATTTGATCGGCAGAAATATTATGATCCAACAATTCAGAATAGATACCCATTTCCCTAATTCTTCGGGTAATTAATTGATTATATTGACTACCAAAATCTAGAACAACAATTTTATCTACTTCTTTTACCATTTCTTCCTCATCTTTTTTCTTGCTATATAATCTTAATCAAAGTTCTATAATTTGACGATAGTAAAAATAGCTTTCATGAAAATATTTATAATTGGTGCTATTAATTGTTTGAATCATGAATGGCATTTATTTTTTTAAAAAGGCCATCAAGTTATAACAAATAGGTCATTATATTTACGTTATAACTAATTTGCTGATATCAAAAAATGGATTCTACTGAATTTACATTGTCATACCTCAAAATAAATGTTTAGTTAGTATTAGCACTATTTACTTTATTATGAAACTACATAAATTGAATTTTCATAGAAAAATCTTCAGATGATGAAATCTGCTGTAAAACTATATTAAATCTTTTAAGCATTTTTACCATTAAACTTTTTTTAATGAAGTAACTAATTTATTTTCAAATATCATGCTAACATTGCTATAGTTTAGAGCATTCCAATACTAACAAAAAGTAATTAAAATGCACGTAAAAACATCAAATTTAATTAAGCCTTAACTAAAATTTAGCAAAATAATAAGGAGATCCTAAAGGATCTCCTCTTTTATTTTGAAATCATTTTTTTGTATTGTGATAAACGATTTACTGCTTCATGTAGATCAGCCATACTTGCAGCATAACTTAATCGAACATACCCTTCACCGCCAGGACCAAATGCTGCCCCTGCAATTACAGCTAGCTTAACTTTATCAGCTAAGTCATAACAAAACTTAAAGCTATCTTGCTCCATATCTTCGGGAATTTTCATAAACAAGTAAAATGCTCCGGTTGGTTTGGCATAACTAAAACCTAAATCAGTTAATGCTTTTTCTAAGTAATCGCGGCGCTTTTGATATTCTTCGCGCATCTTAGCTCCATCATCAAAACCTTTAGTAAAAGCCTCTTCTGCTGCTGCCATATTCATTGTTGCTGCTGCAGTAACTGTAAACTGATGAACTTTACTTAATTCACGAGTAATTGCTAAAGGTGCTTGTAAAGTACCTATCCGCCAACCAGTCATTGCATGAGATTTGGAAACCCCACTAACTAAGATTGTTTGTTCAGGAATAAACTCAGCAATAGAAGTATGCGGTTGATCAAAAGTAATCTGTGCATAGATTTCATCTGAAATGACAAAAACATCACGTTGCTTTAAATTATCCGCTATCGCTTGTACTTGCTTACGGCTATAGGTTACCCCTGTAGGATTACTTGGATAGTTTAAAACAATGGCTTTTGCTTTAGGATGTGCTTTAAAAGCTTCATCCAACTTTTCTGGAGTTAAAATGAAATTATTTTCCGACGTATTTAGATAAACCGGTTTACCACCACATACTTCAATATCCGAAAAATAAAGCGGAAAAGTTGGTGTCGGTACTAAAATTTCATCTCCTTCATTAATAATAGAAGCAAAAACTGTAAATAAAGATTCCGTTGCCCCAACAGTAATAATCGTTTCTTCAGGCGTATAATTTAAATGATAGTGGCGATTCATAAACTCTGCTGTTGCTTTCTTTAAATCAGCAGTACCGTTTGATGGCGCATAATGAGTTAAATTATTTTCAATTGCTTTAATCCCAGCTGCTTTCACATGCTCTGGAGTATCAAAATCTGGTTCACCTAAAGTGAGCTTTAACATTCCAGAAACTTTTGATACTTTTTCGTCAAAAGCTCGAATTGCAGATGGTTTAATATATTCTAATCTGCGATTCATTTTTTGTAACAATGAATTCGTCATAAAGCCTCCCCTAACTTTTTATTATAATTATACAGCATAATGAAAATTTGAACTTCACTTTTTTTTACTTTTTGTGATATAATTTTTATGCTGTATTTAAATTTAAAAGAGGAGTAACTATGTCTCATAATATTCATAAAGCAATTAATGATAATCGCCGTCCCGTTAATCATGCTAACTTAAAAAATAGTCAAAAAAAAATTAATCAAGTTCGAGCAACATTAGCAAAGTTAGCTAAAGAAGATCAATAAAAATAAACTTAAAAAAATAATTTTAATAGTCAGACATTTATGTTTGGCTTTTTTTATTGCATAAAGTTTTAATTTTTACTATCTTTGCCCTTCTTTAACGTGATAATTCATGCTAATATTAAAAAAAGATTTTGGAGGACTTTATGAAATATTCGAAAAGTACACCTGTAAAAGATTTTACAATGAACGTGCTTAACGGGGTTAGCACTGGAATTGTGGCAATGTTACTACCTTCAGCAATTATTGGTTCTTTTGCAAGTTTATTCGTGAACGTTCCATTTTTAAGATCACTCTACGAAATGACCAATTACGTCATGATTTTAATGCCGGTAGTTGCGGGTTATATTGTAGGAACTTTGTTTGAATTTAATCATGTTCAAAGCGCTTCAGTTGCTTTAGCAGCAGCAATCGGTGCCGGAAACTGGCAATTTAAAAACGGTACTTTTATTGCTAAAGGCGTTGGGGATGTCATTAATTTAATTATCGTAATTACATTAGCGGTTTTATTTGTAGCAGCTATTGGTAAAAAGCTTGGTAGTTTTACTGTATTGTTACTACCATCTTTAACCGTATTAATTCCAGGAGTTATTGGTTATTATATCTTGCCGTATGTACACTACATCACAACTTGGATTGGCGACTTGGTTAACTTAGTTACTAAATTACAACCAATTCCAATGGGTATTTTAATTGCCGTTTTATTTGCAATTATTATGGTTACCCCGATTTCCACAGTTGGCATTGCAACTGCTATTGGTATTAATGGAATTGGATCGGGCGCTGCCGGTATCGGGATTACTACTCTAGGATTTGCTCTTTGTTTTTACGGATGGAGTGTCAATGGAATTGGGACAAGTCTGGCTCATTTCCTTGGCTCAGCCAAAATTCAAATGGCTAATATGATGTCTAAGCCAAAACTTTTAATTCCACCTTGTATTAATGCAGCAATTATGGGAGGCATTGCGGCAATCTTTCAAATTAAAGGCACCCCTATTTCAGGTGGTTTTGGCCTTTCTGGAGGAGTTAGTTTTCTTGCAGCATATAAGGAAATGACCCCTGGAGTTATTTCACTTTTAACTTTAATTTTAGTTTTTATCATCTTACCAATTATTTTAGCTTATTTAAGTAAACTTATTTTTATCAATCTTTTGCATTTCATGAAACCTGAAGATTTTGCTATCGAAGTCAATTAATTTAACGTAATTATTTTTTGAAGAAAAAAATCTTCATAAGAAATAGATCAAAAGGAGATTCTATGATAAAATTACTATTCGAGTCAAAAGAAAAACTGGCTCCTTGCTCTACTGTATTTCAACAAAGTAGAGCCTCAAGACCAAAGGGAGGTAAAAATGAGCTTAAATAAGTATGAGATCACTTACATTATCCGTCCTGATTTAGATGAAGCAACGAAAGCTGATTTGATCAACCGCTTTGACCAAATTCTCAAAGACAAAGGTGCTGAAATTGTTGATTCTAAAGACTGGAAAAAGCGACGTTTAGCTTATGAAATTAGCGGCTATCTTGAAGGCATTTATCATATTGTTAATGTAAATGCTTCAGCAGAAGCTGTTGATGAATTTAAACGTTTAGCTCGAATTAACGATGGAATTTTACGTTCAATGGTAATTCGGATGGATGATAAGATCGATTTCCCAAGTCACTTAGCTGAAGCAGCTATTAAAGCTAAAGCAAAAGCCAAAAGAGATGCAGCTGCTGCTCATGCTAATGCCGATGAAGGCCATCATTCCTCAAACGAGGCTTAAGGAGGGCTAAATGATTAACAATGTAGTTTTAGTAGGTCGTTTAACGAAGGATCCTGACTTGCGTTATACTAGTAACGGTACTGCCGTAGCTTCATTTACGGTTGCAGTAGACCGTAACTTTACTAACGCTCAAGGTACCCGAGATGCTGATTTTATTAATTGTGTAATTTGGCGAAAACAAGCTGAAACTTTTGCTAATTATACTCATAAAGGATCATTAATTGGTATTGAAGGGCGAATTCAAACCCGCAATTACGAAGGCAACGATGGCAAACGGGTTTATGTCACCGAAGTTTCAGTTAATAGTTTCTCTTTCTTGGAATCCAAAGGGAGTTCAGGAGGAGGTAATTATAATTCAAACAATACCGATGCTGATCCTAATCAATCTAAAAACAGTCCAAACGACAATGAAGAGGGGCCTTTTAAAGGAACCGACGTCACTGATAAAACTGCTAATCCCTTTACTGATGACCAAAAAAATGGTTTCGATCCAGATACGCCATTAGATATTTCGGATGACGATTTACCATTTTAAAAAAAAAGAATACAATTATTGAAAGGAGTGTCCATGCAAAATCAACGTGGTGGTTTCCGACGTCGACGTAAAGTTGACTATATTGCTGCTAACCACATTAAATATATCGATTATAAAGACGAAGAATTACTTCGGCGGTTTATTTCCGAACGTGGAAAGATTTTGCCTCGTCGCATTACAGGAACGAGCGCTTTAAACCAGCGTAAGTTAACACGTGCTATAAAACGAGCTCGGGTAATGGCAATATTACCTTTTGTTAACAAAGATGAATAATTTTAAATTTTAAAAAGAGCTTCCTTTACCATTAGGAAGCTCTTTTTATTTCATTTTCGAGAGCCTTTAATTACTTAATTTGCATATTTCTAAAAAATTCGTCATAATTGCTAATAATTATAGGAGTAATTATAATTTAAACAATGAAATCATTAATGAAGTATTTTATTAAAAGTACTTTTTGGCAAGATTTGCGAATCCGCATCTCGTCAATAATAGCACTGACGATTGCTTTAATTGCTTTAGTTTTCGCCTTTATGACTAATATTTATTTGGGTATCGTTATCATCATAACGATATTCGTTCTTTTTGCTGCTGCTTTTTATATTTTTTCAATCATAAATACTGATTCTCATAAATACGTAGCAGATCTATCAAATCGAGTGAACGATGCTGAACAGGAAGCCTTAATAAAAATGCCAATTGGGATTTTACTTTATAACAACGAACACAAAGTTGAATGGATCAATCCGTATTTAGCTCACTATCTCGATAATCCTAATATTCTGGGACAACCTGTACGTAAGGTTGCCCCAATTGTTGACGATATCCTTAACGAAAAAAAAGAGGTTAAATCTTTACCTTATATTAAATGGAGCAATCATTACTTTGAAGTTGTTAACCAAAAGAGTTTAAATGCTTTTTATTTATTGGAAGTTACCCGTTACGCTGAAATTGAAGTAAAAGCAGCCGATAAACGAATTGCTTTCGGCCATATTGTAATTAATAATTACGACGAAATTAGCGAATCAATGGATGATTTAACGTTATCAAATATTAATAATCTATTAACTCAAGAATTGAATAATTGGGCCCAACGTTATCATATTTATTTAAAGAAGACCGCTGAAGATCGTTATATCATGATTTGCTTTGCTCATGATATAAATGCTGCCAAAAAAGATAACTTCAAAATTCTCGATTTAATCCGAATTCAAAGCTCTCAATTAAATGCCCCCTTGACTTTAAGTATTGGAATTTATTCTGATGATGATCAAATTACCAATCTAGCTAAAAAAGCCCAAAACAATTTAGATTTAGCTCAAAACCGTGGCGGTGATCAAGTAGTATTTAAAATGGGACAAGCTCCAATTGAATATTATGGTGGTAAAACCGATCCTTTAGGAAAAAGGACTCACGTTCGAGCTCGTTCAATGTCTTTTGCCATTCAAGAGCTGATGACCAAACATCAACAAATTTTTGTTATGGGACACGCACGACCAGATCTAGACGTCTTAGGTGCATCTTTAGGTATTCATAAAATTGCCGTAATGAATGGTAAACACTGTTTTGTTGTCATTGATCCTAAAACCGTTCATAGTGATGTCAAACGTCTTTTAGATATTGCTAAAAGTAATGACGAACTAAAAAAAGATATTATTACTCCCGAAAAAGCTATTAGTATGTCCCATGAAGATGATTTATTATTCTTAGTTGATCATTCCAAACCAAGTATGAGTATAAGTTTAGAACTTTACCAAAAACTTCAAAAAAATATAGTTATTATTGACCATCATCGCCAAGGCGAAGATTTTCCAGAAAATCCTGCCTTAATCTATATTGAACCTTATGCCTCTTCAACTTGCGAATTAATTACAGAACTTTTTGAATATCAACCAACAGATCTAGCTACAATTAGTAAACTGGATGCAACTGCTTTACTTGCCGGTATTTTTGTTGATACCCAATCCTTCAAATACCATACTGGTACTCGAACATTCGATTCCGCTAGTTACTTGCGTTCTAACGGTGCCGATGAAAAATTAATTCATAACATTCTTAAAGAAAATATCAAAAATTATTTAGCAATGACTAAAATTATTAGTACCATTGATCTTCGAAAAACCGACCATACTGCAATTGCTCATGGTGATGATGATCGCATTTACGATCCGGTTATTGGCGCCCAGGCCGCTGATACAATGATTGGCTTAGAAGGGGTTAGTGCTTCGTTTGTGATAACCAAAAGAGAAAATGGTACAATAGGAATATCCGCACGAAGTACGGGCGATTACAATGTGCAACTAGTCATGGAAAAAATGGGTGGTGGCGGTCATTTAGGTAATGCTGCAACGCAAATTAAAAATTCCAGTATTGATCATGTCAAAAAACAATTGGTTGCAATTCTCAACCAAGCACAAAAGAATGAACAAAAGGAGCAAAAATGAAAGTAATTTTTACCCAAAACGTTCCCGGAAAAGGTAAAATCGGGGAAGTAAAAAATGTAGCTGATGGTTATGCCCAAAACTTTTTGATTAAAAAAAACTTAGCCAAACAAGCTACGCCACAAGCCTTAAAAGAAGAAGAAAGTCGTAAGAAAAAAATTGCTGCGGCAAAAGCTGAAACTAAAGCTGAAGCAGAAAAAATAAAAAAGCAACTAGAAGCTGATGAAACTGTTGTTAAAATTGGCTCTAAAGCCGGCGAAGACTCTCGCCTTTTTGGATCAGTGACAAGTAAACAAATTGGCGATGCCTTAAAAAAACAATTTCAAATCACAATTGATCGTCGTAAATTAGTAATGTCTGATGCCCTTAAAAGTCTGGGCTTTCACAATGTACCGATTGAACTGGCACCAGGAGTTCAATCTCGGGTCAGAGTTCAAGTCTATAAACTATAATGGATAACCAACTTTCTACTCTACCTAATAGCCCTGAGGCGGAAGAAGGCGTCCTCGGGGGTATTTTTATTGATCCCAATCGGTTTAGCGATGCTATTTCTTTACTAGAAGCTCGTGATTTTTATAATCGTAAAAATCAAATAATTTTTCAAACAATGATTGATCTAGTTCAAGAAGATAAAACGATTGACGTTTTAGTTATTAGTGATCGCTTAGCTGATCAACATCAACTAGATAATATTGGTGGCACAGCTTATTTGGCTGAATTAGCTAGTAAAACTCCTTTAGCACGTAATGTGCAATACTATGCTCAAATTGTAGCCGATAAAGCTAAACTACGCCATTTAATTAAAACTTCCCGTGATATTATTTCACAAGCTTATCAAGATAGTGATCAAGTTGAAGAAGTTATCGAAGATGCGCAAAATCAAATTTTAGAAATCGGCACTACTCACAATGGTACTGGCTTTAAAAAAATTAGTGACATTTTGCAAGAATCATATGATCAAATTGAAGAAATGTCCAAAAACAAGAGTAATGTTACTGGACTTTCAACTGGATATCATTATCTAGATCAATTAACCAACGGTTTACATCCTGATGAATTAATTATTCTAGCAGCACGCCCTAGTATGGGAAAAACTGCTTTTGCTTTAAATATCGCCGAAAATATTGCTGTACAGTCACGAACTAATATAGCTATTTTTAGTTTAGAAATGTCAGCAGGATCTCTAGTTAACCGAATGCTTTGTTCTCAAGGTAACATTAGTGCTAACAGTCTCAAAACTGGCAATCTAACCAAAGAAGAGTGGGATAAACTAACGGTCGCAATGGGAACTTTGAGCGAAACTCATATTTTCATTGATGATACTCCTGGAAACCGCATTGCTGAAATTCGTAGTAAATGTAAAAAATTAGCTCAGGAAGTAGGTGATTTAGGATTAATTGTTGTCGATTATTTACAATTAATTGAAGGCCGTGCTGAAAATCGACAACAAGAAATTTCTCAAATTTCTCGGCAATTAAAGAAATTAGCCAAAGAATTAGCTGTACCAATTATCGCTTTATCTCAACTTTCGCGAAGCGTTGAACAACGGCAAGATAAGCGACCTATTCTTTCAGATATTAGAGAATCCGGATCAATTGAACAAGATGCCGATATCGTTGCTTTTTTATATCGTGATGATTATTACGACCACAACGAAAGTGAAGAAAATGAAAATAATCCTGATAATGTAGTCTTTAATCAACAAGATGTTGTTAAAACTGAAGTAATCATAAGTAAAAACCGTTCCGGATCATTGGGAACGGTAAATCTAATGTTTAAAAAATCATATAATAAATTTCTCAGCCTTGCCGGCCCTGAAGCTGAATCAGCGTAAATTCAGTGAAGGCAATCGCCCGTTTAAGAATTGAATCTGGTTAGGATTAAGTGCAAGCCGCACAATCAAACCAGGTTTTTTATTTTGAGAAAAATAATTATAGTCAAAATCAAAATTAAAATGAAAATCAGCAGCTTTTACTGAACGTGGTACCCACAGCTTTAAAGGCTGAATTTTTTTTGGTTTTAAATTAAATTGCTGACTGAACATTTCATGAATCTCTTTAAGATTAGAATTGGTTTGAGGAGTTAAAGTAATTAAATGATACTGTTTTTGAAATTGCTGAAATAATTGACGTGTATTTAAAAAACGAGCATTATCAGAATTCGCATTTAAAATTACCGTAGTTAACAATTTACCCTCATTCTTAAAAGTACCAACAAAACTATAACCATAATCATTAGTCCCCGTTTTTAATCCTAAAGCTTGTAATTGCGGTAAAGCCAATTGCGCCCCAGCAACTAATTTATTGGTATTTTCTAAAGTTTGTTGTTGCGACGTTCCTGCTTTAAATTGATCTGTCAATTTTTCGGTTATTGATAAAATTTGGGGGAAATCTCTTATTAGCTTAGTTGCGACCATTCCTACTGCTGTCGCTGACATTTCATTTTCCGCATTAAGTGAAGTTTGAGGATTACGTAAAGTACCCAACATATTATTAGGTAAACCATTAACATTAACAATTACGAAATCTTTAATTCCCAATTGATTCAAAAATTCATGTTCAGCCTGATTAAACTCTGGTAATGGCGAAACAGCTTGTGCTAATGCCATAACTCCCGCATTAGCCGAACTTAATAAAGTTGCTGCTAATAAATCTTTTACCGAATAAGTTTCATTAATCTGCAACTTTACATTAGACAAACCTGCTTCATTACTTAATTTTGCAACAGCGGGAGATATTTTTATTTGATCTTCAAGATTAAGCTTTCCTGATTGAATTGCTCGGCAAATCAAATAAGCAGGAATAATTTTAGAAATAGAAGCAATTTGGAGCCGTTCTTGCCGATTTTTCTGATAAACAATCTGACCAGTTTGATTATCCGCTAAAAGGAAAGCTTTAGCTACTGGTGCTACTTCTTGAGTCAACGGCGGTAATGATGTTTTCGTTTGTTTAACATATAAAATTACATCACCGGTTGAATGGCTCTCCATCAACAATAGTCCCAAAGGAATTAAAATTAATCCTAAAAGATTAATTATCCTCCGACCTAGATGATGACGCTGGCGTTTAATTGGGCGATGATAATGAAAGTTTTGTTTATTCATCATCATTTTCCCGCTTTTTTGGCAAAATGATTTCAAAACTAGTTAATTCGTGACTAGAAGCAACTTTAACTTCACCACCCATTCCGGTGACAATATTTTTTACAATAGCTAATCCTAAACCACTACCGCTAGTACCTGAACGAGCTGGATCAACTCGATAAAAACGTTGAAAAATCTTATTTATTGAATTTGGGGGAATCTTAGGGCCATCATTGGCGACTTTAATTGTAATTTTATCTCCTAAGTCATGTAAACTAATTAAAATAAAGGTCCCTCTCTTAGCATATTTTAAAGCATTACTGACTAAATTAGCTAAAGCTCGACCTAACTTTTCTGAATCCAATTTAACTATTACTGGCTTCGTTGGTACTTCATTAGTTAAAGATAATCCAACTTTTTTGGCCTCTAATTCAAAATCAGCAGTAAGTTGTTCAATTAGATCATTCATGTTAAAAATGGTGTAATTATAACTGACCTCACTGGTTGTTAATTTTGTATACTCAAATAGATCATCAGTTAGATATTTCATTTGCCCTGCTTTTACAAAAGCAATGTGAACATACTTACGAATCTCAGTTTCACTAAGTTTAGGATCATCTTCGATTAAATTCAAATAACCAATAATGCTAGTTAAAGGTGTTCTTAAATCATGCGATACATTTGTGATTAAGTCATCTTTACTTTTTTCAATCCGCCGCTCCTCTTTCATCGAATGAACCGCACTATCTACTAAAGCGTTAATCGAATCTACCACCCCTTGAAGATTACGATTAACTTGATAATTAATTCTTTTTTCTAGATGACCATCAGCAATCTCTTGCATTGCAGCAATAACATGACGCATTTCCATTAAATGATAACGACGCATCAAACGCCAAACTACAACAAAAATATCAAATAGGCCGAAAATAAGATACAAAAAATTATGCAAACTTAAAAAGTCATCCCCAAAAGAGGGAGCTGGTAGACCACGAAAGAAAAAAGCACCACCACGTTGCAAAATTGAGCCTTCGGTACTAAATTGAACCATAATTATTAATAAAGCAAAACTCACCAGAACCATAATTCCGATGGTTATAAATCCCTCAGCAATTAATTCAATAATTTCTCGATGGGACAGTTTAATTTTTTTACTATTTGTCATCTATTATTTTTTTCTAAAAATTACAATAAATCGTCTATAAAGTTTTAAAATATAAATATGATTCCGAAATTAAAACAATTATATCAAACAAAAAAGGAAATCATTAATTATTTAATTTTTGGTTTATTAACCACTATCGTTAATTATATCGTTTTTTTCCTTTTGTTATTACTATTTAAACAAATGCCCACCGTTATCTCCAATAGCATTGCTTGGTTTATTAGTCTTTTATTTGCCTACTTTACCAATCGGCGTTGGGTTTTTCAAAGTCAAGCTAAAGGCCTAAAAGCTACTCTGATCGAATTCTGGTGGTTTTTAACGGCCCGTATTTTCTCTTTATTCATCGACAATTTAATTGTTTACCTCGGCATCGATCGTTGGCATCAAAACGAATCACTGGTTAAATTAGTCAGCCAAATTTTGATTGTAATTTTAAACTATCTTTTCTCTAAATGGATTTTTAAATCTAAAAAAGCTGCAAAGTAATTATCGGGGAAAAACTAAATTTTCTACTTTATTTCCCTTTAGAAATTGTTCACAAGTGTTTAAAGAAATTATGACCATGTTTTTAACTGCTGGTTGCGTATAAAATGCTACGTGTGGCGTAATTGATACATTAGGTAAACTTAATAGCTCTTTAAGTAACGGTGCTTCATAACCGCTGGAAAGATCTTCACCAAAAATATTAGTCTCGCCTTCAAAAGTATCAAGCGCTGCACCGGCAATTTCTTGATTTTTTAAAGCCGTGATTAAATCTGCTGTATTAACAATTCCGCCACGAGCCATGTTAATTAGAAAAGCAGTTTTTTTCATTTCTTTTAATCTTTGGAGATTAATTAAATCTTTAGTTTCCGGTGTTAATTGCGTATGTAAAGTTAAAATATCAGCTTTTTGAATTACAGTATCTAAACTTTCATATTCCAAAATATCTGATACATTTTTTTGTGGATAAAGGTCATAACCAATAATTCTAGCACCTAGCGCTTTAAATAATTTAGCAACAGTCATGCCAATTTGACCTGTTCCAATAATTCCGACGGTTAATTGAGGAATTTCTAATGCTTCCAAACCTTGCCAAGTAAAATTACCTTGCCTTTCTTGAGCTTCTAGAATTCCAACATGGCGAACTAAACGCAAAGATTGCGTTAAAACCAATTCCGCTACGGCACGTGGGGAATAAGCTGCAACATTACTTACAGCTAAATGATATTTTTTAGTTAGATTAAAATCGATATTTTCATAACCAGTTGAACGTAAAGCAATAATTTTTACACCATTAATGGCTAATTTCTGCAAAATTTCTTCTGAAATTTGATTATGCTGTAATAAACTTACTGCATCATAACCCTGAGTTTGATCAATCGTTTTGTCATCTAAAGAATTTTTACAAATCTTAACAGATATTTCTGGATGATCTTGTTCCCAATCCTTAACCCATGATAATTCATCATTACGAACACTAAACATTATAATTTTCATTAATTTTTCCTCTTTGTTTTTATTTGTCATTATAAAAAAAAGCATTGCTTCGAAGGCAATGCTTCAATATTTTTAATACTTAATTAATATTTGATATTTACATCACTAGCTTTGAGCCATTGATAACTACCAACTTGATACCATTGGCTTCCATCACTAGCAGTAACTAAAGTGCGATATTTCCAAGCACTATTTTTTGGTAGTGTTTGACCAGTTTGCCCATCTCCCGGATAAACATAAACTTGAGCTCCTGGTGCTTGGTTAATAATAGCTACACCAGTTTGGTTAGAGATTACTTGAACATAATCTGGATTTATGGATACTAACGTATCACTTGGAACATAACCCATTGTTACAAAGCCATCAAAACTTACATTACTATAATTTACACCATTAATATTTTTGTTTCCTAAAACAAATAGATGCGTATTTTCTTTAGTTGATGTCCCTGTTGGTTGTAACCCCGAAGTTAAAAGCCATTTTGTTGCGGTAGCATTTTTTACTTTCACCGCTGCTGGCAGATGACTACCTTTTTTATCAGGAACCGCTGGTCTCCCCTTAATTGTCGAAACCAATTGCGAATCTAAACTATTTTTTAAAGAAACATTTTCGCTATCAACCCACATAAAAGGTTTTCCTGTCCAATTATCATTTAATAAATAGTAAATTTTACCTTGAGAAGTTTGCGCAATGGAACGAATGCTGTAAGAGTAAGGACCACTGATGTCCGCAGCTTGAAAACCATTATTTAACAAATAATAAAGGGGAGCATTATTCACCAGATAAGCAATATTTTGTACTGAACGTTGATAAGTTACAGGATCAGTTCGAAGTAAATCTAATTGACCAGAACGAATCCAAGCTATTTGTCGTCCATTGCTGGTAATCAAAGTATAAATCCCGTTGTTTTTAGTTTTAACAATTGCCGTAGATTGATAATTTTTACCGATAAATTGATTAGCATTTCCCCCCGAAATAATGCCAGCATCAGTTAGATAATAAAACGATTGGTTATTTGCCTTGTTAGAAACTTGATCAGTTTCATTAATTGGGGCTTTCTGTGCTACTTTTTCAACTGATTCAGCTTTATTTACCGATAAATTATTGTATTTCATTTGAACTAATTGGAAGAACTGATCCATTGAATAACCCCAAGAATTGAAGTATCCTGTCGGATCACTGTGATTAGTTCCCCCCAAAAAATTGGATACTGCATGATGGGACCAAACTGTACCGGAACCGGTATGAGTTGCATTGGTTACTGGCAAGTTATATTTCTTCAATAGATATGCCACATAATAAGCATCGTTGTTAACTGAACGTGCAAAATTATCCATTGTTCCTTCTTCACATAATTCAATGGATATATAACGACTATTAGCTATTGGCCCAGCACCCCAACAAGTTAGGTCAGTATTGGCAACATTAATAATCTGACTACGATCAACAAAGGCATGAACGTAGGCTTCTCGCCCTGGAACATTCCAATTATTAACTTCATAGTTAATTTCATTATTAATTGCGTTAGGTGAATAAATATCACTACTATTGCCAGTTTCATGAACAACAATACCTTCTGGTCTACCTACCCCATTACGATAACCCGAACCTACATTAAAAAATGGCGTAAGTCGAGTTTGAATTTTAGGATTCGGAAAATTATTTTTTCTGATATAACTATTAATATCTCCATTGTCAGCTTTAACTTTTTGCTGAGAAAGATTAGTTAAAGGAACCAAATTAACTATTAGAAGTAAAGTTGTCACAAAAACTCGCGTAATTTTGGTGAAGATTGTTTTGTGCATTAAAAAATTTATCTCCTCTATAAATATAAGTAAAATGTAAGTAAAATATAACTAAAAACTAAATAGAAAAACCAATTTAATAAATAGCTCATTCTATTTTATCAATTTTTCTTTAAAATATGGATACTTGTAATCAAATAGTAATCGATACCAATAAAAAAAATTATTTATCTTTTTGCCAGCCCAAATTTTCTAAGTTCCATTGGGATTTTGGTAAACCACTGACAAAGGGATTACCAGCCACAAAGAAGCGTAATTTAGCTAAAGCACTATGACCATTTTGATTAACGCCAATTCGGGCACTAGTCATAATTTTCACTGGAATTTTGGCATTCTGTACATCAATGGTTAAGTCCGAGCAATCGGCAATTAATTTAAAATTACGATCTTTATCTTGAATTCCAAAAGCCTGCATTAACTTAGCGGGACCATTAGTTAAATTAATATCTGATTTTCCAGGTCGATTTTTTTGCATTAACTGTTTACCCGCTGCTGGTTGTAAAGCTCTTACCAAAATTCCTTGAGGCTCGCCAACTTCTTGCGTTACAACATCAAATAAAAAATGCTGCCGGCGTTGATAAATATAAATTGCTCCTGGTGCCGCATAAAGAGGTTCATTAAATGCCGAACGACGACCACGATAAGCATGAGCCGCAGAGTCTTGCACTCCTAAATAGCTTTCAGCTTCAACAATATAACCCGAAATAGTTCCTTGTTTAGTTAAATAAACTAATTTTTTCCCTAATAGGTCTTGGGTAATATCCATCGTAGGACGACCTTTAAAAAATGAATTGCTAATTCGTTGCATTTATTAAGCCTTTTCAAGTAAGATAGTAAGTAATTAAATATGAATCGGGATGGTCAAAAATGAATAAAATTAAACTAATTGCAATTGACATTGATGAAACACTTCTTAATCAAAAACATCAAATTGTACCTTCAACAATTGATGCATTACAAAGAGTACGTGACCATGGCGGCAAAGTTGTTCTTTGTTCGGGACGACCTTTAAGTGGCGTAACTCCTTATTTAAAACAAATTGGTCTCGCTGGCGAAGATCAATACGTGATTACTTATAATGGAGGAATTATTGAAACAATTGCGGGAACGATCATTAAAAAACATCCGCTAGCTCAAAGTGATTTTGAGCGAATCCATCGATTTAGTGAACAGCATCATGTTCATTTTAATGTCTTAGATGATCAAAGTAAAATCTATACAACAAATCATCAACTAAATTGGTACACAATTACCCAAGCTGATGAAAATAAAGCCGGTTTAACAATCTTAGATCCCCAAGATTTTCCCTTTACTCCAACCTTAATTAAAGGCGTTTGGACTGGTGAAGTGGCTGAATTAAATCACATTGAAGAACTTGCACGTAAAGAATTTAATGAGGGTTATTATGTGGTAAGATCCATGCCTGTTTTTTTAGAAGTTTCAAATCAAAAAGCTAACAAAGGTGATGCGCTTAAAGATTTAGCAACTTATTTGAATCTATCTTTGGAAAACGTAATGGCAATTGGTGATGAAATGAACGACTATACGATGTTACAAACTGCCGGTACTGCCGTTGCAATGGGGAACGCTAATCCTAAAATTAAAGAGCTTGCTGATTATATTACTGCTGATAATAATCATGACGGAATTGCGGAAGCAGTCGCAAAGTTTTTTGATTAAAATTAATCTATTTAAAGTGATTTACTGAAGAATTTACACTGACAGGTGATTCGTAAATGTTGACATATCTATTATGAACAGCCAAAATTAGATTTTTAAAACATAAATTAAAATATGGATCCATATTTATATAGTAAAATTGAAATTAATAAGGAGGAAATATATGAAACAACGTTCATCTTGTACCACAATTCTAATCGGTAAAAAAGCGAGTTATGATGGATCAACCATGATTGCTCGTACTGAGGATAGTGGACCAGGAACTTATGAGCCTAAAAAATTTGTCGTGGTTAATCCTAATGATCAACCACGCCACTATACTTCTAAAATTTCTCACGTAGAAATCGATTTGCCCGAAAATCCCATGCGCTACACTTCCGTACCTAACGCTAATGATAATCAAGGGATTTGGGGTGAAGCTGGCGTTAATGAAGAAAATGTTGCAATGAGTGCAACTGAAACTATTACAACCAATGAGCGAGTATTAGGTGCTGATCCCATGGTTAAATCTGGGATTGGTGAAGAAGATATTTTGACAATCGTTTTACCCTACATCAAGTCAGCTCGGGAAGGCGTTAAGCGTTTGGGCGAACTTTTAGCAAAATATGGCACTTATGAACACAACGGCATTGCTTTTTCTGACTTAGATGAAGTTTGGTTTATGGAAACTGTAGGTGGACATCATTGGATCGCTCAAAAAATTCCCGATGATACTTATGCAGCAGTCCCCAACCAATTAGGAATTCAAATCATTAACTTTAATGATCCTGAAAATTTCATGTACAGTGCCGATTTACCAGAATGGATCGCTGAAAATGATCTTAATTTAAACTTTGATGGAAAATTAAATGCTCGATGGGCTTTTGGGTCTCATTCTGACTCTGACCATCACTATAATACCCCTCGGGCTTGGTTTATTCAGCGTTATTTAACTCCCAGCATTCAACAATATCCAATGAGTGATACAATTCCCTTTTGCGCTAAACCATACCGCAAAATTACTGTCGAAGACGTTAAATATTTATTAAGCAGCCATTATCAAGACACAGCTTATGATCCTTATGGTAACTTAGGGACCAAGGAACTAAAAAAAGAATTTCGACCAATTGGAATTAATCGAACTAGTCAAATGAGTTTATTACAAATTCGTCCAAATGCAACTAAAGAATATCGTTCATTGCAATGGTTAGCTTTTAGTTCAATGCCATTTAATACCATGATTCCTTTATATACCAATATAAATACCCAACCTGAAGCTTTAAATAATACGACTATGACTCCTACTACGGAAAACTTCTATTGGATAAATCGGATTATGGCAGCCATTGCTGATCCCCATTTTAAAGAAACTATTCAAGACATTACTAATTATCAAGAAAAAACTGTCGGTATTGGCCACCAAGTAATTAAAAGTACGGATCAAAAAGTTAAAAATTACGAAGGTAATCCGACAGAAATTTTAGCAAAGGCAAACCAAAAAATTGTTGATACCGTAATGGCTGAATCTCATCAACTTCTTGGTAAGTTAATTTTCACTGCTAGTAACGAAATGATTAATACTTTTTCGATGAGTGACTGATTTTTGAAAGCGTAAATTAAATGGAAAACGTTAAGAAGAATCCAAAGCGAGTAGTTTTAATCACCGGAGCCTCTTCCGGAATGGGCTTAGCTGCAGCTAAACTTTTTGCCCGTCATGATTGGATCGTGTATGCGGGAGCGCGACATGTTGAACAGATGCATGAATTAGAAATTCGGGGAATAAACGTAATGGCTCTTGACGTCACCAACAAAGAATCTAATCGCATCTTCGTTAACACCGCCAAAATGGAACAACATCAAATCGATGTTTTAATCAACAATGCTGGCTTCGGGGAATTTGGAAGCATTGAAGAAGTTCCAGCAAAAAAGGCAGAAAACCAATTTATGGTTAATCTATTTGGCTTATCTCAATTAACTCATTTTGTTTTACCAACAATGCGTCGCCAACATCGTGGTCGTATTATTAATATTTCTTCAATTGGCGCTGACCTTTATTCACCATTTGGAGGCTGGTATTACGCTTCAAAAGCTGCTTTAAATCAATGGAGTGATGTTTTAGATAGTGAATCACGACGTTTTGGTATCCGCAGTATTATTGTTCAACCTGGTCCAACAAAATCAAATTGGTCAAAAGTAGCTTTTAAGAATGGTTTTAAAAATCTACATAAAAATTCACCTTATCAAACCCTTGCTAAACGTTTTATCGACGTTTTTGGTCAACTAAGTCAATCTTCTCCTGCTACAGCCGAAGATTTAGCTCAGATTTTTTATCGTGCTGCTACTGATATCAAGCCCAAATATCGATACTACAATAGTTTAACTGACCATGCTTTAGTTTCTTTTACCAGACATTTTCCTCGAACTTATCGAAAAGTAATTCACCAGGTCTTCAAGTAAAAAATTCAGGTTACCTTCTATACTAAAGGAGTATCTTCTTTATTAGCTGTAAATTTTTAATTGCTTGAATTAAATTAAAATGTTATGATTAAAGCGCTTATCCTAGATGAGATTTAAATTTAATTTAACTGCAATAATTAATAAAGAGATGTAAGTTATAAAAAAACTGAAACAGCGATTTAAGCATTTTATCAAAAATTATATTTTCAGTTATGTAAAACTAGACTACCTCAAATCTATTTGCTTGGAAGCCATAAACAGTTGAATTGAATTTTAATTAATACTTAAAAAATTAGAACTAAGTTCTAATTTTTTTTTGGCTTGTAAACACTAATTATTTATTCTTTTTAGTTCTTATTTATAATATTTGCCATTGTTTCAATGCAATCTTGTGTTTGCTTTAAATATCCTAAGCGGTCATAAAACCCATGATCCAAACCCAAATATAAAATTTGATTCACTTTAACTCCCTTATTTTGTAAAACTTGGGCCAAATATTCATTACTTGGCAAACAATAATCGAATTCTGCTTCAATCATTGTAATCTCTGGGAAACTTTGGTCATAGGTCCCCGTAATTGGACTAACGTAAGGATCACTAACTGCTGCTTTCTTAGTGACATATAGCTGTCGAACTAAGTCATTAAGATAGCCAATTTTATTTATCCGTGAATGAATTAAAGTATGGTGTTGTGGATCTATCTGATAAAATTTATAACTCCAATGGCAAATAGAATGATCAGTCGGGGATAAATCAAATGCTCCATATAATGTAACAATTTGATTAATATACTTTTTTGTTAATTGCTTTCCCGCAATAACTGCTAAATTACCGCCAGCACTATCTCCCATCACAAAAACTCTTTCATCACTAAAACCCAACTCTCGATGGTGGTCACAAATCCAAGAAATTGCAGCAATAACATCTTCAATGGCTCCAGGAAAAATAGTTTCTGGAGCTAAACGATAATTTAATGAAATAACCAGTGATTTTGAAAATTGTGCTAATAATTCACTCTGATTTTGAAGCTTTTGTGCTGAACCACCCATAAATCCTCCGCCATGAAGGTAAACACAACAGTGTTGAATGTTTTTTTGATCAGCAACTTGAGAAAGCTGTGCGGTCAAATAATGATCATTACATGGAATTAAAATATTTTTAGTAAATATTTTTTTAGTAGTTAAGCTACGATTTTGTGATCCCATTCCGTTACGAATCGCCATAAAATCAATTTCAGACAATTTCACTGGCTCTTTCAGACAATTATCGTGATAAATGTGCTTATTTTTAGTTCTTTCAAATACAGCTGGGTCCAATAATCCTCTTTTATTGCCATAATTACTTTCTTTAATAATTCTCATCTTTTCGATCTCTTTTATCTACAATTTGGGCCAATAAATTACCGGCATTAACATGTTTTAATTGCAACACCTGAGCCACTTCATTGGGTTGTGCATTAACTTTTGTAACAATTACACTTGAATCATAACCCTGATTAACCATTTTTAAAAAGTCTACTTGGCAAAGAGTTTCTTTATAATTTATCTTTTGTCCTTTTTTTACAGTTGATTTAAAAAGTTCTCCTTGTAAATCAATTGTATTAATTCCAATATGGATTAAATATTCTTCACCTTGTGCGGTGGTAATCCCATAAGCATGCTTAGTGGGATAAACTGCCGTTAATTTGCCACTAATTGGAGCTAAAACTACTTGTTTTTCTGCGTCCGGAATTATTGCTACACCTGGTCCTAAAGCTTTAGAAGAAAATACTTTATCATTTACATCGTCTAATAATTCCACATCACCGGTAACTGGAGCTGTAATAAGAGGATCCATTCCTTTATCATCATCGCCACTTGAAGAAACTAATGAATTTTTTCCATTAGGGTCTGTAAACAACTTATTGTTTGAATCATAACCAAATAAGTAAACTAAGATTGCGGCAATAAAGAAAGCAGCAAAATATCCGAAAATAAATCCTTTAAACCCGTGACCAAAATAAACTGGAAAACTAGGAATACTTGCCACGGCTGCAGCAGTTGCTCGAGATCCTGCAGCACCTGCAATTGCTCCCCCAATTCCACCACTAATCATTGATAAAACAAATATTTTAGCATTTTTTAAAGTTATGCCATAAATAGCTGGTTCAGAAATTCCAAAAAATCCCATAAAAGTTGCCGAAGTTGCCACTTTTTTTATATCAGGATTTTTGGTTCTTAATAAAACTCCTAAAGCTGCTCCTGATTGGGCTACAATACTGGGACCAAAAACGGCAAACATTGTATCATAACCAAACTTAGCTAAATTAGAGAAGCCAATTGGAAATAACCCCCAATGAACACCAAATACCACCATTAATTGGGCAAAAAAGCCAATAAAAGCCCCTGCAACTATTTTATTTAAATTGTATAAATACATATATAAATTAGCTAATGCATTAGAAAGGTAAGACCCAATAGGACCAAAGATCAATATAGTTAGAGGCACAATTATAGCAATTGAAATTAAGGGCTCAAAAATATTCTCAACTGCTGCAGGAATTATCTTTTTCAAAAATCTTTCTAAATAAGATAAGGCAAAAATAGCAAAAATTATCGGAAAAACACTACTTTTAAAAGTTGCAATTTCAATCGGTATACCAATAAATTTGATCACTTTTCCAGATAAGGCCGTAATATTAGGATAAAGTAAAGCCCCACCAATTGTTATTGAAACAAAAATATTAGTCTTAAATCTGCGAGCACAAGTTACTGCCAAAATCATTGGTAAAAAGTAATATAAACTATCTCCAGCAGCATTAAAAACTTCATAGGTCCCCGAAGTAGGACTCATCAATTTTAAAGTAGTTAAAATTGATAGAATTCCTTTAATAATTCCTGATCCAATCAAAACATAAATAATTGGTGTAAAAATGCTTGAAACTAAATCAATTAAACGGTTCAGAATATTTTTTTTGACAGAATTACCACTATGATCCGATACTTCATGATCAATTGTTCCTACTAAATCTTTAAAAGCATTATAAATATCAATTACTTTGGGACCAAATACAACTTGAATTTGTCCGGCTGCTTTAATTACCGAAAGCACTTGATCAACTTTTTCTAACCCTTGACGATTTACCTTATTTTCATCATCGACTTGAAATCTTAGTCTAGTTGCACAATGAGTATATGTACGAATATTTTCTTTCCCTCCTAAATTGTCAACTAACTGTTGCGAAATTTCTGAACTCTTCATGGCTTACTCCTTTGAGTTTGATCCAAAATTAATTTTTGAATATGGATAGTAAGATATGCTTGCTCACTGTGCGATAATTCAAAATCTTGGGTTTTACTTAAATATTTTTTTATTTTTTGCATACAATTAAAAGCTTGCGGCATTTCCTTATTTAATTGCTGATAAAAAAATACTGCTTGATTAGTTTCTTGCTCATGATGCAAAATTCGTTTAGTTAAAAATTTTAAATGCACAATAAATCTGGTATAGGCTAAAGACTTTTGATCATATGTAAAATTAAAAAAATATTTCACAATATTTAAAATGTCGGTAATAATTTGAACTGAAACTGCCACATTTGTTGAACGCTGATCATTTTCTTCGTTGTCTAAAATATGAAATGATAAAATTCGAGCCTCTTCATCTGGTAAATTAATTGAAAATTCTTGATTAATCTTATGCAAAATGGTTAAAGCTGCAGCATATTCTTCGGGATAAATATCTTTAACTTCCCAAAGTAAAGAAGTATTCATAATTAGCCCTTCATTATCGCGTTTGATGGTGTAATAAATATGATCAGTCAAAGCAACATAAATATTTTTATCAAATTTTTTATTAAGCGTACGTGTCAAATAGACAACTACTTTATCAGTAAAGGTAATAACCTTTGTTGGAATTGTTGAAACAACTTGTATTAGACTGTTTTGCGCTTCCGACGAAGTTAATTGGAATCTTTTTTCGATTTTGCTTTCATCCACTTTGTCTCCTGGTTTAACTAAATAACCTATCCCCTTTCCCATTAAAATTACATCATGTTTACTCTTAATAATTACTGCGTTATTATTTAATTTCTTTTTAATAATCACAGGCTCTTTACACTCCATTTCCATCCTTTCAAAAAAAAGCCCACAAGTTTGATTTACTATCAAAATCAAATTTGTGGGCCATGCCGAACCAGTCGTAACAATTCCCATTAATATCAATTCTGTCACAAATGAAAGCACTATATATGTAAACTAATAAATTAAATTTCTATAAAATTAGTTTATCATATTTGAAAGTAAAATAAAATTTTAATTATATAAAAACTAATATAATCAAATAAATCTCTAGTTTATTTTTTAATTTAAATCATAACCACAATTAAAACAAAGATAGTTGTTATAAATCATTATACATTATATTATACGTAGTCCTTAAATAATTAATTGATTAATTTAACATTTAAAATAAAGTAAATTATTTAATTTACTTTTTAATTCAGTAACTACTTAAAGTAGCAACTAATATATATTACGCAGAAAATAATCTTATTTACTACTAAAATAAAAAAAAATAAACCTTTATTTTTATTAAAGATTTAATCAACTTATTTTAATTTCGATACTAAAAGCTAAAATACAATTAAAAATAATAAAAACTATTATTGACTCATTTTAAACTCTCAAATAAGATTTAAAACAATTTGCTATGTATTATAATTTTTTTTAGATATCTTTTAATATAATATCAACTTATATTTTGCTGATTCTTAAAAATTTAAATAAAACTTTTTTTAAAATTACTAATCTTTCTTAAAATATCTATTTATTAAAGAAATTATTCTAATTCTCGCTGATTCTAAACCAAACGCTGAAATATTTTTTATTTCTAATAAAAAATTTTGATAATCTGATTCATTATAATTTTGTATTAAATTATGTAACTTTTTAAAAATTGAATACCAAATAAATTCATCTATTGAATTAAAGTTTTGATTTAACAATTCTTGATAACAATTTAAATAAAAATCTAAATCAAAAATTTGTTTTTGTTCAAGCATAAAAAAAATTACACTATTACTATAACTAATAAGATAAAAATGTTTTTGTGAACTATCTAAATGTGATTTTTTTAAACTTTTTAATACAAATTGATGATTATTCTTAATAAAACTATTATCAAAAATAAAAAAAATATTTATATATAATAAAATATCATTAATAAACCAGTATTCTAAACTCAACAAATACTTTTTAATTTCAGTAATAATCAATTCATAATCTTCAATGACTTTTCGGTTATATTTGCAATAATTTAGACGAACACATAGAGCATTAATTTTATGTCTTAATATGCCCGTATTTCGATAAAGTTGCATTTCTTTACTTATCAATTGATTAGCTTTCTGTCTATTATTCATAGCCTCTACCAGATTATCAAAAAAAAATTGAAAATTCTCATCTTGCTCAGCTTGTGCTAAAGCCAAAAAATCAACCAGTTCAATATTAAGGCGTTCGAGAAAAGCAATTAACATCTTTGTAGGAATATTACCAGATCGTTCCATTCGTGAAAGTGCAGCTTGTGATGAAATTCCTGAACACAACTGGCATTGAGTAAAATTTCGTGAAATACGTATCTTCTTTAGTAATTGTCCAATATTCACCATAAACTTCCTTTAACTAATATTTATTAAATTCCTCTTACATTATTGTAAACATTTAACAATAAATTCAGTTATTTCTTTAGTAACTAGATGTAAATTATAATTTTCAAAAATTTTAACGTCCTTTAATAATTGTCGATAGTTTTTTTTATCAAAATGAAACATAAGTTTACGCAAACGCATAAAAATTTCATAACTAATTTTTTCATTTAAGAGATTAGGATCATCAAACAAATATGATTGATAAGTTTTCAAATATAAGTCTAAATCATCCAAATTATGTCGCTTAAAGGCTAATATTACCAAATTATTTGCATAGTTAATCTGATAAAAATGTTTTTGCGTCTTTTCTAAAGAAGAATTGTTTAAAAAACTTAATATTTGTCGATGTTTAATTTTAATTAAATTATTTTCAAAAATAAATAATACATTTGTGTACAGAGATAAATCATCGACTGTCCAAAAATTTAAATTTAATAAATATTTCTTTACCTTCACCAAATCAATTTTAAGTGAATTTTGTTGAAAATTTATCCAATTATAAACTTCCAAATATCTCATTTCATTTTTTAACAAATGTTTATTCAAAATTTTATTTTTAACATAATTTGAACTATATACTGGGTCCAGAGTAATTTCCTGATTACCTTTATCAGCAATATTAAAAAATTCCATTGGACGAATATTTAACTTTCTTAAAAAATGAAGTAACAAATTAAAAGGAAGATCATCTGAATTTTCTATTCTTGAAAGAGCAGTTTGAGATGAAATATCTGAAACTAGTTTTTGTTGACTAAATTTACGAATAATTCGTAATTCTTTTAATAATTCACCATAGAGCATGCAATACCTTAATAAATTTTTATAAATAAATATTTGCATCTACAAATAAGCAATACATAATCAAATATATTTCATAGTAAAATTACAGTATAAATAATAACAAAATTACCCGATATAGTATAATTTAAAACAAAACAAGAAAATATCTTATAATTATGCTTATTATAGATATTGTTAATAAAAATAGTAAGTTTATTATACCATTTTTCTTTTAATCATTATAATAAATAAAAATTGTAATTTTAAATTTATTTTAAATGAGCAAGCTTTTATTATTATTTACATATCTATTAATTTTAAAATTTATTAAGGAGGAAAAATAGCAAATTTATTTTAATAATTTTAATTCCAAACATAAATATATCCAAACATAAATATAATATTATATATAGGAGAAAATATGACTATTAATAAAAGTAAAAAAAGAGCAATAACTTTAGTTACATTTTTAGGCCTTTTATTAACACTTGTTAGTGTAAATAAAGTAGCAGCTTATGATCCAGCATATGTTCATTTTGAATTTCGTTCACGTAGTCCAAGGGATTCTACTTGGGGTCAAGTAAAAAACACTACTTCCTCTTATTATTTTTACCAAAGTAAAATAAAAGGAATTAAATATTATACTGCAACACCATATGGCAAAGGTAATGGAGTAACTAGATCTGTTGGCCCAAGCCGAACAGTATCTTATAACGGAGCATATTACTTCATAAATTATTTAGTAGAAAATTATGGTAGAGGTAACGTTGCTTGGATTAGGGCTTATAAAGCCGCTAATGGTAGCGCTTATGGCACCTGGTTCGCTGATTAACAAAATATAAAAAAACAAAGGGATTTAAATCCCTTTGTTTACTTTTATGGAGGTAGTTATGGTTTTTACTCGACAACGTTTTTTTCATCAGCGCTATCAAATTGGTCTACTATTAGGTTTAGTTATAATTATTAGTCACGTTTATTTCGGTCAAATAACAGAAGCCAATACGTGGTTAAATGGTATTAATCTCTTTAACCTTGCAATAAGCGAATGGATCATTTTTGATTTTCGGGGTCCATTTACTGATATTTTTCTTTTTAGTTTACCAATTCTTTGCTCTTTAGGTGCCTCATTAGTAATAACCGAAGATTTACAAAGTGGTTTTGCTAACCATTTAGTTCAATTTTCTTTAAAAAAATATTTAATTAATAACTTAATTGTGGCTTTTTCGAGCGGTGTTCTTACGGGAGTTATTCCTCTTTTGTTGGATTACATTATGGCAATCTGGTTTTTCCCAAATAAAGTTCCTAATTTAGTTGTTAACCATGGTGCTAATGCAATTAATACATATGGAATAAAATTATTTTATAAACAACCATTTTTAATTATATTACTTTATCTAACAATAGTTGGAGTTACCGGAGGGATATACTCTTTAATAAGTGTTTTAAGTGGGATAATGTCTCGTAACCGCTATATTGCAATGAGTTTTCCATTCCTTTTAGTAACAATTTTAACAATTGGTTCTGATTTTTTACCTAATTATATTTTTTCTCCAACCTATATTATGGTCGGAAACAGTCCACGCTCTTTACCTCCATTAACCGGTGTTATCACTGTTTACTTTTTAATAATAATTGGAACAATTTGGATAATTTGGCATGAATTTAAATCTAGAATCACAATTTAATATAGCAACAAAAAAAAATATCATTCTCATCATCTGTAGTTTTATTATTTCACTATCAGCTTTTTTTATTTATTTTATCTATGGCGGTAAAGCAACAGGCATTTTTAATATTTTAGTTTTTGGCATACTCCAAGGAAATTTTTTTTCTCATTTTTATTTTCCTTTCTTTTGTTTAAGTGCTTTGTTTATTTTTCCTAAATTATCTTTATATCAAATCCAAAAGCAAAACTCAGCTCAGAAAATGATTAAATTTCTGTTCAGAAAATCTACGTTAATTGGAGTAATGTTTCTTGTTAGTAATCTCACTGCCGCAAGCATTATTTCAATATTTTGGATGTCAAAAATAAAATTAAATATTTTTCGTGAATTAATAGATTTAGTATTATTTGTCATATTGCAATCTTGGTTTTTGATAATTGGTTTCTTAATCAACTTAGTAAAACAAGTTACTAAAAAAAGAATAATTATAATAGTTTTAATATTTAGCTTAATCTTAGTTAATATATATTCAATTGATAATATTAATTTAAATTTTGCTTTTATTGGTATAAGTAGCTTTTTTTTAAAAATTAATTACTTAGATCTTCTATTTCAAATAATTGAGCTACCTTTATCTGTAATAGTTGTTAGAGAGACAAGTGAATGGATTCTAAAAATAGTAGACTATTAAATTCGCATTGGAAAATGCTTTTGTATTTTATACATTGTAGCCGTTTTAGAATTGGCTTTTTAGTAATTTTTGAAATCATTATAGGTATTATCTATACTGCAAATGAATTAATGTGGGGTATTACCAACGATTCTGTTTTAAAGTTTATCCCAATTCGATGGTTTTTTATCATCATTTATTCCCAACTTATGGTAGGTGATAGTTCACGAAAGATGATTAAAATTTTTTTCCCTCATCATATTCGATTTAGTTTAACTAATTTAATCATTTCAGTTTTTTTAACAAGTACCTTCATTACCTGCATCTCTGGATTAGTAATTTTACTTAAATGCCCTCCGCCTTTCGCCATTTATACTTTCTTTGTAATCTGGACTCTAACTATTTCATTTTCCTTACTTAGCCTTTTTATTAAACCTATTTATCTTCATTTGTTTTCAATAATTTTATTAATCTGTGTAACTTATCTCGATTGGCCTAAATTTATTAGTTACACTATGATTTCCCGATTCCAAGCTGCTAAAGCATCAATTAATTACTTCGTTATGGGAATTATTCTATTAATAATCGTAATATTTACTAATATTAAAATTAAAAAATTTGATTTTTATCAATAACATATAGGGGTTAAACAATGCCAATTATTAAATTAGATCATGTAAGTAAAACCATTAAACAACGCAAAATTCTTGATGACATTTGTTTGGATATGGATCAACAATTAGTCTATGGCTTTGCCGGAGCTAATGGGTCTGGAAAAACGATGTTATTGAAAAGTATCATTGGTTTTGTCCATCCAAATTCCGGAAGCATTGAAGTAATGGGACAGAAAATTCGTAAAGACGTCTTGTTTTCACCTAAAATTGGTTTTTCTTTTGGTACAGAAGGTTTATTGCCAATACTTGATGGTAAAACTAACCTTCAGTTAATTTTAAGTGCTGAATCACTGCCCAGTCCCGCCAAAAAGATTGAGGCTATGCTTGAACTAGTTGGTCTAGATCCTCATGATCGTCGTAACGTTCAAAGCTATTCGTTAGGGATGCAGGAACGCCTCAGTCTTGGATGTGCCTTAATTAATGACCAACCAATTATTATTTTAGATGAACCAACTAATGGGATCGATAAAAAAGGACAAGAATTTTTGGTTACATTAATTAAAGATTTAAAAAAACAGCAGAAGACGGTACTTTTAACTAGTCATGATGAAAAATTTTTATCTTTAGTTAGTGATCAAATTTACGAAATTAGTGAGGGGCGGATCATTGAATAATTTAATTAAATTTATTTGGCGTAATTTAGTTATTTTTGGTTTTTTATTAGTTTTAATCATTACTTTGGGGTTATTTGGTTATGGATTTACTCAAAGATCCAAAGTACATGCATATGATGATTTAAAAGTTACCACAATAAATCACCGTAAGCCCTTCAAAAGTAATGGAATGACTATTACTGTATTAAAAAGTATCTTTGACCGTAATGAAGAAAATGTTACTTATAAGTTAAAAGTAGTTTCAACAAAAAAAAAGCTATTCCCAATAGCTCACTTTTATATCGCTGATTTTAGTTTACCAAATATCTCTGAGCCTCCAATTACTCAACTTAACATCCGAATCAATAATAAATATATGCGAACTGTTAATCCTGGAACTAATTTTGTTGAACTCACTACTAACCTTTGGCCTCAAAAAGATCATTCTAAAATAAATTTAGTATTTCTAAGATATGAAGCCAAAAAAC
>CALYQJ010000016.1 GCA_945285405.1 uncultured Lactobacillaceae bacterium | reverse complement strand
AAAAATTTGCTTTCTATTACTTCATTAGTTTAATAAACAATTTTAATTATGCTGATAATCAGTTGTAATTGCTTTAATCCATTGATTTTTTCCTACTTTATAAAAGCCACCTATCTCACCTGAAATATGCCATCTAGTTCCCGGCTTTAATACTCTATTGGTTGGATAGGCATCATCTGCGTAAGTATAAACTCTAGCACCCTGAGGTGATAAAATTTTTACATTTCGATCAAAATCCATCATTATCGCTTTAGCAGACAAATATTTACTTTCTAACCAAAAATCATGACCATTACCTGCAGTTAATAGACTATACCAAATAGTTCCATCGATATTTGCTTTCTTAACAGCTCTTACAGTTGAACCATTTGGTAGTGGCATACCTGTCTTATTAGCATGAATTCCTCCAATAGTTGGTGCCTCATAAACATTAACTGAATAGAAAGGCACATATTTAATAAATAATTTCTGATTAACTTCCGTAATAGGATAAACTTTTACTCCGCTATTTCTAACCCACTGCTTATTACCTAATTTGTAACCTTTTGCACTAGCAGCAAAAACTTTCCAAATTGATTTTGATTTCAAAAGCCTGCCAGTTGGAGTTGTACAACCGCTATCTTGATACAAAGGTATATTAGCATTAGTTTTTGGACTAACTTGAAGAAATGCTTCATAAAAATGAATTGGTGTTAAACTAATATAATCGGCTAAAACCCATTGACCTTTACCAACTTGATAGAAAGTTTTACCCCCATTATTCATTTTAAAATTAATTTTCCATGAACTAAAACTTGGCAGTGATTTAATTACTGTATCATTTACAATTGGACGACCATAAACTGAAATCGATCCAAATTTATTGTAGTCTACATACCCAACGTTAGAAAATTTTTCTATTGGATAAATTGCATATTGAGCTTTGACCCATTGATGATTACCTACGCAATAAAATAATTCTCCATTCTCATTCTTTTTACTACCTACTACCTTCCACATCGTGCTCCCCTTAAGAACTTGATCGGTTGGTGTTTTATCGTTTGGTTCACTATAAACTCTAATTCCATAGTTATCTGGATAGTCAACTTGCAAAAAATTAGGCGAAATAGCATCTGCAAAAGTTACTTGAGATTTTAAATTTATTAAAAATAGTAAATTTAAAATCACTAACAATAAACCTAGAACAGTAAAACTAATGTTTTTAGATTTTTCTACTCTCATAAAATTTCCTTTCGTTTTAAAAGTCAATTTATTATATGAAATTTAACCATTTAAAATTATTTAATATTTTTAACAAATATATTATATATTTTTTTAACTTCTTTTAACAAAAAATACTGTTTTTTTTCTATTGTTTTTAATATATGTTGTAAAAAATGATTTTATGTTTGATAAAAAAATCCTATTTATAACTAGATCTAATTTTTTGTATGTGACTTTTTATAAAAAATTGCTAAATATTAATAATAAATAAACCAGAAACAATAATAAAATTAATTTTGATGTAAAAAAAAGCGTCAATTAAATTTATGAATCACATACTATGTCTAATAATGGATTTATAAAATATAATTGCACTATTAAATGTTTAACAAAAGCATAATTCATTAAATTGTTTTATAAAACTAATTATCTATATCTGAATTATTATTAAAATAATCTTGTACTTCTTTGATTAACGAATTAGCATGTACCTTATTCGATGAATTCTTTGAGATAAAGTTCGTAACCAATTTTTTTAAAGTACGCTGAGGAATAACACTAGTATAATAATCCTCTTCTGAAACTTTAGGCCGATATGTACGAGTAAGTGATTTATTTATCACTTTAATTTTATCCACATAAATAGCTTTCTTTTCAAGTAAACGGGTTAAAATTTCAGCAATTACTCCTTTACTAGTTTTAGGAATTAATTTAGAAATCTCACCAATAGATAAAGCATTGCTTGTTGACCATAAAGTTTGCATTACTTTTTCTTCGCCGTCTGTAAATCGTTTAATGATATTTCACCTCCTTTTATAATATTTATTGTTATATTGTACCAAATGATTCTTAATAGTAAATGATCGATAAATAAAAAATAATTTAAAATAGCGCTATTTTTTAAAAAAAACAAATTTAATATTACTCGGTATTCTATTTTATTCAACTAATTGAATTTATATTATTATTTATAATCAAATAATCACAAAAATAAATAATTTAAACATTTAACTTAGGGGATAAATTAAATATACATTGATAATATTTTTCACTAAAATATTAATATCTAAAATAGATAAAATCAAACATATAAAAAGATCCAATTCTGGTATTTATAAGAATTGGATCTTTTAACAATAATTAATTATTTAATTTTAAATTTTCCTTTTAAAATCATCAATCTTTTTCAACAATTCCTTATTTTTTGCTACTTCAGCAAAAGCTTCAGCCTTATTTAAATTATCTTTAATTTCTTTAGCACTTTTTTGTGGATTTTCCGCTTCTAAATTAATAGCTATTCGAAAGTAAGTTTGATCAATATATGGTACAACACTTAAATTTCCTAATGCTTTTAGTAACTTTCGATTCAAATCATTACTTTTCAAATATTTTTTTATTTCTGTATAAAAACTAGCAGCATTATTAAGTGCTTTAAGATAATCTATAATATTTTCTTTATTTAAATCTAAATCTTTGGCATGTTTTAATGCTTGATTAAAATAATAATCTGCTTTTTTAAAATCTTTTTTTATTGCGTAAGCTGTTCCTAAACCAGTACTTGCCGCTAAAATATCTACATAATTGCCATTTGCTTCCTGTAGAGCAATTCCATAATTAAAAATAGCATCTTCAATTTTGGAATGTAATAATAAATCTAAATTTCCTTTTTCATAAATATAACGACTAGATAGAGAGGGTGTAATTTGATGATAATTAAGCTGTCTAAAAAGCTCTTCTGCCTTTTTATAGTTAGATTCTGATAATTTAACTTGAACTTGATCAAGTATTTTTCTTTGCTTTTGATAGGCACTATCATCAAAATCAGTTAAAACATCATCAACAGTTAACCCTAAACGGACACAAATTTTAACTAAAGTATCTGTCATCGGAGCCATATTTTTTTGTTCCATTTTAGATAGCGTAGCTTGAGTACAAATACCTTCAGCAAGCTCAACCTGTGACATCCCTAAGTGTTTGCGTTGATTAAGAATTTTCGTTCCATTTAGCAAGATAAATATCTCCTTAACAAATTTATGATGATTACTTTTATTTCTAGATATTTATATTATATCATACTTTATTAATATTTAAAGCAAAAATTTTAGCTAAAATAATAAATTTATAATCTAATAAATTTTACCAAAAAGTTCTCTATTTTTAACAAGAAAAATTAAATTTGTTTTAAACAAATAAATCAAATGTTCTTTTATAAAATATATAAGGGCATTTATTAAAGGCAAAAATATAAAATTACTTTTTCTTTCTTAGTTAGAAAAATATAGAGTCAGCTTAACTACTTATTAAATAAAAAAATTCATAAAAATTTATTTCAAACTGCAAATTAAGTAATTCTTAATTTATGGTCAACATTTAAAAATTTATATTGATAAAAAACCATTAAATAATTTTTTTGATTTAGAATTTATTAAATTTTTGCTAATAATATTAAGTACTTTACTTTAATTACATATAATCTCTTAATTTATATAATAATTTTTATTTAAGTTACTTTTATTAATTAGATTTTAATTTTACTGTTATCTAAGGGCAATATTTACCTTAAAAAAAAATTCATAAAAACTATTATAATACGTTTTTATTATATAATAAAAATATCTTCTTAAATTAAAAAGTAATAATTTAACAAAATACGTATGTAACGAATTTTATTTTAATTATACACCTAATCAATCTTAAAGATATCATAATATTAATACTATTTTATTTAAAATAAAATGAATTTAAATCAAGAATTTTTCTAGTTCGTTTACTGTTAGTTTTTTCTTTTCTTCTTTGCTAAATATAAATTTAATTTTGCCCTGATTTAAAACCAATAAATAATTTCCAAATTTTAAAGCATCCTCTAATTTATGTGTAATCATTAAAGCAGTTAAGTGTCCTCTACTTATTTGATTATCAGTTTCATTCATTAAAGTTGCACTTGTTTTTGGATCTAAAGCTGCAGTATGTTCATCTAAAAGTAAAATATCTGGTTTTTTAATAATTGCCATTAAAAAGCTTAAAGCTTGACGCTGACCTCCTGAAAGGACTTCAGTTGGTGAATTTAATCGATTTTCTAAACCATTATGCATTGATTTAGTTAATTGAATAAATTGAGGAAAATAATTTTTTAAATTTCGTGGCAAAAAATTACGCTTTTCTCCTCTCTTTAGCGCTAATAATAAATTTTCAGCAACTGTCATTCGGGGAGCAGTACCCAATTTTGGATCTTGAAAAACACGACTTAAAAATTTTGAACGATTTTCTTCTTTTAAATTAGTAATATCTTCACCATTAAGATAAATTTTCCCAACACTTACTTGCATCAATCCAGAAATTACATTAAATAATGTTGATTTACCGGAACCATTTGTACCGATTATTGTGATATAATCTCCTTTATTTACTTTTAAACTTATATTTTTTAAAATTGTCAGTTCTTGATTAGTTCCTTGGTTAACTTTAGTAGTAATTTCTTTTAATTCTAAAACCGGGTTAGTCATGTTTTTTTACTCCCTTTAAAAAAGCTTTTTTCAAATTAAATTTATTTTCTAATTGTGGTAACATCATACAAATTGCTAAAACAATTGCAGAAAGTAGATTTAAATCATTTGTATTAAAACCTAATTGTAAAACTAACAATAATAACAAACGATAGATAATACTACCCAAAGTAACAGCAATTAATCGCTGATTTAAAGTTAAGTTTTTAAAAATAACTTCTCCGATAATAATCGAAGCTAAAGCAATAACAATTGTTCCAATTCCCATATTAATATCAGCGTATCCATTATTTTGAGCAATTAAAGCTCCACAAATACCGACAAGACCATTAGATATCATTAAACCCAAAATAATCATTCGATCGGTTTTTATTCCTAAAGATTTTGCCATCTGTGGATTATCACCAGTTGCTATAAAAGCCTGACCAAAATTAGTATTTAAACTAAAGTTAACGAATAAAGTAAAAATAAGAATAAATAAAAATCCGATAAATACACTATCAAAATACTTAGGCAAGCTATTTAAAAATTTACTTACAAAAAGGTTGGCTTTACCGAATAATGAAATATTTGACTTACCCATAATTCGTAAGTTAATTGAATAAATAGCGGTCATTACTAGAATTCCAGCTAATAAACTTGGTATTTTACCTTTAGTATAGAGTAATCCAGTAACTAAACCGGCGATAACACCTATAATGCCAGCTAATAAAGTTGCTAAAATTGGAGAAACTCCTTGAGTAATAGAGGTTACAGCAACAGCTGCCCCTAACGGGAAAGTCCCTTCCACTGTCATATCAGCAAAATTTAAAATTCTAAACGTTAAGTATAAACCTAACCCTAATAAAGCCCATAGCAATCCTTGTCCAATTGCAGATACAATCATATTCATTATTTAAACACCTTTCCTTTTTTTTGCGCTTCTTTTAAAAAGCGTTCCGGAACTTTAATTCCAATCTTTTTTGCTTGTTTTAAATTTAAAATCGGTTGGCCATGTCTTACAAATTGAATTGAAGCTGTAGCTGGTTTAGTTTTACCTTTCAAAATAGAAGCAACTATATGCCCACCAATTAACCCTAATTGATATTGATTAATACCATAAGCAGCTACCCCTCCTTGCTTAACCATAGTGTCAACTGCAGGAAAAATTGGTTTCTTCACTAAATCAGCATTTTTAACTAAGGTCTCCATTGCTCCAGCAATAACATTATCTTGAGGTACCATAACTGCATCAACTTTATCTAACATTTCTTGAGATACCTGATTTAAATCATTACTATTAGTAATCGAATATGATTTAATTGGAATTTTTAATTTACTTGATTCTTTAACTATTTCTCGATGTTCAGCCGAAGCTGAACTATCACTCGAAGTATAAATTACCCCTAAAACACGTAAATTTGGCATAAATTCTTTTATTAATTTTAATTGATCTTTAATAGGTGACATATTAGAAACACCCGTAATATTTCCTCCCGGTTTTTTAAAATTTTTAATTAATCCTGCCGATTTTGGATCAGTTACGGCTCCCATTACCACCGGTATTTTGTTTGTTAAATTTGCCAAAGATTGGGAAGCTGGAGTTGTAATCCCAAATAAAATATCTGAATTTTCATTTACTAATTTAGTTGCCATTGTTTTTAAATTACTTTGATCTCCTTGAGCATTTTGATAATCAATTTTAACGGTACGACCATCTTCAAATCCTTCAGCTTTCATGCCATCAGTAAAACCCTTTTGAATCTGATCTAATGCAGGATGATGCATCAAATTTAATACACCTACACGAGGAAGTTGATTAGAAGATTTAGATTTACTCTCATTAAAAAAAGCAAATCCCAAAAAAACTACAATTGAACTAATAAAAGCTATTATTCTTTTCATTTTCAACCTTTCAATAAAAAAAGGAGCCTTATAAGGCTCCTTAATTAAAATAAAAAGCCGGTAGGAAAACCCACCGACTTATATAATATAGAGTTAGCCAGTAGGAATACGCACTGATTAATCAGGCCGTATTCCTTACGGAAATTAACCTGAAACTACCGGCTTTGCCAACTTTGATTCAAAAATAATTTCAAATTATTCATTACTAACTCCTACTATAATTAATTGAACTTATATTAGTATAAGTTATATACTAATAAAATGCAATAACTTTAAAAATTAAATTAAAACTAATGCTGCTTTTTAATGTTGCCCTCCCATTTAGAAAACCCACCTTTAAGCCAAAAAACTTTTTTATATCCTTGCTTTTTCAATTTACCAGCTATTCTAATTGGAACATGATCAGTCCTTTCGTATAATAATACTGGAAGGTCTTTTCGAATTGAACTTTTATATTGCTTAAACATAGGATAAGGGATATTTCGTGCTCCCATTATATGAGAAGCCTTAAAATCATCTTTAGACCGTAAATCTATAATCTGACTTGTGTGTATTTTTTTTTCAAATTCTTCAGGTTTTAAACTACCTTTAATTATTGATCCTCGAATAAAATAATAAAGCCAATTACAAAATATTGCTAATAAAATAACAATCATTGCAATATCTAAAACCCATAACCATGTTGGTGTAGTTGCTGCTATAGTCATTAAATATTACCTCTTTTTTGTTGCAAACCTATTTTAGCAAGATACGCTGCACCTAATATGCCTGCACTATTTCCTAATTTTGCTAATCTTAAAGAAGTTGTCTCACGCACATTTGGGAAAACAAAATTTGGAAAATATTTATTAATATGATCAATTAAAAATGTTCCACTTTCAGAAACACCGCCACCAATAATAATATATTTAGGATTTAACAAATCAGCTACTTGACCTAAACCTAAAGCTAAATAATAAGTAACTTGATCAACAACTTTTAAAGCTGAAGCATCATTTGCTTTAGCTAAATCAAAAACAACTTTAGCATCAATAGCTTCTTTTCGAGAAGCTTGTGCTAATTTGCCGTTATGATCTTTGCGAGATATCTCACCAGCGATACGGGCAATTCCTGGTGCTGATGCAATTGTTTCTAAACATCCCCGGTTACCACAGGTACAAAGGTATCCATTAGGTTCAACAATTATATGGCCAATTTCACCACCAGAACCAGCTATCCCATGGATTAAATGTCCATTAGCAATGATACCCCCACCAATTCCTGTACCTAAAGTAACAAAAACTACATCACTACTTTTTTCACCGGCTCCCATCCAAAGTTCGCCTAATGCTGCAACATTAGCATCATTATCTACAAAAAAAGGTATTTTAAAAGCTGATTCAATTCTTTCCTTCAAGGGCTGTTCAGTAGTCCAATTCAAATTATATGCTCCACTTACTGTTCCTTTAATAGAATTTATTGAACCAGGACTTCCCATTCCAATCGCCTTAATTGAATTTCTATTTTCACTTTTTAATAAGTGCTTTTCAATTGAGTTTATTATATCTGGAAGAATTTGTTCTCCTAAATTATCACTATTAGTTTTAATATGCCATTGTTCTTTAACCAACCCATCATTATTAATGAGTCCAAACTTAATGGTTGTTCCTCCCAAGTCAATACCTATATATAAATCATCCATCATTTTTCTCTTTTCTTATTTCTTCTTCAATAATTTTTAAGGATTTTAAATATACTTTTTTTTCAATTAGTTTTGCTTTAAATAGACGATTTAATTCTACTTCCGCAAGTTCTAAATCGTCTAAACGACAGCCAAGATGAATGTAAACATTAAACGTTTTTAAAACATCCAAGACTTGATAAAAATATTTAATCTTAGTTTCATCAAACAATTGATCGCCCCATACCATAAAAATATAAGACTAATGCACTAGCAAAAAAAATTAAAGCTGCTAAAATTCTTTGCCACGTTCGATAATTTTCTGCATTAGGAGAACCAAATGATATTGATAAAAGACAGCCACCAAAAAAGCCTCCCAAGTGAGCAAGAATTCCTATTGAACCTCCATTCACGTTATCTAACAAATCAAAAATAAAATTAAAAGCAGCTAAAGCAAACATTTGACCAGATAAATAACGATATTGAAATTGATTAATTAGGGATCGCCGCATTAAAACAAAAACTCCGAAAATTGCAAAAATTGAAGAACTAGCCCCTGCAGAAATAGTATTATTGCTCTGAAAAGCAAAACTAACTAAATTACCGTAAATTCCCCCAAGAAGATATATTCCCAGAAATCTCCAGCTACCTAAAAACGGTTCAATATAAAAACCAAAAACAAACAAAGTAAACATATTAAATAAAATATGCTCAAATCCAATATGCAAAAAAATAGGAGTTATTAGACGCCACCAATCACCTAATTGAACATCATATCTAGTTAAAGCTCCCATTCGATAAAGGACAGCCGTTTGAGTACTACCACCTAAACCTAATTCTACTAAGTAAAATAAAAATGTAACTAAGATCAAAGTAATCGTTACTGGATATTGCCTTAAATAATACTTAAATCGCACCAAGCCACTCCTTAGCTAGTTAACTGAATAAATTGTTTTAATTTTAACATCTTTTAAAAACTGGTCCAATCCAATAATAAAATTATAAACTAAAATAAAGATAACTGATCATCTTCTGGTAAATCTCCTAGAGCATTTTTTTCATCTAAAAAGTCAAGAATAGTACGAGATATTTTTCCTCGCTGCATTAAATCTTTTTTTGATGTAAAACGATGTTCATTGCGTGCTAAAACTAATTGTTTAGCAACATTAGCACCTAGTCCAGGAATTGCTACAAAAGGTGCCAATAAAGTATGTTCGTCAAGAATTGTAAAATTAAATGCATCAGAACGATATAAATCAACCATTTTATATTTAATTCCACGACATAAACTTTCATAAGCAACTTCTAATGCCATTCTGGAGCTTTTATCGCTCATTGTTGCTTCATTATTTTTTATTTTTTCCCCTAATTTATCCATCTCTTTCTTTACTGATTCCTTACCACTTGTCATTGCAGTAATATCGTAATCACTTTTACGAATACTAAAAAAGACATCATAGTACATTACGGGAAAATATACCTTAAAATAAGCAATTCTTAAAGCCATTAAAACATAAGCTGCAGCATGTGCTTTAGGAAACATATATTTAATTTTTTGACAAGAATTAATATACCAATTAGGAACATTTTTATTTTGTTGAAGCACTTTTTCATCATCGGGTTTAATTCCCTTACCTTTACGCACATCTTCCATTACACGAAAAGCCATACTAGAATCAACACCCCAATGAATCAAATCCAACATAATATTATCCCGACAACCAATAACTTTATCCAAAGTAACAGTCTTTTTTTGAATTAATTCTTCTGCATTACCTCGCCAAACATCGGTACCATGTGAGAGGCCTGAAATTTGTAGTAATTCAGAAAATTTTTGGGGATGGGTTTCTTCAAGCATTCCTTCAACAAAATTAGTTCCAAACTCAGGAATTCCTAAAGTTCCAGTTTTTACACCAATTTCTTCAGCTGTTACTCCAAGTGCCTTAGGTGAAGCAAATAGGGAAAGAACCTGGGGATCATCAGTTGGAATTGTTACTGGATCAATTCCCGAAAGATCTTGCAACATTCGAATCACGGTTGGATCATCATGTCCTAAACAGTCTACTTTCAAAATATTGTCATGAATTGAACTAAATTCAAAATGAGTAGTTTTCCAACTAGCATCCATTTTATCTGCTGGATATTGAATTGGAGTAAAATCATAAATATCCATATCACGAGGGACAATAATAATTCCTGCAGGATGTTGTCCGGTTGTTCGTTTAACCCCTGTAATTCCTGAGGCATAACGATCAACTTCAGTTCTTTTGAATTCAACGTTTCGTTCACGTTCAAAAGCCTTAACAAAACCAAAAGCTGTTTTTTCGGCGACAGTACCAATAGTTCCTGCTCGATAAGCGTGATCCTCACCAAATAAAACTTTAATATAATTATGAGCTATTGGTTGATAATCACCCGAAAAGTTTAAATCAATATCTGGAACTTTTTCTCCATTAAATCCCAAAAATGTTGCAAAAGGAATATCTTGTCCTTCTTTAATTAAATTGGTACCACATTTTGGACATTTCGCATCTTCTAAATCAAAACCAGAAGCATATTCTCCATGTAAAAAAAACTGAGAATATTTGCACTTCGGACACAAATAATGAGGAGGTAACGGATTAACTTCAGTAATACCCAACATTGTTGCAGCAAAACTAGAACCAACTGATCCCCTTGATCCAACTAAATAACCATCTTTGTTACTTTTTTTCACCAATTCGCGCGCAATATAGTAAATAACTGCAAATCCATTACCAATTACGCTATCAAGTTCCGTTTTCAAACGATCTGAAACAATTTGAGGCGGATTTTTACCATATAAACGATACATTTCATCATTAGCTGCTTTTCTCAGCTTTTGATCTACTCCTTCAATTGTTGGAGTATAAAGTTTATTCTTGAGTGGAATTACTTCACCAATTTCATCAAAAATTTGATTACTTGCATTAATTACAACTTGTTTCGCAGTTTTATCATCTAAAAAGCTAAATTCATCTAGCATTTCCTGTGTAGTACGTAAAGGTACTTCTGGCAAATGATAGCTTTTCTTTGCACTCATTGACTGAGATCCTAATAAAATTTCACGAAATTTAAATTCTTCTGGATCTACATAATGAACATCACCAGTTGCCACTACAGGAATATTTAACTCATTACCAATTTTGATAATCTTTTTAATTACCAACTTTAATTGAGCCATAGTTAATGTATGTTGACGAATAAGATCTGCATAATTACCTAAAGGTTGGATTTCCAAATAATCATAAAATTTAGCAACTTTTAGTGTATTTTCATAATCTTTTAAAGCTGCCGAATCAAAAACTTCACCTTGTCCGCAAGCACTACCTACAAGAATCCCTTGACGATATTTTTCTAAAAGAGAACGTGGAACTCTTGGTACCCGATAATAAAATTGAGTATGAGATGCTGAGACAATTTTAAATAAATTTTTTAAACCTTTTTGATTTTTTGCTAAAAGAACTGCATGACTAGGACGAACTTGCCGAAAAGAAGTTTTTAAATCGGTTTTTTGATCTAAGTCACTTAATTTATTCAATTGATAAAGTTTTTGAAATTCTTTAAGCATTCTAAAAAAAATATCTGATGTACCTTTAGCATCATCAATTGCCCGGTGGTGATGAACTAAAGTAGCACCTGTTCGTTTAACTAAAGTTTCTAAACGCATATTTGATAATTCAGGATATAAAAATCTACCTAATCCCATGGTATCAATTACTGGCCGCGATACTTTACTTAAATTAAGTCTTTCAAAATTTTTATTAATAAAATCCCAATCAAACTTTACGTTATGGCCAACTAATACTGATTCTGAAATAAATTTGTGAAATTTTGTCAAAACCTCTTCATTCGATTTAGCGTTTTTCAAGTCTTGATCTGTAATGCTAGTTAATTCTGTAGTAAATTCACTTAAAGGATGATTGATATTAACAAATTCTTGGAATTCCCCTACTTTTTTTCCACCTACAAATTTAACAGCACCAATTTCAATAATTTCGCTATATTCAACAGAAAGACCTGTTGTTTCGATATCAAAAATAACAAAACTTAAGTTTGCTAAATTTTCTGAAGTTGCTTGATAGATGATAGGAGTGTAATCATCAACTAGATTGATTTCAACACCATAAATTAATTTAACATTTGTATTTTCAACTGCATGAAATCCAGCCGGATATGCTTGTAAATCCGCGTGGTCAGTAATTGCAAAACCTTTTTGACCAAAATCTGCCACTCGCGAAACAAATTGATCAACTGGAGAAATCCCGTCCATAAGGCTCATATTAGTATGAACATGTAGCTCAACTCTTTTAGTTCCTGGGTAATTATCAGCACGAATTACTGGAGAATCAATTAAATTGATTCCATACAAATTCATTATCAATTCATCTGTAAACTGGTCATTTTGAATTTTTCCTTTAGCTTTAATCCATTTTCCAACTTTAAAATCAGTATATTTATCTAATTCATTTTCAGCTACAAATTTTTTTAAAAGTAAAGAATCTGTACCATCATAGATTTCATAAGTTAAAATACAGTTTTTATTTTTTATAGATCTTTGATTAGCTTTAAATATTTGACCTTGTATAATAGCTGTAGAATTAGCTGTAATTTCAGCAATTGTAATTACTTTACCCTTTATATGTTGTTCTTTATTTTTTGATAATTGTTTTGTTGGATTTGAATGAGATTTAGGTTCAGTAGCTAACTGTTCTTGTAAGGACTGAAAAGCTAAAGCATTTTCACGCTTTTTTTGTAAAACAAACTTTTGGTGTTTTTGTATAATAGATTGCTGATCAATTAGAAAATTTATTTTAAACGACGCAAAACCTAACTGTTGATAAATACTTTGAATTTCTTGCTCAACTTGTGAATTCATCATTTTATAAATAAATTTTTGATTAAAAGATATGTTTAAACTTCCTGAAAAAAAGTGTATATTTTGATTAATCAAAATATTGCTATAATGACTTAACTTACTAATTACTAAGGGATAATAAGACTCATAAACTTGTGCGTCAACGGAATTATTTTCATATTTCAATTGCAAATTAATTTCATTATTACCACTTAATTTTATTAAAGCATTATTCAGTAATTTATAATTTGAAACACTCAAAAAATCATGACCTATAACAAAAAAATCCCAAATATGGGAAATTCGATGAATTGCCAAACGTTCAAGCCATAATTTAGTTAAATTAAGGTCATCGGGAAAAGTATAGTCGCTATTAAATTTTAAAAAAATCTGATCAAGACTGATTCTTTGATGTTTATCCAAAATCATTTACCCTATCATTTAAAAAATTCTTGAACAAAATTAAGTACCTCATCAACTGACAGTTCTTTAGTAATACCATTTTTTCGTTGTTTAATTTCCACAATTCCAGATTCCGCTTTTTTACCAACAACAATTCTTAATGGAAATCCAAAAAGGTCTGACTCTGCAAACTTAACTCCAGCCCTGGCTTTACGATCATCTAAAAGAACAGAAAAACCATTATATTCCAATTTTTCTTCCAAACTTTCAGCAATTTTTACTATTTTCTCATTTTTATTACTGATTTCAATTATATGAACGTCAAATGGAGTAACTGACTTAGGCCAAATAATACCTTTATCATCATAATTTTGCTCCACAATTGCTGAAAGTAAACGACTAACTCCAATACCATAACTTCCCATAATGATAGGCTTTTTCCGACCATTTTTATCTAAAAAATTAGCATTCAATTTATCGGAATAGAATGTGCCTAATTTAAAAATGTGTCCAATTTCAATACTTTGAGTAAGTTTATATGGTTCTTTACTATATGGTTCTAAGTCACCAGCATTAATCTGAATTAAATCAAAAATTAGATCAGCATTAAAATCCCTACCATAATTAACATTTTGATAATGATAGCCATCTTGATTAGCACCAACATAAAAATTAGTTAACTGTTTAATTGAAGGATCCATCACAATTTTAATTGGAATTTTTAAATTAATTGGTCCTATACTTCCCTTAGGTGTACCAATGTTATCTAAGACTTCTTTTTCAGAAGCTAAACGCAAATTTTTTGCTTTTAAGCCGTGACTCAATTTAGCTTCACTAATTTCATGATCACCAGGAACTAAAACTAAAACAAATTCTTGATCTGCTAAATAGAGTATACTTTTAACAACCTTATACTCTGAAGTTTTGAAAAATTCTGCAACTTCTTTAACCGTCTTTTTATTAGGAGTAGCTACTTTAGTTAATTCCTGTTCTTTGGAACTCTGAGAGTTTAAAGAAAAAGCTGGAATTCCAACAGCAACTTCAGTATTAGCTCCATGATTATAGTTTTCAGTAAAAGCGATTTTATCTTCACCAATTGAAGCAATAGCTTGAAATTCAGTTGATTCTTTACCACCCATTGAACCATTATCTGCCGTAACTGCACAATAATTAAGACCTATGCGATCAAAAATTCGATGAAATGCCCCATCAAATTGGTCAAAAGAATTATCTAAATCCTCTTGAGTGGCACCAAAAGAATAACCATCTAACATAATAAATTCTTTATTACGTAACAAACCAAAACGTGGTCTTAATTCATCGCGAAATTTAGTTTGAATTTGATAAAGCGTTTTAGGAAAATCTTTATAAGATGTCCATTCTCCTTGAACTAAATCAGTAAAGGTTTCTTCATGAGTAGGTCCTAAAATTAAACTACGCTTGCTTCGATCCTGTAGTTTAAATAATTCAGGACCATAATTTTTATAACGACCTGAAAGTTCCCAAAGATTAGCAGGTAAAATAATTGGCATTAACATCTCCGGGCAAGAAATTCGTTTCATTTCTTCTTCCATAATTTGTTCAATACGATGAAGAACTTGATAAGCTAATGGTAAATAAATAAAAACACCACCAATTTCTTGACGAATAAAACCACCGCGTATCAATAATTGATGACTTATTGCCTCCGCATCATTTGGTACTTCCTTGGTAGTTGGAATAAAATATAAACTTTGTTTCATTAATTCAAAAATTCCTTCTAAAAAAGTTTCATAATATCATGAATAGTTACAACTATAATTAACATAAATAAAAGTAAAGCACCTGCCAACGTTACTACAACTTCGTGTTCTTGTTTTAGTGGCTTCCTTCGAATAGCTTCAATTAAATTAAGTAGAACTTTACCACCATCAAGTCCAGGTATTGGTAAAAGATTAGCAATTGCTAAACTGACGGAAAGAGCACCACATAAAGAGACTAACACTCCCAAGCCACTATCTGCTGCTTGAGCTGAAATACTATAGATACCAACTGGACCAGCAATTTTATTTAATGAAAAACCACCTGTAAAAAAAGACCCCAAAGTTTGAAAAATAGCAATCGCATTATCGTAAGTTTGAGTAAAACCATATAAAAATTGTGATCGTAAATCTTTTTTGTACCAAACTGAAATTCCAATTAAATAACGACCTCTTCCTTCTGTTTTACTGTACTTAGGTTTGATTATATAATTTTTAATTCTTCCTTCATGCTTTACTTTAAGTTTTAATAGTTTTTTTGGTGAGTTTTTATTTATAGCATCATAAATTTCTTCATAGTTATTAGTTTTTGTACCATTGACAGCTATAACCGCATCACCAGTTTTAATTCCTGCTTTTGCTGCAGGCATTGTTTGATCAAAAATAGTTATTTTATTGGAATTAGTATCTTGAACGCCTCCTACCATAAAAGCTGATAAAGAAAATGCTACAATAGCTAGTAAAATATTATTAAAAGGTCCAGCAAAATTAGTGATTAATTTTTTCCACCATGATGCAGAACTATATTGAACGTCTCTTGGTGCAATTCTTATCTCTGTACCATCATTTTCAACGATAAAAGCATCATGATCTACATTAAAAGTTTTCGTTATAAGATCATTAACCTTATTATCAAACAAATCACCAGTTAAAGTTAATTGATCAGTTAAATCACTTTTACGAACCGTAAATGGTAGTCCAGGGTGAGAAGGATTTTCACGAGTATCAATCTTAGTAACAACATTTTTGTCATTAAAAGTTAGAAAAACATTTTTCCCAACAGTAAGGTCAGTTTCCTCTAAACCAGCTAAGCGTACATAACCTCCCAATGGTAAAATTCGAATAGTAAATGTAGTTCCATTTTTTCCATGATGTTGAAAAATTTTAGGACCCATTCCAATGGCAAACTCTCGCACTAAAATTCCTAGTTTACGGGCAAAAAAATAATGGCCAAATTCATGAAAAACTACTAAAACTGTAAAAATAATTAAAAAGGCGATGATTCCTTTCATGTAGTCTCCTTAAAACAGTCCAATTAGGTGTAAGCAAGGAAATACAAATAGAAAACTATCAAATCTATCTAAAATTCCTCCATGTCCCGGTAAAATTTTTCCTGAATCTTTAACATGGTAGTGTCGTTTCATCGCCGATTCAGCTAAATCTCCTAACTGTCCGATAATTGATAAAACTAAAGTAGATATAATTAATAAAAGAATATTATTTTGAATTTGAAAAAATGAATTATAAATTATCGCTACTATTATCGCCGATAAAGTACCACCTATTGAACCTTCCCAGGTTTTATTAGGACTAACAACGGGATCTAACTTATGTTTACCAAATTTTTTACCTATCAAATACGCAAAAATATCTGTTGACCAAACTAACAATAATCCATAAAACAAATATGATAATCCCCGATTAGAAGCAGCTGTTAAATAATAAAAACCATGACCAATATAATAAGTGGTTATAGCTATAACCCCTGCATCTTCAATTGTAAAAGTTTGATAACAAACCACAATTGTTACTAACAAGATTAAGATAAAAATGTAAAATAACTCATTTTTTTTCAACCACAAATTTTGAAAATAACTATTCGGTAAAGTTAAAGAAGCACCTACTAGCATAGATAAAATAGCAATAGGGTGCAAAACCATAATTTTTTTCATGATAAAGATTTCAGAAACGCCAATGAAGGCTAAAACAGCACTAGCAATCTGAATCCAAATTCCTCCAGCAATTAAAATAGGAATAAAAATTGCTAAAGCAACAATTGCTGTAATTGTTCTTGTTTTCAAAATTTAATCTCTCTTTTATTAAAGTGCGCCGAAACGACGATTACGATTTTCATATTCAATAATAGCTTTAGATAAATCATCTGCTGTGAAATCCGGCCAATACACATCAGTAAAATAAAGTTCAGCATAAGCTAATTGCCAAAGCAGAAAGTTAGATATCCTTTTTTCACCAGAAGTCCTAATTAACAAATCTACATCATTTAAAGATTTTAGATTAGTTAATAAATGGTCGGAAAAAACATTTTCATCAATATCTTCAGGATTTAATTTATTTTCTAATACTTCTTTTGCAATTTGACGAGTGGCATTAACTATCTCCGCTTTGCCACCATAGTTAAAAGCAAAATTCAAAATTAAACCTGTATTTTTAGATGTTTGTTTCTCTGCATCCTCTAATGCTTTTAAAGTTGCTGTCGGAAGATTTTTTAAAAAGCCCGTTACTTTTACTACTACATTTCGTTCGACCAGTTCTGGAACAAATTTATTAAAAAAAACTACAGGTAATCTCATTAAAAAACTAACTTCATCTTTGGGCCTTTTCCAATTCTCGGTCGAAAAAGAATAAAGAGTTAATACCTTTATGTTTAAATTATCCGCAGCAATTGCAATCCGCCGCACATTTTCCATTCCTTCTCGATGTCCTGCTATCCTCGGTAATTTTCTTTTATTAGCCCAACGTCCATTACCGTCCATAATAATAGCAACATGTTGAGGAATTGTCTGATTATATTGTCCCAAAAAATTACCTGTACCTTTATATTTTAGAAATTTCTGACTCTTTGTCTAAAGTTATTTGATCAATTTTATTTATAAACTCATCGTGAACTTTTTTTACATCTTTTTCACGTTTATGTAAAATATCTTCACTAATATCACCATTTTTTTGCTGTTTTTTTAATTCATCTAAAGCGTCACGTCGCCCACTTCGTACCATAACTTTAGCTTCTTCTGCAATCTTTTTAACTTCTTTTACTATTTCCTGTCTAGATTCACCTGTGAGTTGCGGAATTATTAAACGTATTGTACCACCATCAACTGAGGGATTTATACCCAAATCAGATTTATTAATTGCAGCTTCAATTCCTTTTAAAGAACTCTTATCAAATGGTGTGATTTGAATGACTCTTGCTTCAGGGATTGAAACAGAAGCAATTTGTTTTAGAGGGGTTGGAGCACCATAATAATCCACCATAATGTCATTCACTAAACTTGCATTAGCTCGACCAGCTCGAATTTTTCCTAATTCGAATTCAAAATTTGATATTCCCTTTTGTAGTTTTCTTTTCAATTTATCAATTACTTCATCAGCCATTATTTATCTCCTGTAATTAAGGTTCCTATATTTTCGCCTTTTACCAAACGCAAAATATTATTAGGTTCATTTAAATCAAAAACTATTAGTGGAATATTATTTTCCAAAGCTAAAGAACTAGCTGTTTTATCCATTACATTTAAGCCTTTTTGAATAATGTCCATATGGGTAAGTTCAGTAAACTTAGTAGCATCAGGATTAATTTTAGGATCATCAGAATAAACTCCATCAACACCATTTTTACCCATCAAAATTACTTCTGCATTTATTTCCAAAGCCCTTAAAGCTGCTGTAGTATCAGTTGAAAAATAAGGATTGCCTGTTCCACCAGCAAAAATAACGACACGATTTTTATCTAGATGTCTAATGGCTTTACGGCGAATATATTGTTCTGCCACTTGACGCATTTCGATTGAGGTTTGTACCCTAGTTGCTACTTCTAATTTTTCTAAGGCATCTTGTAAAGCTAAAGCATTCATGATAGTACCTAACATGCCAATATAATCAGCTTGAGGCCTTTCCATTCCTAATTGCTCACCTGCTTCACCACGCCAAAGATTACCACCACCAACTACAATCGCAATTTGAATTCCTATTTGATGAACTTTAGCAATAGTTTTAGCAACCCGGGAAATAACTAAAGGATTAATTCCTTTTCCTGTATCTCCACCTAAAGCTTCACCACTAATTTTTAAAAGGATTCGATGATATTTGAAATCACTCAAAAATATACTCCTTTAATTTATTCTATAAATTAATATAGCACAGTTAACGCCTATCAAAACAAACAAAAACTTTTTTTAATTATTTAATTATTTTAGAAAAAAAGTCTGTAAAAGACTAGATTTTATCTAGTAGTTACAGACTTAAAAAATTGGAAAAAATTATTGTATCTGATCCATAACTTCTTTTACAAAGTCATCATTCTTTTTTTCAATTCCTTCACCAACTTCGTAACGCACAAAATCTTTTATTTCACATTTTTGTGTTTTTAGATAAGCTGAAACTTTTAAAGAAGGATCTTTCACATACTCTTGATCCGCTAAAGTAATTTCACTAAGCTTCTTATTTACTCTACCTTGTACGATTCGATCAATAATATTGTCTGGTTTACCTTCATTACGAGTCTCTTTAGTGGCAATTTCAGTTTCAGTATCAATAATTTTTTGAGGAATATCTTGACGAGAAACATATAAAGGATGAATTGCCGCAACATGCATTGCAATATTTTTTGCAGCTTCTTCGTTATTGCCTTTTAAAGTAACTAAAACAGCTATTTGGCCTCCATTATGAATATAAGTACCAAATACTTCATCATCAGATTTTTTAATTACTGAAAAGCGTCTTAGAGTTATCTTTTCACCAATAACAGCTGTTGCATTCGTAATTTCATCTTGTACTGTTCCTTCATTAACAGGCAAAGTCAAAGCTGTTGCCATATCTTTAGGATCATTTTCAGTAATTACTTTTAAAACATCAGAAACGACTTTTTTAAAGCGATCGTTTGATGCAACAAAATCAGTTTCAGCGTTAACTTCAACAATACCTGCTGTATTTCCTTCAACAAGTACTTGAGCTAAACCTTCAGCAGCAATTCGACCACTTTTTTTAGCAGCCTTAACGACTCCCTTTTCACGTAATTCTTTGATTGCAGCCTCTAAGTCGCCATCAGTAGCTACTAAAGCTTTTTTTGCATCCATCATACCGGCACCGGTTTTATCACGTAATTCCTTAACTTGGGATGCGGTAATTTTAGCCATTAAAATCTTCCTTCCTTTATTTACTTACGTTGTCACCTTCGACAACATCAACAATTTCTTCCATATCTTTTTGATCATCATTAGTTTCAGATTGATCTTCAAACTGAGCTGCTAAAGCTTCCTGATTATTAGCATTATCAGTATCATTACCTTGCTCTTCACCCTCTCGGCCTTCAATTACAGCGTCAGCCATTTTAGAAGTAATTAATCTAATTGCTCGAATAGCATCATCGTTTGAAGGAATAATAACATCAATCAAATCTGGATCAGCATTAGTATCAACCATTCCAACAATCGGAATGTTTAATTTGTTTGCTTCTTTTACAGCAATAATTTCTTTATGAGTATCAGCAATATAAATCACATCAGGTAAGCGATCCATATCTTTGATTCCACCTAAAAATTTTTCTAACTTATCATGTTCTTTTTGTAATTTAACAACTTCCTTTTTAGGCAAGCGTTCAAAAGTACCATCTTCAGACATCTTTTCTAAATCTTTGAGACGTTTAATTCTTTTTTGAATTGTATCCCAATTAGTCAATAAACCACCAAGCCAACGATGGTTAATATAAAATACACCTGCTCTTTTAGCCTCTTCTTCAATTGCTGTAGAAGCCTGTTTTTTAGTTCCAACAAAAAGGAATTGAGCACCATTTTTTGCGGCATCTCTTACATAATTGTATGCGTCACTAACCATCTTTACTGTTTTTTGTAAATCAATAATATAAATGTCATTTCTTGCAGTAAAAATATAAGGCTTCATTTTTGGATTCCATTTGCGAGTTTGGTGTCCAAAATGAACTCCTGCTTCTAAAAGTTGTTTCATTGTTATTTCTGCCATTTTTTCCTCCGGTTATATCAAACAATCACTTTTAACTCTGCTAATTAACTGCCCAAAACAGCACCGATAGCAAATAAGTAATTGCGGCATTTGGCACAAAGCCATGAACTATCATACGAGATTTGCCAAATTATTTCAAGATATTAAAACACAAATTTAACATATTTAAAGAAAACATTTCATTTAAAAAAAGATTTGATAAAATAAGGCATAATGATTAAATATCCTACAGGACAAGGAAATAATCAATCTTCTAATAAATCCAAGCCAGTCTTCGGGCGAAGAGGGATGTCATTAGAAAAGATGATTAACTTAAGTAATAAATATTATTTAAATTTAGAAATTGCTGTGGTTCATAAAAAGCCAACTCCAATTCAAATTGTTAAAGTAGACTATCCTAATCGAAGTCATGCCAAAATTACTGAGGCTTATTTTAGACAGCCATCTACTACGGACTATAATGGTGTTTATCAAGGTTACTACTTAGACTTTGAAGCAAAAGAAACTACTCGCATTAATTATTTGCCCTTAGATAATTTTCACCAACATCAGGTGCAACATATGGCAAATTGTATAAAACAAAAAGGAATTTGTTTTGTAATCGTTTCATTTTTAAAACTAAACCGCTTTTTCTTTTTACCTGCAGCGACTGTAGTTAAATACTGGGATCAACAAAAATACAATGGCCGCAAGTCTATTCCACTTAAAATATTTGAAGAAAAAGGTTTTGAATTTCAACCAAATAGTATTCCTTTAATTCCATATATTAAATATGTAAATTCTGTTATAAAAAATAAGAGATAAAAAATGGTACAACATTATCATCGTCCTTCAAATAAAAAGAATCTAAAAACAAAAAAGCATAAAAGTTTAATTAAACAAATAATTATCGGATTATTTTTAAGCTTTCTAGTAATATGTGCAATTGGAGCTTCACTTTTTGCATTTTATGCAATAGGTTCACCAAAGTTAACCAGGGCTAAATTGGAAAGTGTAAAGTCAAGTGTAATATATGACCAACAAGAAAAAGTAATTTATACAGCTGGAGTTGAAGATAGAACCTATGTACCAATTAATCAGGTATCTAAAACTTATCTTAATGCTTTAGTTAGTGTTGAAGATCGACACTTTTATGAAAACAATCTGGGTATTGACCCTATGCGTATTGTAGTTGCTGGATTTAGAAATGTTATGGGGGCTCAAACATCCGGAGCTTCGACTTTAACTCAGCAATTAATTAAGTTGTCATTCTTCTCTACTAAAGCGACAGACCGTACGATTAGAAGAAAAGCTCAAGAAGCTTGGCTCGCAATGCAACTAGAACAGAACTATACAAAGGAGCAAATTCTTGAATTTTATATTAATAAAGTATATTTTGGCAATAGTATATATGGTATTCAGACTGCTTCAAAGTACTATTTTAATAAAGACAATCGAGATTTATCCTTAGACCAAGCTGCTGCCTTAGCTGGACTATCCAATTTACCAACTTTACTTGAACCTTATCAACACCCCCAATCATTTATTAATCGACGTAATATTGTATTAAAAGCAATGCTAAGCAATAAAAAGATAAATAATGAGCAATACCAACAAGCATTGAATACTCCCACTTTAAAGTCATTAGTTGCTAAATCGAATAATGATCAAAAAAAAGATGTTAATTTAACTATAGACCCTTATGTTAAAGAAACACTCAATCAAGTTAAAAAATTAGGATATGATCCATTTGCTGATGGTTTAAAAATTTATACTAACTTAAATTATAATTTACAAGAAAAAATTTATGATTTAGTTAATAATGATGATTCAATTAATTTTTTTGATGATCAATTACAAATTGCTTTAACAATTATTGATCCAAATGATGGCAAAGTTATTGCTCAAATTGGAGGCCGTAAAAATCCCAAAATTCAATTTGGATTGAATCGAGCGGTTCAAACTTCACGTAGTGTTGGATCAACAATTAAGCCGCTTTTTGATTACGCTCCAGCTATTGAATATTTAAAATTTTCAACTTTTCATGAAATGATTGATGAACCAATTAATTATCCTAATACTAATACGCCTGTTCACAATTGGGATAACAGTTACCAAGGAACTATTTCATTACGTCAAGCTCTAGCAGCTTCCAGAAATGTTCCTGCAGTAAAAGTTTTACAAGAAGTGGGAATTAAATCAGCAACGAATTTTGTAAAAAAAGTAGGCTTAATAATTCCTCCTAAAGACCAGGTATATTCTGAAGCAATTGGCGGTTCTTTTTCAACCCTCCAGATGGCAGCTGCTTACGGTGCATTAGCCAACAATGGAATTTACCATGAACCTTCATATATATCAAAAATTGTTTTCCCCGATGGGACAACACGCCACTATGATAGTAAGGAAACTAAAGCTATGTTTCCAGCTACAGCTTATATGATTACTGATGTTTTAAAGGATTCTTTTAAATACGGCAATGGAAAATATGGAATTACTCCTAATATTTATGACGCTGCAAAGACTGGCTCAACAAATTATGATGAAAATGAAATAAAGAAAAACCCCACACTAGGTGGGGTGGGAATCGCAAAAGATAATTGGTTTAATGGTTACTCTAGAGATTACAGCGTTTCTATTTGGACAGGATATGATAATACAACCTTAAATGGCTTAAATTATGAAAAGCAAGGTATTGCCGGAATAATCTATCAGAAAATTATGAATTATCTTTACCAGAAAAGGAACTCAAAAGATTGGGAGAAACCTACTAATGTTGAAAAAGTCAGAGTTCTCGCTGGAATTTATCCACCAATTGCTGTTTCATATGGCGGAGTATCTGAACTATTTTTAAGTGGAACTCAACCCAATAAAGCAGCGATAAGTCCCCAACCAGAAATAAATCAAAACAATAATGCAACTTCAAATTCAACTTCAAATTCAAATTCTAAGTCATTTGCTGAAAGTTCATCTTCATCCAACTTCGATAATTCAAATTCAAGTTCTTCAACAAGTAGTTCAACAATTCAATCTAGTAGTTCAAGTGAACAAAAATCAACTGAAAGTCAAACTAGTTCCCAAACTAATAATTCGGAACCCGCAACAAGTTCATCTAATAACGAAAATAATAATGAAAGTACGGAAAAATCTTCTTCAAGTTCAAATAATTAAACGTTAAATATTCCTAAACGCTTCTGACCATATTTACAATAATTAATAATTTCACAATTACTACATTTCGGTGAACGAGCTGTACAAATATAACGACCAAAAAGTACTAATCGATGATGAGTATCAATCCAATCCTTTTTAGGTGTTAATGCCATTAATTTTTTTTGAACTATTTTAACATCAGCATCATTAGAAACAATGTCCCAACGTTTAGCAAGTCTTTGAACGTGTGTATCAACAGCAAAGGAAGGTATTTTATAAAAATCACCTAGTACTACGTTTGCAGTTTTTTCACCTACTCCTGGCAATTTTAGTAAATCTGACTTTTTTCGAGGTAATTGATCATGAAATTTTTCATGAAGTAAAAGTGAAGCACTAATGATATTTTTACTTTTATTATGGTATAAGCCTACTGAACTAATTAATTTTTCTACATCCAACACATTAGCATGTCCTAATTTTTTCGCTGTTGGATATAATCTAAATAGGTCCGGTGTTACTTTGTTAACCCGCTTATCAGTAGTTTGAGCACTTAAAATAACAGCAATCAACAATTCAAAACTATTTCGATAACGTAATTCTGTCTGAGCTTTTGGATACTTTTTTTCAAGATATATTAAAATTTGGCGATAATCATTTTTACTAATCATAAAAAGTCATCATTTGTTTTATAGTGTTCATAGTCACGAATAGTTTTAATATTACGCTTTTTCCAGTTCATCAAAATTCGATCAATATATTTAAAATTGTAGACTTGAGCTAAAACGGCTTCACGCAAAGCCATTTCAATAAGCTCTGGTCGAAAATGATCTATTTTTATCCAACCATTAACTTTTTCCATCTCAATAGGAGAAAGAGGACGCCCAAATTCAACTTCAAATTCTTTAATTAACTTATTTGTTGAATCATTAGTCAAATTATCATAAATTATAGGATTTTCCTCTTTTTTTTCTTTTAACTCCAATTGATATAGATGCTTTAAATCGTAATAAGAGGAAACTTTACCATCAACGTCACGTGTTTCAATTGACAAAACATGTTTACGTTCCAAATTATTAATTAAATTAAATACGTCACTTTCAGTAACATGCAAATTTTTACTCAAAACCTTCATACTTGGAAATACATTATTTTGGCTCGCATAACTTACCAAATTTAAGTATAGAATTAATTCTTGATCGCTGAGTCCAATTTCACGATAATGTTGAATCAAATAATTACTTACGGCTGAAAAACCATCAAGTAAATATTGCAGAGAGCCTTTCATTGTACCCATTATGGTTGTAAGCGATTAATCAAACGAGGAAATGGAATTGTTGTACGTAAATGGTCTAACTTACATACCCAAGTGATAAAACGCTCAAGCCCTAAGCCAAAACCAGAGTGTGGAACAGAACCAAACTTTCTCAAATCTAAATACCATTCATAGGCTGTAACATCTAAACCTGCTTGTTTTATATTATTCTTTAATTTTTCATAATCAGCTTCCCGCTCAGAACCTCCAATAATTTCTCCATATCCTTCCGGTGCTAATAAGTCAGCACAAACATAAACATCATTACGCTTAGGATGACTTAACATATAAAAAGGTTTTATCGACTTTGGATAATTCAAAATAAAAATAGGTTGATCAAATTGTTCTGATAGATAAGTTTCTTCAGGTGATCCTAAATCATCACCCCATGAGATAGAAAAATTAGCTTTTTGTAAAGTTTTAATTGCATCATCATATGTCATCCGAGGAAATGGTGTTTGAGATGCTTTCTCTAAAATTGCAGGATCGCGATCTAATAAATGTAATTCATACGCACAATTTTTTAAAACACGTCTTAGTAAATAACTGATAAAGTCTTCTTGAATTTTCAAACTCTCTTCTTGATGCATAAAAGCCATTTCTGGTTCTATCATCCAAAACTCAGTTAGATGTCGTCTCGTTTTAGACTTTTCAGCTCGAAAAGTAGGACCAAAAGAAAAAACTTTTTTGAAAGCCATAGCTCCGGCCTCCATATATAATTGCCCGCTTTGAGATAAATAAGCATCATGATCAAAATAATCAATATGAAATAACTCAGTTGTACCTTCAGGTGCACTACCAGTTAAAATAGGAGGATCTATCTTAGTAAATTCGCGATCATAAAAGAAGTCATAAACCGCTTTAGTAATTTCATTTCTAATTTTTAAAATTGCAAACTGATGACTACTACGCAGCCAAAGGTGTCGATGGTCTAATAAAAAGTCAACACCATGTTCTTTAGGTGTAATTGGATAATCATTACTTTCTCCAACTACTTTTAAATCAGTTATTGCTATTTCGTATCCAAAATGGCTTCGTTTATCTTCGTGAATCTCTCCAACTACATAAAAACTACTTTCTTGCTTAAGTGATCGTGCTAGTTCAAATATTTCTTCGGACACTGTCCCCTTAACCACTACGCCCTGAAAAAATGCAGTTCCATCTCGTAGTTGAAGAAAAATAATCTTACCGCTAGAACGACGATCTGTTAGCCATACCCCAATCTTTACTTTTTTGTTAACATATTTTCCTGCATCAATAATATTTATTTCTTTTATTTCCACTTTTTCCACCTAAATTTTTAATGTTTTTTGTAAAATTTTTCCATTTTTAAAGGCTAAAGTATAGTAGTTTAACTCACCTTTTTGATTTAAAAAAGATATTTCCCAGACCACTTTTTTTTGGTATACCCCTAATCTAATTTTTTGAATTTTATTAAGATTAGGATTTTCTCCAACCACTATTTTTTTAGCTTGATTTTCTGATATACCTTTATCCTGATCAACAAGTAAAAGGTCCCCACTCTTTAAATCAACAATCGCATACTGCGACTTGTTTTTTGGCGTTTGACCTAACACTGAGAAATAAGAAGCATCTCGGTTATACCAATAATACTGGGTAAAATTAGATAAATTAGTTTTTTTCTTAATTACTTTAAGTGCTTGACTTTTTACCTGAATAAAAGGTAAATCCGCAATCAAAAAACTTCCTAAAACTATGGCTAATCCTAAAATAATAATGATCCAAAAAGCTGGAAAGTGTTTTGTTTTTCTTCTCATTTTAATTTACCAAACTTTTTTAATTCTAGCATAAACTAACAATACTTAACTAATTAATTTAAGTTAATAACCATTCCAGAAGCTAAAGCAACAATATTTTTTTTAACAGGTTTATGATACATACCATGAAGTACATCAGCATATACTGCAAGCTGGCTTTGGTATCGTTTGACCAATTGATTAATAATTGATTGTTTCGATTCCTTAAAAAAATAATCAGTTTTATAATCTAATAAAATAATTTTATCATTTAAATTTAAAAAACCGTCAAAAATTCCATGAATTAAAACTGCATCATCCTTGCCAAAGGTAGCGTGAGGATATAAAACTTTGGGACTAACAACTGCCTGAAAAGACTTCTCACGTTCGAATTTATCAGGTTGCTTTAAAATTAATTTTCCTAAATCTGTATCAAAAAAGCGCAAAATATGAGGAATATTAATTTGTTGACCAACTTCTGGAGTAATCAATTTCTCATTAACCAACTTATTTACTTGCTCTTTTAAGAGTTTAGAACTTATTGGTAAATTCAGAGGAACTTTTCTAAGTAATAGATGCGTAGCTGTACCAATTTCAGCCGCATTAGCTTTTTTACTTCCTTTAAATTTCGGCAAATCAAATTCGTTAATTTGACCTGATAAGTTATTTTTAACTAAAAAATTAGCTGTAGCCAATTGATCATCATCAGGTTCGCGTAATACTGTTTTTAAACCCGATACAGATTGATATGCTGCCTGGTTTATTGCATTAATAAATGGATATTGCCAACTAAAATGATCATCAATTTGGTGCCAATATTCATGACTAGGACTTGTCAAAAGGTCAGATATCTGAAAATTTGTTTTTTCTTGAGAAATATCTTTAAGCTTAATATGAGTAATTCTTTTAATAACAATTTGAGCTTGATTCGAATCAAAATGAGACACTACTTGATCAGTTGTTTGGTCAAGAACAATTACTTGACCACTTATCACTGATCTAAGCATTTTTAAAAATGAATTATCTTTTTGTCTTTCTTCCAATGGAATTACCAATTCACTGCGCTCTGATTTTTGCTCAATTGTATCAAAAAAGTTTTTATCAGTACCAACCATAAACAATTTTTCACGGGCTCGAGTCATTGCTACATAAAAAATTCGTAATTCTTCAGAAATTAACCTATTTCTTTCTCTCTGTTTTACAATTTCAATTTGAGGTAAATAATATGAGATATTTTTGTTGTCAAGATATCTTAGGCCTAATCCAGCATCCTCATTTAACAAATAAGATTGATTTAAATCATTAAAATTAAATTGGCGATTTAAGCGATAAAGGAAAACTACTGGAAATTCAAGACCTTTAGCTGAATGCATTGTCATTAACTGGACCGCATCCTCATTATTACTTACTTGATCTGGAATATTTGGATGATTCCCTGAACGTTCAACTTGATCTAAATAACGTACAAATTCACTTAAACTAGTAATTGATCTTTCTTGAAATGATTTAGCTTGTAACAAAAAGATCCTTAAATTACGAAGCCGATAATTACCACCAACCATTAATGAAACATAATCTAAATAATTTGAATCATAGTAAAGAAAATTTAACAAATCAACTAAGTTATTATTATTAGCTAAATTTTGAGCTTTATGTAGCATTTCTTTTAATTTTAAAAGTTGCTTACTTAAATTATCATTTTTATTTTTTAAATAATTATTAACTGCTTGCCAAAATGAACCTTGTTTGCAATTTGCTCGTATTTTAGCTAAATCATTATCATCCAAACCAACAAATGGTGATTTTAAAACTGCTACTAAAGGTATATCTTGATCTGGGTTATCAATAACTTTTAAAACAGAAATAATTAATTTAATTTCAACCGTTAAAAAGAAATCATCATTTTGACCACTGCTTAAATTTATGCCTGCCCGTTCAAAAGTATCCAATAATGTCCGATGTTCGCTTTTCGTACGGGTTAAAATAGCTATATCGCTCAATTTTAATTCGCGCATTTTTTTTTGATTAACATCAAAAACTTGTTGATGATTTAATAGCATGTCTTGAATTTGATTAACAATAATTTCAGCTTGTTGTTGTGCTTGAGAAATTTCATTTTCTTCACCTTGGTCAATTAAAACTTCAACTTTAGGATTAAGTTTTTCTGGATAAAAATTTGCCCCAAATTTTAAAAAAGAATTTTGATCATATTTCAAACCTCCTAGATTAATATCCATCAATTGTTTAAAAATAAAATTCACAGTCTCATCGATGTTAATTACTGAACGATAATTTTCAGCAATAACAATAACTTCTTCATTTTTGTCAGAAGAATTTTGATAACTCAAATACTTCTTTAAAAATAACTGAGGATTAGCGTGACGAAAACCATAAATTGATTGTTTAACATCTCCTACCATAAATAAATTATGCTGATTACCACTTAACAAATTTAAAATAGCATCTTGAAGATTATTAATATCTTGATATTCATCAATTAAAATCTCTTTAAAACGATGCTGATAAAGAATTCGCGCATTTTTGCTCTCTTTTAAAATTGTGTAAGCATATCTTTCAAGATCAGAAAATTCATAAGCGTTTTCTGATTTCTTCACCATTTCAACTTTTTTCAAATAAATTTTAGTGAATGATATTAAAAGTTTAATTCTTTTAGCTACTTTTTTTGATAATTGAGCAATTTCAGTTTCAGAGTATTGAAAAAGTTTAATTAATCCTTGATTAGAGTCTTGTAGGATTTTTTTAATTGTGTCTCGATATCCTTTAGTTTTATTCTTTGCCATTAATACGGCTTCATCTTTAGTTCTAACTGCTTTAGCCCTAGCAAAATTAAAAGCAAATAACTGCTCTCTTAATTCTTGATAGTTAAAATGTCTTAAATTATGTAAAATTTGAGAATAATATGTAATTCCAATTTGAGCTTCATTTGAATAAAACTCTAATTGAGGATAAACTTTTGAAATTTCATCAATTTTTTTGAATAAATTAATGACTATTTTAATTTGATCTTTAACGTATGGCTTTAAACTTTTTTGAAAAAAATCCCCTTTTGAGAAACTATCTCTGAAATTATACAAATGATCAATATGGTTTAGCCAATTGTCCTGATTTTCCAAAGAAACAGAATAAGTTTCTAGATCATTGATTAAACTTTTAAAACGTTCAATATTTTTTCCATTAGAAAAATTTCGAACTAAATCGAAAAAATTTGTCCCTTCTTTAGCTAAAAATTCTCCAAAAGTTTCATCAAAAGGAATCTTTTTTAACTCTATAATTTCATTAGGATCTGTCATTACTCGAAAATTAGGATCTAAATTAACTACATTAAAATTAGCCCGAATTACTTTTTGACAAAAAGAATCTAGAGTTTCAATATCGCAACTTGGCAAAATAGCAATTTGTCTACGAATAAAAATTTGTTCCTTATCAGATAATTTACCGGATGATAATTCGTTAATTAGTCCTCTTCTTAAACGTTCACGCATTTCATTAGCTGCTGCTCTTGTAAAAGTAACAATAAGCATTTCATCCAATGCAACACCCTTTAAAACATGATTAATAATTCGATTGACTAAAACTGTCGTCTTGCCTGAACCTGCAGATGCATAAACCAAAATATTTTTTCCTTGAAGGTTAATTGCTCTCAATTGTTCCTTGGTAAATTTAATTTTATTCATTTAATTCATCTCGCATTAACTTTAATAATTCTTCAGATGTTTTTGATTTTAAAACTTGAAAATCGTGATCAATTTCAGGATCAAATAGTAAAATAGCCTGGTATGGATCACTGCGATAATTTAAAATATCAGCAAAAGTTCGAAAAAGGATTTTTTGAGAAAACTCGCCTGCATATATTAAATCGGCTAAAGTTTTAAATCTTTTTCTGTTGTACGCAAAAATTAGTTTAAATTCATCTGGTCGATAAGCACTTTTACTAAATCGATTATTACTAGGGAAAAAATCATTCCACTTGAAATCGTTATTTGATAAATCTTGAATAATTAGAGCTTGATAATCTGGATTATTTGAATAAATTCCATTGTACTGAAAGTTCTTTAACCACGCATGCTTTGGATCCTTTTTTACTTTTTCATAAGAAACTTGAGGGTCTTGAACTTGATAAAAAAAACTACCCCCAACATGTTGTTTAGAATCGGTAAAATAATAATCTTTTAAAATTTGTAAATAAGTAATTAATTGGATATCTAAGCCTGAATAAAAATCATTAAGATTAAACTTTCGATTTGAAGATTTATAATCAATAACATTAAAAAATTCTTGATGTGCGGATTTAAAAAGATCAAGACGATCAATTTTTCCGTTAATTCTTAATTTACGCCCTGACCCTAAGTTAAAAATTGGTTGAATTTCATCTCCCATAGTGCCAAATGATTTTTCAGTAAATAATGTTCTACTCCTAAGTCCTTGACTCTTAAAAGATTCCAAAGTTTTTAAAATTGTTTGTTCAATAATTGTTATGTTAAATTGATTAATTGGGTCATTCATTAAAAATTCTATGTTTTGTAACTTTATAGTTTGCTGATAAACCCGATGACTAATTATTCGTAAATCTGAATTACTTAAATTGTTTAATAATTTCTTTTCATTTTTTAAATATTTAAAAAACAAATCTAAAGTTTGGTGAAATATTAAGCCACTTACGATTGCATTTATTTCTGAAACAGGACGTTCTTTGACTTTTAAAACATATTTAACAAAAAATTCATAAGGGTTACGGAAATAAGTTTCCATATTTGTTATTGATAAGAAAAGGTTTTGTTCAAAAATATTTTTTATTATTTCTGGATCAACTTGATGTCGTTCTTGTAAATTTAAAGCCTGTAGAACAATTTCTAAATCTTGGGGGCGCTTTCTTTTATACCAGTAAAATAAAGTTGACCAAGTAGTTTTTAAAGGTTCCTGCTCAATTAGTGAGTCTCTCAACACTTGTACTAAATCGGTTAGTGATGTTTCCGGCAATAATAAACGTTTAGAAAAATCATCATTTTTAGGATCATCAGAAAAATTCTGTAGCGAAATATTAAAATTATCTTGTAGTTGAGTTATATAAGTTGAAGGTAACATTAAGTTATCATCAATTTGACTAGGGAAACTTAAATACAATTTCTCTTGCGGTAAACTCATCATCAAATAGTCAATATTACGCTCCATTAAATTTTGATAATTCATCACATAACGCAACAAAAATTGGTTGTTGGTCGCATGGGCTATAGCTTCAATTTCTTCACTGGAAAGTAGAAGTTCATTACGATCATGATTTAATGGGAAATTACCATCGCTTGCATTAAATATCCAAACGTACTTATAACTTGGCAAATTAACCCTATTAACCTCTGAAATTTGAACTGCATCAATAACTGCAGGAACTAACTGATAAGTTTTGGTTTTAAATCCATTAATTAAAATTTGAGAAAAATCATTTAAACTAATTTCTTGGTCTTGAAAAACAGTAATAATTTCATCTAATAGTTTACTAAAATTATTTACTTCTTGATTAATTCTATCTCCTACTAATTGTTGTTGATTTTGATAAGCGGTTGTTTTTCTTAAATTTAAATTATTAAAAACTTCACTTTGTTCACAAAAATTATAAATAATATTGGCATATTGACGAGCTGTTTTACTACGTTTTAAATGACTAATTAAAGGTAACAATAAATTCTGAGTTAATTTACGAACAAGTAAAAAATGCTTTAGGTGATCAATTTGATTACTAAATGTCCTTTTCAATGAATTTTCATTCAAATCTAAATAAAGAAAATCATACCCTGAAATACCTAAAAGTAATGAAAAATTTTCCGCATCAAATAAAGCGCTCTGGGATAGAATTGTATCATTAAATAATAACCTAGTTTTTAATAAATCAAAAATATCGTGTAACTGGATTTTAAATGTAACTAAAGCTAATATTTTTTTTAAAAAATAAGTAATTGCAGATCCTTCCATCGAATTAGTAAATTGACCAAAATAAGGAATTTGATAATTGCCGAAAACTTCTTTAAAGATTACTTGATATTGATCTAAGTCTGGTCCGACAACTAAAATATCACTATAGCGAACATTTTTATAACGAACTAAATGAGAAATTTCTAATGCAATTTTTTTGACTTCATCGTAACGATTTTTCATACAAAAAATTTCAATATTAGAAATTTCTTTATTTTTTTCAAACTTATGATTTAAAAAAACAGATGCAATCTTATTATTTGTTTTAGTAGAAAAAGATGTTATTTTTGGAGTTATTGTTTCTGGTAAATTATTAATGAGAGTTTTATCTCGAAGTACTTTATCAAAATACCCTAAATAATAAACATTATTAGCTTTTTTTAAAAAAAGCGTAAATAAATCGAATTCAACTTTAGTAAATTGCAAATAATTATAAAATATAAAATTTGTCTTAGTAAGATCCTTTTGCTTTAAATATGTTTTTAATTTTATAAAATCACACTGCTCATCGCGAAATGGTTGATCAATAATTCTTTCATATTCTTGATAAATCAAAACTAAATCAGATTTTTTTTCTGGATCAATATCATTTATTTCTGCTTTTGCTAAATCCTCGGCACTAAGATTTTCATTTTGAAAACTTTCAATTTGTTTTCTTAGTAAATCAATAAAACCCGTATCCCCAGCAAAATTATGATAAACTTTTAGCTGTTCATTTTTTGTTTGTAAAATTGCTGTTAAAATCATGTTTTTAAGACTAACAGTTAATTCTGGCAACTGAAAATAAGTTGAATCATTAAGAAAATACCAAACAAGACGATTAAAAGAATATATTTTCAAGTTAGGTAAACTAAAAAAATGTAAATCATCATTTGATTTACTATGACGTCTTAACCGATTTAAAACTTCAATTTCAGCTTTAAACTTAAGGTTGTTAGGTACTATTAAAAAAATATCTTCATTTTTGGGAATTTTTAGAATTAAATCTACAATTACATCTAAAAAATTAGTTTTTGCGTCACCTTGTATAAATTGTAAAGCCACTTTATCATCCTTATTTATTAATTTTTTTTTTATTTTCAATTTTTTTTAAGCTTTAAAAAAGTTATGTTCTAGAATTAAATTATAAATAAATCATAATAGTTCGGAGGATCCGAAAATTAAAACTTTAATTAAAACCAGAGCAAGTTCACTTGCTAATGCTAAACTAATACTAAATGGCGAACATGCGGTAGTTTTTAATCGTCCCGCAATCGCAGTACCTATAAATTCTTTACAAACAAGAGTTTATATTTCACAAAATCTCAATCCAGGAATTTACCTAAAAAGCAAATTTTTCTTTGGAAATTTAGAAGATTGCCAAAATATCTTGCCTTCATTATACGCATTAATTAAAAGCTTTTTGAATTATATTGGAAACCCCCAAGCTAATTTTCAAGTTAATATTCAAAGTACAATTCCTGAAGCCAGTGGATTAGGATCTAGTGCAGCAGTAGCTTGGAGTTTATCTAATGCTTTAAATTTATTTTTTCAAACTAATTTATCAAAAAATGAATTATTAAAATTTGCAAATATTTCGGAAAAATTAATTCACGTAAATCCCAGTGGGCTAGATTTAGCGACATCAAGTAGTAATAATCCAATCATTTTTCAAAAAAATCACAAAACCATTAATTTACCAGTAGCCTCACAAATTAAAGGCTATTTAATAATTGCGACAACCCCTAAAGAAGGAATAACTAAGAATGCTGTCCAAAAAGTGGGACAAAATGCACAAATACATCCCCTCTTATATCACCAATACTTTGATCAAATCGAAAGTATTACTTATCAAGCAATTGAATCTCTTCAAACTGGTGATTTAGTAAGCTTTGGTACTTGTTTAAATGAAAACCAAAAAGTTTTAAGTAAAATGAATTTAAGTACCAATGAAATTGAAAATTTAATAAAAATAGCTAATCAAAATGGTAGTTTGGGTACTAAAATTACTGGTAGTGGACTTGGAGGAAGTATTTTTGCTTTATCATCAAATTTAAAAGGAGCGCTTAATTTGGAAAAAATTTTTCGTCAAAATCAAGCTGAATTCACCCATATAATTTCATTAAGCGAATACGGTAATTAATGGCAAAAGCAATTGCCCATCCAAATCTTGCATTAATTAAATATTGGGGTAAAACTAATTTGAAGCATAATTTACCCTCATCTCCTAGCCTTTCAGTAACTTTAAATAACCTAACAACCACAACGTCTGTAAAAATTCAAACTAAACTTTCAAAGGATAAGATTTTTTTAAATGATAATTTAATTGAAAATCGTAAAATTATATCATTTATGAATCAAATACGTAAATTATCAAGAAAAAATGTTTTTACAGTAATTAAAACTAAAAACAATTTCCCTACTGCCGCTGGTTATGCATCATCTGCCAGCGGTTTTGCAGCCTTAAGTTTAGCTTGTAATCAAGAATTTCAGCTTGGATTATCTCCCAAAGAATTAGCATGTTTAGCTCGTGATGGTTCAGGATCGGCTACAAGATCATTAAGTAGTGGTTTAGTTGCATGGGAACCTGGAAACTGTGAAAAATCATTTGGTTATCAAATTTTACCAGCGCACGACGTACCTTTAGCAGTTTTTTCTTTTAAAAATACAGATAATGCAAAAACAATTAGTAGTACAAAAGCAATGGAACAAGTTCGTAAATCTTCTCCTTATTATGATGCTTGGATAAAATCAACTACTTCTGACTTTAACAAATCTCTGAACTTTATTAAAAATAACCAATGGGTAGACTTATTAAAATTAGCTGAAATTAATGCTTTTAAAATGCATGCTACTATGCTAAGTTCTCAGCCACCAATTATTTATTGGGAACCCCAAACAATAAGTTTAATTAAACGAATTCAAAAAACACGGCAAGAAAAAAATTTAATTGCTTATATTTCAATAGACGCTGGAGCAAATATTAAACTTTTGACATTACAAAGTCAGGTTCCAAAGATTATTAATACTTTCCAAGATCTTAGCTATACTATTAGCCTACCTGGAGAAGGAGCAAAACTAATTGATTAAAATTAAAGTCCCGGGAAAACTTTATCTTGCCGGAGAATATGCAGTAATTAACCCTAAACATTATGCGATTATTATTCCTGTTAATCGATACTTAAAAGCTGAAATAAATCCTAAACCACTCTTAAATTATTCGGAAATTATTAGTGGCCAAAAAGTACTAAGAATTGATTTCATAAATTTAAAACCTAATCAAAAATTCACAAAATTTTGGCAAAAAGTAGGACAATCACTAATTGTTATTAAAAAATATTTAGAATTTAATCATATTAAATTACAAAATTTTAAATTAATTTTCAAAAGTCAATTAGTGGATTCAACTTTTGGAAAATTCGGAATGGGATCCTCGGGAGCAGTAAAAATAGCAACAATTAAAGCTATTTTAGCTTTATATCAAATTAAATTAACACCTTTAAAAATTTTTAAGTTAGCAATACAAACACAAACAGAGAATTTTGCCCAAACTTCATATGGTGATTTAGCAGTAGCAAGTTTTCAAAAGCCACTCTTATTTCAAAAGCCTCAAAGTATAGAAGATACTCCTCTAATTAAAACTTTTACATGGCCTAAAAATTTGGATATAGCGATTGGTTTTACTGGTCAACCATATCACACAATTGAAGGAGTAAGTAAATATCAAAAACTTTTAGACAATGAAAAAAACTCTTTTGAAAAAAAAAGTAATGAACTTACTTTAAATTTTTATCAGAAATTATGTAAACAAAAAAATATTTATGCAGTTTTTCAGCAAATTTCTGACTTATATTGGAATTTTGACGAAACAAATAATATAGGTATTTTTACCCCTAAACTTCAAAAATTAGTAAAAATTGCTCATAGTTTTAATTTGCCTGCAAAACAGTCAGGAGCCGGTGGTGGTGATTGTGGCATTACTTTTTGCCCTTCAAAAATAAAACCAAAGTTAATAGATAAATGGCAAAAAGCAGGCATTATACCATTAGAAAATGAGGTTCTTTAGTTGAATAGATCTGCCCAGAGAAAAAACGAACATTTAAGTTTATTTGAAAAAAATTATAATTTACAACAAAAAAATGATTTTGATGAAATCCGATTAGTACCTGATTTAATTCCAGAACTAGGTTTAAAGGACATTAAACCTAAAATAAAAATATTCAATCGGGAATTTCCTCATTCCTTTTTTATCAATGCAATAACTGGTGGCACAGCTAAAGCTAAAGAAATTAATCAACAACTTGCTACATTAGCACAAAAATACGATTTAGCCATGGCTGTTGGTTCACAAAAAATTGCTTTAAAAGAAAAAGATACTCGTGATACTTTTGAAATTGTAAGAAAAATTAATCCTCATGGTTTTATCATTGCTAATTTAAATGCAAATCAAGATATTAGCCAAGTAAAAGATGCAATTGCAATGATTGATGCCAATGCAATTCAATTACATCTTAATTCTCCCCAAGAATTAATTAATCGTGATGGTGACCGCAACTTTTTATTATCAAATAATATTTCTAAAATATGTGAACAGATTTCTAAACCAGTTATTATTAAGTCAGTTGGTTTTGGAATCAGTTATGACAACGTTAAAAGATTGCAAAATCTTGGAGTCAAATATGTAGATGTTTCTGGTAAAGGAGGAACTAATTTTATAAAGATTGAAAATCAGCAAAATTTTTCACATAATTTAGATTATTTAAATGATTGGGGGTTGAGTACTGTTGAATCGCTTTTAATTAATCGTAAAATACCGATCAATTTAATAGCAAGTGGCGGAATAAGGAACCCCTTAGATATAATTAAATCTCATGCTTTAGGTGCTAAAATGGTAGGCGTTAGTGGAACATTTTTACACCCTTTAATTAAAAAAAATCCAGAAAAACTGGATCAATTAATTTCTGAATGGATAGAAGAAATTCCAAAAATCATGTTAATGTTAGGAAAAAGTTCAATTGACCAACTTTACAAAACTCAAACAATTTTATCTGTAAAAATTAGTAATTTCTTAAATTCTTGGGATAAAAGTTTTTAATATGACCTTGAACTAAATGGCCGAAAGCAAAAATATAATCCTGATAACTTAATGCAATCCAACTTTTTGAAGTTTCATTTGATCCTATTTTCAATTCTTCGCCATGACAATATGCTTGAAATTGCTCATCATTAAGAGAAATTATACGTTTAAAAGTTTGTCGTGGTAAACTTAAAAAAAGCTCTTGATGAGGAATAAAACGATTTTTTTTAATACTACCAATTTTTACTCCTCTTTTAATTAAATGAAGGCTTTTAACTTCTTCATAAAAATGTTGATTTAAAAGGTAATATTGATCTGAAACCCTAAATATATCTTTAAGATATTCTTTTAAAATAACATCACTAAAATTTTTAATCTCTGAAGTTAAACGTGAATTTCTAATTCGCGTTTTTAATTTTGATTTAGAAAAATTACCGGCTTTTTTAATTTTTGCAATAAATTGACCTTCTCCTTTAAAACAATGAGGATAAAAGCGTAAACATTTTCTAAGCTCAGGATTATTATTTCCAAAACTTGGTTCACCAAGTCTAGCCCCAACTGGCGGATTAGGAATAAATGATAATTTTAAATCTGGATTTTCTTCTAAAATTGTGCTAATTACTCCTTCGTTTTCTTCAGGCGAAAAAGTACAAGTAGAATAAACTAATGTGCCTCCGGGACTTAACATTCTTAATGCCGCTTTTAAAATCCGTTTTTGTTTTTTGGCACAAGATTTTGGGTAAGCTAAATTCCAGTATTGAATCGCCTTTGGATCTTTACGAAACATCCCTTCTCCTGAACATGGAGCATCAACCAAAATTTTAGAGAAGGTAGCAGGAAATTTATTAGCTAAATTTTCTGGTGTTTCATTACTTACCACCACATTTCTATAACCCATTCGCCCCACATTTTCAGTTAAAATCTTTGCACGTTTTAAATCTATTTCATTTGCTAAAAGACGACCTTTATTGCCCATCTGGGAAGCTAAATAAGTGGTTTTTCCACCGGGAGCGGCACATAAATCTAAAACAAAATCTTTAGACGTAGGAGCTAAAACCTGAGCTACATACATCGCACTAGGTTCTTGACTATAAACAGCACCTGATAAAAACTCAATCTGTTTTCCCGAAATTTTACCATAGTAGCCAAATGGAATTTCCGGAATAGGTTGATAAATGCTTAAATCACTATGAAATCGTCGAGATTCAATCCGAAAAGCACTGATTGGTTTTTGAGAAAAAGATGATAAAAAAGCAAATGCTTCATTTTTTAGAAGTTTTTGGTATTTTTGAATAAAATCATTTGGTAAATTCATTTTTTTAATAACTGATAAGGTAACAAATAATGACTAATTCCTATTCCTAAAATTGTCAACGAATAAATAAAAAAGATTAAAAAATAATGATTCATAATATACTGAGTTTTTAAACCAATCCATAAAACTAAAGTAACAAGTAATAAATCCAAAAAAATTATCTTTAAACTTGACCATTTATGAAATTTCTGAATATCCAATTCAAATTGATAATCAAATAAAACAATTAGTAAAATAAAAATGACAATAATCATTAAGAAAAAAAGCCAACTATGTTTTAGCCACCCACTACCAATTAAAGGTATTTCACTATATAAATATTTATGTTCGTTAAAAGCATGAAAAATATGACGAAATTCTTTAGTTTTATCGACTACTTTTGGACCATCACCAACAATTGTTAAATCCCTTAATTTTGGATTTTGGGGTAAATTACTACTATTAACACTAATAAAAATTTTACGGTTTAACTTATTTGTTTCATTTGATCCTGTTTCACCAATGATTGAAACATATTGCTTACCCAATTTATAATAATTTTCATTACTAGTTAAATAAAGATTCTTTTTAACATCCTTGCCCACTAAAGCTAAAGGCACGGTCGTTAAAAAATCTTCATTGCTGAAATTACGCCCAGAAGTTAATGGTAAATTCATCATATATCCATGAGCATAAACAAACACAACTTTATTATTAGTCATAAACTGAAATTGAAATTGATCATTTTTTTTAGCCTTTTTTTCAATTTCAGTTAAAGCTTCTTTCAAAGTAGTATTACTCCTACTAGGAAAAACTAAAGCTGTTGTTGATAAACTATTATTATTTAATCGAACTCGATTGGATCTCTGATCATTTTGACTAAATATAAAAATCAAACCATATAAAAGTAAGCCAATCATTAAAAAATTAATAAATCTTTTCCACATTTTTTACTCAATAAAATATATTCGATCATGGTACAAATCAAAATCTGAAAAGTACCGATTTAACTTTAGCATCTGATGCAATTTAGTAAAGTGAGCTGTTTTCCAAAACTCGGCAGAATTCGTTTTTCCTTTTCTTTCACCAATAACTAAAAAGCGAAGTGATTTATCTTGACTTCGAATTTTTTGAAGAACTTTTAAATCCAAAAGATCGTTATCCGGACTCCAGCATAAAATAATTGTTGAAAAATTAGTAATATTTTTATTCAAATAACTCAAAGCATCATCTTTAATTATAGGATAATAACTATTATCTGATGGCGTATCTTTAATATATTCTCCATTATCAACAGCACTTACTTCTAATTTGCGATATGACAATCTTGAAGCTAAAAAGCCATTGCCAGAAGCTAATTCCAAAATTGGTGAAACGATAAAATTCATTTTGATTATCTCATCCAATAAAAGTTCATTTAAAATTGCATAAATACCTAAATTTTGCCAAACGACATATCGAAAATTGCACAATAGATGATCTAATTTACTTATCTCTTTTTCAAGTAGTTCTTCATGAGAAGTGCCAGACCAATTTAATCTAATTAATTCAATAACATCACTTTCTGATAAAGGCAAATACGGTAATGCTTTTTTGGGATAACTTTGATTATTAAAAGCTTTTATTGCAAATTGAATTTGTGTAATTTTATTTTTAATTGTAGATGGTAAAATCAAACAAATTTGGCTAAATGCTTCTAAATATTCCATGAATGACATGATTTTATTATCGCACAAGTAAATTCAAAAGACTAATTTGAGAGCAGAAAAAAAGACATCATTAGATGTCAGTCAATGAATTAAAGTATTATCAACTAAAGTTGAGCCTTTGCCTTTTGAACTAAATCAGAAAATCCTTCAGGATCAGAAATTGCAATCTCACTGAGCATTTTTCGATTTAAATCAATTGATGCTAATTTTAATCCATGCATTAAACGACTATAAGAAATGCCATTTAACCTTGCAGCAGCGTTAATTCGAGCTATCCACAATTTTCGAAAGTCTCTTTTTACTTGTCGCCGATCACGAAAAGCATAACGATATGATACAAAAAGCTGAGAATGAGCAGCTTTAAATTGTAAATGTTTTGCTCCACGATAACCCCGAGCAAGTTTTAGAATTTTCTTTCTTCTTTTACGTGCGGCTGGTCCGCCTTTTACTCTTGCCATTTTTTACCTCTACTTCATATTTGTTAGCATTCTACCAATGCGTTTCATATCAGAATGACTTACCATTGCTGGTTTTGCTAGTTGTCTTCTTTGCTTTTTGGTTTTACCATGAAAACGATGTGACGTAAAAGCATGAGATCTCTTTAAACCGCCATTACCAGTCCTTTTAAAACGCTTAACAGAAGCACGATGAGTTTTAAACTTTGGCATAATTACCTCTCTATTTGTTATTTTTATCAACACGAGGAGCTAACATTAAAAACATACTCCGACCATCCATCTTGGGATGAGATTCAACGGTTGCAATATCTTTAGTTTGTTCAATAAAATTTTCCAAAACTTTTCTTCCAATTTCACTATGAGTGATTGCACGACCCTTAAATCTAATACTCGCTTTGACTTTATTTCCTTTAGTTAAAAATTTACGGGCATTATTTAACTTTGTTCGAAAATCGTTTTGATCAATACTAGGACTTAAACGAATTTCTTTAACACTTACCGTTTTTTGATTTTTCTTAGAATCTTTATTTTTCTTTTCCAAATCAAAACGATATTTACCGTAATCCATGATTTTAGCAACCGGCGGTCTTCCATTAGGAGCAACTAAAACAACGTCTAAATCGTGTTCTCGAGCAATGTGAATTGCTTCCTCTTTAGTTTTTACTCCAAGCTGTTCGCCAGTATTAGAGATTAAACGCACTTCACGCGCTTTAATCCCTTCATTTACGATCATATTTTTAGCTATTGCTTTCACCTCGACTTTAAAAATCTTAATCAAAAAAATAAACAGGATCTTTTAATCCTGCTTCAAACATCTTCATCAATGAAAAATGAAAGATACCCAGAGGATTAACATAGGTGAGAACCATGGTTCTACTTAAACTACAATTAAAAATTATACACTTTTTTTTTGATATTTCAACTCGACATAGTTTTATTTAAAATCGGCATGATTAACTACGCGTTGCCTCCTTTTAGTAAAGGAACGATAAAACAAGAATATCCCTAACCATAAACAAATTAAACCGATAAAAAAGAGTTCTGGTAAAATTGCTAAGACCAAAAATCCAGCAATTCCTGCTAAACATCCTCCCAAAATCCAACCATCGTCTAAGTTCATTAAATAAGAAATAATATTAATTAATAATCCTATCCATGGTAAAATATAAAATGTATTACCTACTTCTACATATGAACTAATAAATCTTGAATAATTAAATTGTTGAATATTACTAAATATCAAGATTAGTACTTCTATAAAAATAGCTAAAATATAGACGCTATTAAAAATAAAAGGAAAATTCTTTACCAAATTTTTCATTTTAACTCCATGTGATACTTTGTATATAGTGAATTTTACCATAATCCAATTTAATATTGCTTAACAATTAAAAAAATGCTACTATATAGCATTGTGTTGGAGAGTTGGCAGAGTGGTAATGCACCGGACTCGAAATCCGGCGAACCGGCTAATACCGGCGCGCAGGTTCAAATCCTGTACTCTCCTT
>CALYQJ010000015.1 GCA_945285405.1 uncultured Lactobacillaceae bacterium | reverse complement strand
CTTTATCCATATAGATCTTGCATAGGTATTATTGCTGCAAAATTAAATAATTCTCTTTGTTTAAATGAAATAATTAGTAATTATAGGGAAAAATTAAAAAACTCAAGAGAAGAATATCAAAAACAATTTGAAAATGTGGTCAATCAAATTTATAAGATACAGATTAAAATATGTTGAGTATGGATCTCATCAATACTGGAATAATTTAACGTAATAAACGATTGAACGAAAACTTTACGGTACAAGACATCAAAAATTAGTATGTTACTGAAGAAGACCTTTTGGTGCATAATGAGTATAGAAATTTTTTAAATGAAAATCTAGAACTTAAAAGCAAGGTGGTTGTTCATCATGCAGTTGATCAACAAGTATTGAAAAAGTACTCAGGTTTATTTACTAAATTGAATTACTAACCATACAAATCTCTCGTTATTTTAAAAATATTATTAAAAAACTACATTTAAGCTAAAAAGAATGTAACTAAAAAGCCAGAATTTAAAACTTCTGGCTTTTTATTAAATAAATTTAATAAAAATATAGCATTTCTAGAGTTATCATATATAAAAATTTTGTAATCTATTTCCAAAATACAATAGTGTATTTCTTTTAGTATAATTACATTATTTTATCAATAAATAATGATTAAAGTTAAAGGGGTAAAAATACGTCTGAATAATCGTTTCCTCATTAGTTACCGTTTTATTTAAAGGGACAGGTAACTAAAAGTGATCGTTCATCATTTAGTAATTCACCTAAAGCTATAGGAAAGGATTTCGCTCTTCTTTTTACTGGATGCCAGATAATAGCAGCAGTTGCATAAGCAAGGGCAATTTGTTGCCAGTTGTCATAAGTATTTTGGATTGGTTCTTTAATTTGACTTATATAATAATAAAATTCCTCTTCGTTGATGTAATTACAATTTAAAGCCCAGCGGCTAATATTTATTAAACGGACTGCATCCCAAGCTAATAAGCTATCAACCTGAATATAATCTCCAATATTCTTTTGATAAAGATCAAGATATTCTACAGCTATTTGGAGAAGTTTGCCGAAATATTTATAATTTAGATTATCGCTATTTTTGATATCACGAATGTGATTCTTATTTTTCTTTTGATAATAGGATATTGCTGAATCTGGTAATATCTTAAAAAGAATTCTAAAAAAAATGTTGGCATTTTCAATTTCAAAACGGTACCTTTTAAGTAAATCAAGTCTAGGTAAATATTTTGTTCGATGTCCTTCTTCAATTAACCAATTTGCAGTATCTTTAAAAGTTTTATTGTCTTTAATATCCCACATTTTTGACAAACCATTTTCAATCCATTTTATATGATAAAAAGTTTTTAGATCATTAACGTAGTCGCCGTTATAAGCACTTAAAATAGATCCTAAAGCAATATACCATTCGTATTCTTTAGGAAAGTTGCAATCATTTGAAAAATATAAGTGTTTAGAATTAGATGAATTAGCTGACATAAGTAATCCCCGTTTTTTTTTTTAAAATCAAATAATATAATTAATTTTAAACTTATTATATCATAATCTAATGAAGAAGATTGTTTAAAGCTTAAACTGCGTTTTATCACTAATTTTTCATTTCTAAAATTACTAATTGTTCATAATATTAACTTAATGAATTTTTAAACAATTTTAATTAACCTTTTTGCTGAAACTAATCGGAAAAAAAGATGTTAAATAATCAAAGAGATAAATTACTTGATAAGGAAAGTAAGCATAAAAGCTTAAATGAAATAGAAAACGTAAAAAGAAACTAATTATCAGTTCGATTTTGGATTGATAAATTAAGTTTTCTTTTTTATTAATTTTTTTCTTAATTTGTAAAATATTAAATATTTTTGTTTAAAATATTGAACAATAATACTATTTATTGTAAATTTTGTATTGTATATAAAACTAAAAGAAGTGAGAAAATTTTATGAGTGATTTTAGTTATTTAAAGCAAGCAATAAAAAGAAAGAGATTATCCTTACAAACAGTTGCTGATTCCTGTCAGATGACAAAGGGATATTTAAGCCAACTTATCAATAACAAAATTAAAAATCCAAGTGCCCAAAAATTGGAATCTCTTCAACAATTTTTAAAAGTTGAAGAACCTGCTAAAGATAAAAAAATTGGGGTTATTTTTGGTAAATTTTACCCTTTACATACTGGCCATATTTACTTAATTCAACGAGCAATTAGTCAAGTAGATGAACTTTATGTAGTTCTTTGTTCAGATATGAATCGCGATGAAAAACTATTTAAGCAAAGTGCTATGTCCCATCAGCCAACAATTAATGATCGTATTCGTTGGCTACTACAAACTTTTAAGTATCAGGAGAATGTTCATATTGAATTATTGGAAGAAGACGGTATCCCTCCTTATCCTAATGGTTGGGTAGAGTGGAGCAAGCGAGTAAAAAAGCTATTTCAAGAAAAGGGAATTAAACCTAATCGCATCTATTCAAGTGAACCTCAAGATGTTGCAATGTATCAAAAATTATTTAATTTAGATACTATCCTTATTGATCCTAGTCGCCAATTTATGCCAGTTAGTGCCACCCAAATTCGTCAAGCTCCATTAAAAAATTGGCAATATATTCCCACGGAAGTTAGACCTTTTTTTGTGAGAACAGTTGCAATTTTAGGAGGTGAATCAAGTGGAAAATCAACTTTAGTTAATAAATTAGCTAATTTATTTAATACGACTAGTGCTTGGGAATATGGTCGACATTATGTTTTTTCTCATCTTGGAGGAGATGAGCGAGCACTACAATATACGGATTACGCTAAAATTGCGATGGGGCATGCCAAGGATATTGACTTTGCAATTAAACATGCCAATAGAATATCGTTTATTGATACTGATTTCGTTACTACTCAGGCTTTTTGTAAAAAATATGAAGGTAAAGAACACCCATTTTTACAAGCAATGATCAATAATTATCATTTTGATTTAGTAATTTTATTAGATAATAATATGCCTTGGGTTGCAGATGGGTTAAGGCATCTTGGTAGTCCGGATCAACGTAAGGATTTTCAAAAATTACTGATTTCAATTCTAGAAAAGAATAATATTGCTTACATTGAGATTTCTTCAAATGACTATGAAGAACGCTACTTACGATGTATTGATTTAGTTAACCAATTGATTAATGATGAGGAGTGCTACCATGAATAAAATAAGCAATGTCATAATTTCTATTGGTCGTCATAAGTTGTATCCGTATTTTTGTATTATTTGTGTTACCTTTGCTTTTCTTTACACTGATCCTTTTTCTCATTTCAATTTTCGGTATGTTATTTCTTACATTGGAGCAATGTGTGGTCTGGTTTGTGTTATTTTGTTGGCAAAACGAAAAAATTTAGGTAACGTTTTAGGAATGCTTGCTAATATAGCCGAATGTTGTGCTAATTTTTTGGGGGGTAATATTGGTGCAGCTTTACCATCTTTCTATTATTTTGGTACACATATTTATGGTTTAATTACCTGGCATAAAAACGAAGACCGCAACAAAAATGTTAAAGTGCGTTCACTAAGCGAAAATGCCTTTTTGTATGCTTTGATTTTCTTAATTTTTGCAGTCTTTTTAAATGTTTATTTAACGGGAGCTGTTGGTGCCAAAAATACGATTTATCAGTTAATTACTAATTGCTTTGTATTTGGTTTAGGTGTCGTGGCCCAATTGCTATTAATGATGCGTTATTCATTTAATTGGTATTTATGGGTAATTTTAAATGTATTAGTTGTGGGATTAAATCTTTATACAAACAATATCATTATTGCTGTTCAATATTTAATTTATTTATTTAATGCTGTTTTTGGGATTTGCGAATGGAAACTATCATCAAAAAAAGCTTAAATTTATTGTTTTAGATTCATTTTAGTTAAAAAATAAAGGATAAATTATTTTTTAGAATAATTTATCCTTTATTAATTTTTAATCTCAAAGAGAACTATTCCTTTTTGAATTTAAGAAATGTTACTAAAATCGCAATGGTAGATATTTTGAAAAGTAAAAGTGTTTTGTTCAAAAGTAAATTTTAAAATACAGCAATTATCGAGTGTTAATTGTTCCGGGTTAATTTTATTTTTGTGCCAAAAATGAGTAAAGCTTCGAATCGAATTGCCATGCGAAACTACAAGAATCGTTTTTGCAGGATCATGATGCATAATTTCTAACATAGTTTGATTAAAGCGCTGTTGGACTTGAGTTTCACTTTCACCACCAAAACTAGCAAAAAATTCGGTATCATGACCTACAGGATATAGATAATCGTGTTCCGCTTCGAAAACGCCAAAGTTCCATTCCCGTAATCCTTTTAGTCGTTTGTATGGCAGTTTAGTAATAAGTTCAATGGTGTCACTAGCTCTTTCAGAAGTTGAGCAATATGCACTTTCTAACTTTATTTGATGATTAGGAAAATAATGCGCTGCAATTTTAGCTTGCTTAATACCTTTGGAAGTTAGAGGTGAATCACTCCAACCTTGAATTCGATGTTGTGAATTAAATAAAGTTTCTCCATGACGCATTAAGTAAAGTGTTTTAGCCAATTAAAATTCTTCCCCCTTTTTATATTTAGGATTAAGATAACATAAGATATCTTTTTTTAGTTAAAATTATTATTTTTATTTTAAAAATTTGGGAAAGGGAAATTGTTTTGAATTCAGCTATCAATAAATTAAAGCAACATTGGGAACAAAATTTAGCTCAAGACCGTCAAAAGTTTTATTATCAACCCAAACCTAGCGGCAGTCGCTTGGAAACGGACTATAGTTATGTACCTCATGGTACGAGTTATCAGCGTTTAAATCTTTATTATCCTGAGAAAACAGGAATAGGACTTTTACCAACAATTATTGATATTCATGGCGGCGGTTGGATGTATGGCGATTGTAATTTAAATAATAATTATTGTCGTTATCTGGCTAGCCAAGGTTTTGCAGTGATGGCAATGAGTTATCGATTATTCCCAGAAGTCGGGATAAAAGCTATGGTGCAAGATGTTTTTTCGAGTTTACATTGGTTAGCTAAGTATGGTCGTGGGCGTGGTTTTGATTTAAGGCGAGTACTTTTGACCGGTGATTCTGCTGGTGGTCATCTTGCGGCTTTGGTGATGGCAATTCAGCAACAACCAAAGTTACAAGAAATTTATCAAGTAAAATCACTTGATTTTTCATTTAATTTAGTAGCAATTACTTGTGGCGTTGTTGAACCAAAAAATTTAAAACAAGTCTCTGATCCTTGGTTTCAGGAGGTTGCTGAAACTTACATACAATTATTTGATCAAGACCAAGTACCTTATAATTTTTCTGAGATTATTGGTGATGGTACAGTAATGCCCAAAGTAATGGTTATTGGTGGCGGTCAAGACCGCTTTATTTCGCAAACTGATTTCTTAATTGGACTTTTACAAAAAAATCATTATCACTTTATTACTAAGCTTTGGACCAAAGATCAAGGAACACATTTAGGTCATGTTTTCAATGTAAGTAATTGGGAGTGGCCAGAAAGTATTGAAACTAACCAAGCGATATTAAAGGAATTTAAAGTAACCTATGAAAATTAGGAATTATCAACCTAGAGATTTTGACTTTTTAAAGCAAATGTTTTCAATGGTAACTTATGAATCTAGATCACTAGATTCTTTACAGCGTCCGGAATTGAATATATATTATCAGAATTTTGGGCAGGGTGTTTATGACTATGGACAAGTTATAACTGTTAACACAGGAAAGCCAATCGGAATGATTTGGTGTCGTTTAATTAAGGGTTACGGTTACGTTCAAGCAGATTTCCCGGAGTTAATAATGGCAATTAGACCACAGTTTCAACATCGCGGATATGGTACGCAGCTCTTAGCTAGTTTTCTTAACCTTGCAAATCAGCATAATTTCACGGGTTTATCCTTATGTGTTACTAAAGCAAATAAGGCTGCCGTTCATTTATATGAAAATGCAGGATTTGAAAGAGTAAAAGATCAAAATCAGATGTTAATTATGAAGTTAATTCTTTAGAATGTGCAATTTAGATTCTTTTTTCTTCAAGACAGCATTAATGTGAAACCGCATTTATTCAGTTATAATAGAGATAATCGTTATTAATTTTATTACACACATATAAGGAGGCAAAATTATTTAATGGAACCACTATTTTTATCACCTTTTTTTCTTCCTAAAATTTGGGGCGGACGTAAATTGGAAACCGTTTTTGATTATTCGATCCCTGAGGGCAAGATTGGGGAATGTTGGGCAATTTCCGCTCATCCTCATGGGTTAAGTAAGATTAAAAATGGAGCTTTGGCAGGAATGCCTTTAAATGAAGTTTATCAAAAATATCCTGATTATTTTGGTAATCCTAAAGAAAAAGTTTTTCCATTATTAACTAAAATATTAGACGCTAATGATAGTCTTTCAGTACAAGTTCATCCTGATAATGAATATGCTGCTGTTCATGAACATGAATTAGGAAAAACTGAATGCTGGTATGTTATTCAAGCTGATCCAGGCTCATATTTAATCTATGGGCATCATGCTCAAACTAAAGAAGAATTAGTAAAAATGATTGAAAATGGTGATTGGGAACATTTGCTACGTAAATATCCAGTTAAAACAGGAGATTTTGTATTCGTTCCCAGTGGAACAATTCATGCTTTAAATAAGGGAATTATGGTTTTAGAAACCCAGCAATCTAGTGATACAACTTATCGTTTGTATGATTATAATCGCGTTGATGAAAAAACGGGAGAAAAACGAAAATTACATTTAAAACAATCAATTGACGTTACTACAGTCCCTAGTGTTGATCCGAAATTAGATATTGAGACCGAAAAGAGAGGAAAATCAACATTTACCACCTATGTAAAACCGCCAATATCACCACATTTTTGTGTTTGGCAATGGCAAATTAAGGATCGGCAAGAATTGACCCATCAACAAGCCGCTTATACATTACTTTCAGTTATTGATGGTCAAGGTACTTTAATAACAAATCAAAAATCCTATCCTTTGAAAAAAGGTGATCATCTTATTATGCCAGCAGGCATTAAAAATTGGGAGTTAAATGGTGACTTGCAAATCATTGCTTCGGAACCTAGTTCTGAATAAATTAATTAACATCTAATATTATTTAGATGTTAATTAGGTTATTGATATTAAAAATTATAATTTATAAACTCAAAAAACCCGTTTTTTCGAGGATCGAAAAAGCGGGATTTTACTTTGCGAAGTGATTTAATTTTAATGGAAAAAATTTAAATTCATGAATCGCGGTCAAAACTAACTTTAACTAATTTAAAAAGGAGAAAATAACTGGATGAGCATTAATCTTGTGCCGATTTATATAAATCAGGCATCGAACTCTGAAGGACTTTTCTTGCAAAATCACGATCGTTTAACCATGGTTTGATCTGGGATTTTTTTAAAATTAAAGGCATCCGACTATGGATTTCTTTAACTGAAGGTGTCGGAACAGTGGTCAATAAAATACTTTTAGGGGTATCCTTAAAGAAATTATAAAATCCTGCAATGTAAAGCGCTTGGGGTTTGTCAGTGTAATTAAACCAGTATTTTTGATGTTGGGGATTCCATTCAAAAAAACCAGTTGTAGGATACACACAACGCTGTGTAAGAAAGGGTTTAGAAAATCGGGGTTTTTCCAAAACCGTTTCACTACGAGCGTTAATTAAAGCTTGATGGGGTTTAAAACCTGGGAAGCCCCATTCCATTGCAACAACGCTAATTTTATTGTCTTTACTGATAACTAATGCCGGGTCGCTACCAGGAAAGATTTCGCCGGTTGCCGGTTGGTAACCATTTTGTTTAGCTAATTGATAGATTTTATCAATCTCCTTAACTAGGTTTAGCTCGAAAGTATAGCGACCACACATTCTTGCACCTCCAACAATTATTATAGCATCGTTTTAAAATGATTCAATATATTTTTACTAAATAATTCAATTTTCAATTTTCACACCATCCAGCAATGTCTTTAGCAGTAAAATGATAATCTAATTTGCATCCATAAGCTTGTTCATAAGCTTGACATTTTTGCTTGTAATCTTTGGCCATCATGGTATTGGTATTAGCTTCAATGTTTTTTTGCGGATCAGGATAAATTGTTGGTAAGACATGAACAATATAGTTTACCTTCTTGAATTGATCGTTGTCTTTTTTTACTTGATCTTTAATTTCAACAAAACAAGAAATAATTGGAACTTGCATTTTTGCAGCATAATAATAAGCCCCTCTTTTAGGTGGCCGCGGTTTGCGATAGTTGAACCACATTTCTTGTTCAGGATAGATTAGTAAATAATTACCTTTACTAAAAACTTTGTTTAGTAATTGGGGTAAAATTTTTCCAAGATAGGCAAAACTCTTACTTAGGGGAATGATATCATCATAATTCATTAAGAATCCCAGAATTCCTGTCATTTTTAAATTAGTAGGTTGACTAAGTACAAAAAGTTGACGATGCTTTTTCGCAGCTAACTTTCTAATTGTAGTATTATCCAAAGGATTAAAATGATTACTGGTAATAATTGCACCTACTGGTAGATCTTTTATTTTTTCGGCAGATTTAATTTTAGTATGATAATTAACGAATAATGTGATCACCCGCATTATTGAACGAGCGATAAGATTTTTAAACCAATAATCGAGAGTTTTTCGATGTTTTAGAAAATCAGCGATCAATTGTTTCTCGTCAGTTGGGTCTAAAACTGGATCACCCACTTCAACTTTATCGTTGAATTTTTGCTGGTTAGCTTTTTCTTTAATATTATCAATTACCGCTTTTTTATTACCGCCGATAATCATACGCGAATATCCACGCCTTTAGCAGCAATTTTTTTAAAGGTTACTGCAGTATCAGGGGTTGAAATAATTCTTGACATTAATAAATCTTTACGTTCACGATCGTGTTGTTTTTGTGCTTGAGAATACTCGTTTTTAATTTTTAAGACTTGTTCATAGTATGGCGTTTTTTTAGAAGCTTGCCAAAATAAATCTTCAAAAGCTACTTGATCATAATTCCATGGTTTACCAAAAAGGTTATAGTGAATTAAGTTAGGCTTAAAGTCTAAAGAAATAATGTGTTCAGTTTGAATATCCCAACGAGGATCAAGATAAAGAACTTTACCAAAGCACATTGCGTTTAAATAATCTTGATCTGGAGCAATTAATTTAAAATGATATTTATTTAGTAAATTGAGAAACTTTTCGCTAAAATGTTGCAATCTTAATTCTCGAAGATTCATAAGTAAGACTCCAGAATTGATATAAAAATTCTTATCTACAGCTAAAGCTTCTTGAGCATAATGGCGTCCGTGAGGATCATGGGTAATAAAAGCATCTGGTACGGCACCAATTAAATTATCTCCTAAATCTTGATTAAAAAGATCTGCTAGGTTGCGATTAATAATCGTATCTGCATCAATATAAATTCCTTTATCATATTGAGGGAACATATCGGCAATGAATAGGCGATAGTAAATGGTAAAAGTTACAAAATCGGCTCGCAGAGGATTTTGGTCATTATTCAAATCATTTTGTAAATCACGTTCTAGTTTTTTAAAGTTAATTTGAATATTATCTTGTGCAAGTTGTGCTAATTTTTCTTGATTAGCTGGAGCTAAATCTTGGTGGATAATAGTAATTTCGTAATGATCATCTGGTGAAGCGTGATCGATTAGTGAACTTAAAGATGCAGCGAGAAAAGGTGCATATTGATCATTGATGCCAAAAAAAATGGGAATTACTTTATTCATTTTACTTATGTTCCTTTACTTTTTTTAAAATTTGGTATTGCTTTAAAACATCATCAAATTGATGTTCTTTTAATTGGTTATGCATGCGATTTACTTGCCAAGGTTTAACCTTTTGTAAGTGAAAAATTGGCCAAAGATGCAAGCTGGTAGAAAAATGGCGAAAAACTGTTTCACTGGTAGTTTGATGTTGCTCGTTAAATTGATCACCAACGATGCGTTTAGTGTGGCAAAGTTTATTGATAGCCGTTTGGTCTGGCATAAACATCCAATGATTGCGACAGAGTTTACGACATTTGGCAAATAATCCAGTTTTTCGGATTAACTCTAAATTTAACAATAAAACACCGGAGTTTAAGTAATCAAACATCTGAGCTTGATGATGAAACCACCATTTACCATAGTGATCTAGGGTTCCTACAATTTCTACATTATCTAAATTTTGGTAGTAATAATCACTAAAATCCTGACAGCACATAACATCGGTATCGAGGTATAGAATTCGTCCAGGAATTTGAGAAACTTCATCTGCATATAAGCGCAGCATGCAATAAGGGGTAAAGACTGTTGCCATATTTATGATTGGTTTTTCACGATTGAATAAATAAGTTAAATCCACTTTAATAACACTACTTTGGGGATTTTTCTTTTTTACTTGCTGATCTAAAAGCGCAATCGTTTGGTCGTCAATCGGTAGATAATGTTTCTTTCGGTAAGTAATTTGTGCGGTTAAAACATAAATATTTAAATGGCCTGCAACATTTTTGATGAGCGATAGAACTGAAGTCGTTAACCCATCTTGGATATTGCTATCACCGCAATATAATATGTTCAAGTTTTACTTACCTCCTTACTAATCAATAATTTTTTGATACTTAATATATTCATAGGTACTTAATTGACTACGCCTTTCCATTTGTTTTTGTACTTTATCTCTTAGTTCTCGTTCTTGGGCCATGCGTGAGCGGTGTTGATTCCACGTAATCGGCCCGTCGAGATAAACGGTAATCTTTGGTTTCTTACCAAATTTTCGTTTTTGAAAAGTTGTAGTTTTACAAAAGACCGGAGATTGAGTTTCTATAGGATAGTGAAAAGAACTTAAAGATAAAGGACGAATTTTTCGATAGTATGGCCAAACATGGGCTTCGGGATAGATAAACATTGCCTTTTTTTGGGCAATTTTAGTATTTACTGCTTGATTAAAATCTAAAATTTGTTTTCGACTACTCGGTATGGGAACAACTCCACCGTAAGGTAACAATTTTCCTAGTATGGGAATAGCTAAATTTTCAGGTGCAACTATTGCTGCAACTTTTGTTAGGGGAACTAGTAGAAATATAGTAAAGCCATCACCTTCAGGTAAAGTATGGTTACCATAAACAAAATAACCAGTTTTACGATATGGTTTCAATATTTTTTGATTTTTAAAACTTAAATGTAAAAAGAATTTAGCATAAAACCATCCTAATATCCAAGCTAATAAACTAACTAGGGGAGCTAAAAGTTTGTATGACCAACGTTTAGTATCGTAATTATAATTTAACGGCAGTTGATAATCTTGATGTTTTAATTGAACTACATCTTCGTCAAACTTGTGGTAAAAAGTAGTTTTAATTTTCTTTTTATCCTTAGAGTGTGAGGAAAACATTACGAGCAAATCTCCGAAGATCTTTTTCAAAATTGTATTTATGGTTAGGAGCTAATTTAACTACTTGAATGAAGTAACTAATCAGTTGGGTTACGATTAATTCAACAAAGTTTTGAAAACCAGCTCTTTTGTTACATCTGGTGAGGTCTTTGTATTTTAACCACATCAAACGCATCAATTTATCTTGCTGTTTGTTAAAAGCTTTGATTATTGAATTCTTGATATCATCATTAATTAAAGCTTGAGACATAATGATAATTACTACTTCTTTATTCTGATATAAAAAGTAAAATCTTTCCCGGATTAAGTAGTAAATTCCCTCTTCAGCTTGATCGTGAGTGAACTTCATTTCTTTCATTTCATGAAGAAATTTGTCGGCATAAACAGGAATTAAATTTTCAATAATCGGTTGTAAGATACTTTGGAGTAGTTCTCTTTTGCTATGAAAATATTTGAAGATTACTGCTTGACTTACTTTAGCATCTTTAGAAATTTCAAGCGTACTCGTTTTATCGTATCCTTGTGTAGAAAACAATTTAATTGCAGAAGCTAATACTTTTCTTTTACTATCAGGCATTTGAGCGGTTTCGTACCAATAATTTAAGTCAGTATTCAACCTTTTTTTCATTAGAGTCCTTTCTAGTAGTTAAGAGTGATTAATTACTAACCGCATGATATCAAAAAAAAGAGTAAAAAACAATTTACCTACTAGTTATGCAAAAAGCTTCAACTTTATTAATTTAGTCCAGGATTTAAAATCCTTTTATTTAAAGATCAAATATAATTTTTTATCTCAGGTTGAAACTTTTAAAATTATAGCAGATTTTAAAAAAAGATAAGAAAATAATTTTGATTATTTATGAATTAAAGATTAAAACTTTTGATAATCTATATTTTTTAAAATTTGTAAAAAAAGAGAATAGCATATTAATGAAAGAACATTGCTTGATTATTTGTTATTAAACAGCCTTCTTTTATTCTTTAATCGATAATTGTTTTCGATAAAGTTAAAATGTTATTAATTATTCTTTTTAGCAGTAATGGAAAAAATTTTAGATGGTATTAAAATTAGACAAGTTGAAGGTAGTATAAGATTAATTTTAATAAAGCCTTTTAAAATATATTAGTTTTGATTTTCAAGCTGATTATTTTCAATAGTGTTTTTAAATTAGAAAGTTTTACCAAATAACTAGATTAAAAGTTGAAAAAAATGGTAAATCTAATATGGGTGGGATAATAAAACTATGTTGAAGAATAAAAATATTACAATTTATGTTACTGGGAGTATTGCTGCTTATAAAGCTTTAATTTTATGTCGACTATTAATTAAAGCTAAAGCTCATGTGCAAATAGTCATGACAACTGCAGCACAAAAGTTTATCACTCCTTTAAGCTTTCAAACTTTATCGAAACATCGAGTTTTAACTGATCCATTTGATTCAAGAGATCCAAAGGTAATTAATCATGTTGCTTTAGCAAAATGGACAGATTTAGCGATTGTTGCTCCAGCAAGTGCTAATTTAATTGGAAAAATGGCTCAAGGCATCGCTGATGATTTTGCAAGTCTTGCTTTAATGACAACTTCAGCTGTTAAACTAGTTGCTCCAGCAATGAACGATCAGATGTGGGCGAGCTGTGCCGTGCAACGTAATTTGAAGATTTTAAAAGATGATGGAGTTCGGATTGTTCAACCGGGTAAGGGGTTCTTAGCTGAAGGTTATGAGGGCAAAGGGCGGATGGCTGAGCCTGAAGAGCTAATTGCCCAAATTGATGCTACTTTAGCTTCTCCAAGTCCCATTAAGGGACAAAGAGTGATAGTAACTGCAGGGGGCACCCATGAACGAATTGATCCGGTACGCTTTTTGGGAAATGATTCTTCTGGTAAAATGGGATATGCTGTAGCTAAAGTATTGCAACAAAAAGGGGCACTAGTTACTTTGATTTCAGCGCCAACTAATCTTAAGGTACCGGCAGGGGTAAAATTAGTCAAAGTGACTAGTGCAAAAGATATGCATGATGCCGTTTTAGCTGAATTTCCTAAAAGTCGTATTTTAGTGATGGCAGCAGCTGTTGCTGATTTTACATGTGCTAATCCTGCTCAACATAAGTTAAAAAAAGTCGATATCGAACCGAGTTGGTATTTAGAATTAACTAAAACTCCTGATATTTTAATAGATGTAGCAAAAATTAAGCAACCTCACCAAATTACGGTGGGTTTTGCAGCTGAAACCCAAAATTTATTAATGCAAGCCGAACATAAACTAAAACAGAAACAGCTGGATTTAGTTGTGGCTAATGATGTTAGTAAACCTCAAGTAGGATTTAATAGTGAAACTAATCAAGTTACATTAATTGATGCTGCTAATAATCAGACAACAACGGAATTGTTACCTAAGATCAAAATTGCGGAAATTTTAGTTGATAAAATTATAGAAATATTTCAACAAAAGCCTTAATTACTTGGTACAAAGGGGGATAAGTAAATGACTAAAGCTTTTATTTTTGATATGGATGGGGTTTTGGTTAATTCCGAAAAGATGTACTTCAATCGCCGAATGGCTTATTTTAATGCAAATAAAATTCAACCTGATTCTACTGATATTAATGATTATTTAGGTAGCGGTACAGATCATGTTTGGGAAGTGTTAGTTCATGATCCGCAAAGACGTGCAAAACTAAGGCGTGAATGTGAAGCATTTGAAGCAAGGGAACCAATTAATTTTGCCCCCTATTTAAATGAAGATGTTGAAAATTTTTTGAAATTATTGAAATCTCAAAATCGAACTATTGCTCTAGCATCAGCAGGTGGTTTAGCTAATATTCAAAAAATGTTAGTTGATTGTCAAATCGGGTCTTATTTTGATTTTGTTTTAAGTGGCGAGGAAGTAAGACATAATAAACCAGCACCTGATATTTATTTACATGCTTTAAAGAAAATTAAGGTTGATCATAATGATTGTATTGTAATTGAAGACAGTAAGTTTGGAATTCAAGCTGCAAAAACTGCTGGGATCCAAACTTGGGCGTTGAAACCGCGCGATTATCTGGTTGATCAAAAAGAGGCTGATCGAATTTTTAATAATTTTAGAGAAATGATGCAAGCCATAAATTAAAAATTAAAAAATTAGAATTAATATAAATCCTTTTAGTTTGAGGATTTATATTTTTTTTATTGTTTTTTAATTATAAATATACAGCTATTTTAACAATTATAGTTTAATATTAATGATAATTTATGAATAATTTTGAATTTTAATAAAAACCGGTTATAATAAAAACGTATTAATACGTATCAAAAAAATGAATATAGGAACTGCAATGTCAGAAATTTTGTATCAAAAAGTACGTGAGGATTTGAAACAAAAAATTATTCAAGGTTTATATCCCGATAATACTCAAATCCCTAATGAAATCCAATTACAAAAATACTATCAAGTAAGTCGAGTAACTTTACGTAACGCAATTAATGGTTTGGTTGCTGAAGGACTGATTGAAAAAATTCAAGGAAAAGGTAGCTTTGTTCGTAAACCACCAAAAGTAAATCGTCTTCTTTGCCAATCACGTGTTGAAAGTTTTTCACAAGTGGTTCGATTTAACGGCTTTGTTCCTAGTTATGAAGTAATAAGTATTAATAAGGGTTTACCGCCCCAACGTTATTGGGACGATTATGGTAAAAGTCCCATGTTAAGAGTCCAACGCTTAGGTAAAGTGGATGGAGAAGCAATTATGTTTGAACGTAATTTTTATCCACTTCCCCGGTTTTCGGATTTAGCAGAATTAGATTTAAGTAAATCACTCTATCGCTTGCTTCAATCACGTTTTGGAATCAAAAAGCTACAAGCTAAAGATACAATTCTCAGTATGACTCCAAGTAATCAACAAGCAGCTAAATTGCTAAATAAAAGTTTAGGTTTTCCTTTATTCAAATTGGAAATGAAAGTTAAAGATGAAAATAACGAATTAGTTCATTTAGGGGAACAATATATTCTTGCGGATCGCTATCAATTTAGATTTTAAACTTATTATTTTGTATAAGCTTATGAGCTAGGAAGAGAAATGAGATGATCGAAGGGGAGATTATTAAGCTATTAAAGCAAATTACTAGTCAAAAAGATTGGTTAAAGCACCCAGTTACAGCGCAATATCTTGCTGAAAAATTTCAAGTAAAACGTAATACTATTAGCCATTATTTAAATCGCCTAGTAAAATCTCAAATTGCTTTAAAAATTAATTCTCGTCCTGTAATTTTTTGGGATCGTAAAGTTTTAGAAATAAATTACCAAGTAACTTTAAAGGATCAATATCAGACGATAGCTGATTTACAACATGATTTAAGCCAAAATACTGTTGCTGATCCCTTTGATCAGTTAATTGGTCATAATGAATCACTATTAACAGCCGTTAATAAATTAAAGGCTGCTGCGGGGTACCCCCCGTTAGGGTTACCAGTCTTGTTAACTGGACCAACGGGAGTTGGGAAAAGTCGGTTAGCAAAAACGTATTATCAGTATTGTGTTGCTCAAGGATTTTTACAAAAGTCAGCTCATTTTGTTCATTTTAATTGTGCTGAATATGCTGATAATCCTGACTTGTTAACCAGTAATCTATTTGGGTATAAAAAAGGCTCTTTTACAGGAGCTATGAATGATAGTAAGGGGTTATTTGATGAAGCTGATGGTGGAATTTTATTTTTAGATGAAGTTCATCGTTTAGGTGCCAAAGGTCAAGAAAAATTATTTAATTATTTAGATCATGGCTTGATCCATCCTTTAGGAGAAACTGGCAAAGGGCACCGGGTTAATGTTAGGCTAATTTTTGCTACTACTGAAGAAATTAAAAGTACTTTTTTAGCAACTTTTATTCGACGAATTCCAATTCAAATTGCAATTCCGCCTTTAGATCAGCGATTACCGCAAGAAAAAGAAAACTTAATTAAGGCATTTTATTTACGACAAGCTCAAAAAATTAACAAACCAATTAAACTTAGTGAGAACGTTTTACAATTATTGATTCGGGCTAAATATCAAGCAAATGTAGGGGAATTGGCCAACACTATTTTAATTTCAGTAGCTAATGCTTTACAAAATGAAGGTTCACAAATAGCTCAAATTAAAATAATTTTGGCTGATTTACCGACAGCACTTTTAAAAGATCAAATGAACGATCAATACTTTCAAATGGTAGAAGAAGATTATCTTTTAATTGAACCATTAACAAACCTGGCGACTTTAACTAAATCTTCTCCTAATAGTTCTGAACAGTTAATCACTTTTTTAAAAACAGTATTTAAATTGCATCAAAAATTTTCTTTCGGGATACAGTTTTTTAAAGAAGTAAATCAACTTTTAAATAATTTTTGTGATTATTTAGTTTTTGCTAAGACTCCCCCTGTTCATAATTTACCATTTAATTTATTTAAGAATGTTTTTAAAAAAGGAATTGAAACTATTGAACAACAAGAGCGAATTGAACTAACGGGGAATGTAGCATTAGTCTTAGCTCATTATTATTATGATCGACAATTTACTTTAATTACCTTGACAACTAAAGAGAAAAAAATACGTGATGATATTATTAACCATGTTAAGCAATCCAATTCAGAATTACCAGAAATAGTACATAAGTTACTAAAAATGGTTAATCAGTGCTTAAATATTGCATTTGATCCAGTGGATGAATTATTTCTTTATCTATATTTGAAAAGCGTTTTTAAAAATACGACAAACCCAAAAGTTAGGTGCTTAATTTTAGCGCACGGCTATTCTACTGCTAGTAGTATTGCTAACGTAGTTAATACGATTCAAGAGGGTCATTGGATTGATTCAATTGATATGCCATTAAATCTGGGATTGTCTGAAGTAGGAGCACAAGTACAGCATTATTTACAAAATCGTCAGATTGTTTCAGGACTTATCTTGATGGTGGATATGGGATCATTAGTAGCAATTAAAAATTATATTTCTTCACAACTTGATTTTCCGGTAGCGATTATTAATAATGTTACAACTCAGTCAGTTTTGAGAGTTTCTCAATGTTTAAAACAGCGACATGATTTCAAAGAAATTATTACTAAAATAAAAGATCAACAATTGCCAACATTGCAAGTAGTATATCCGCCGAAAACTCGCCAAAACTTAATTGTCACTTGTTGTTTAACGAAAACTGGTACTGCTGATAAGATCAAAAAACTATTGAGTAATAGCTTACCTCACAAAAAAAACTTGGAAATTAAAGCTATTGAATTAGAAAAATTACAAGATCCTAGAAAATTGTGCGACTTAAAAAGAAATTACAATCTGGTTGCAGTTATCGGAACCGCTGATCCGCAAATTTCTCAAGTACCTTATATTTCTTTGGAAAGTATCATTTCAGGGAAACGATCAACGACCTTTAACCGGTTGTTCAAAAAATATTTAACTACTCAAGAATTACAGATGTTTAATGATCAAATAATTCATAATTTTTCCTTGGAACGAATTATTAATTATTTAACGATTTTAGATGTAAATGTTGTGATGAAACGCATTGATGAAACTATGCATAACTATGCCATAATTAGTGGTAAAAAGTTAAATCGAATAACAAGAATGTCTCTATATGTTCATGTAAGTTGCTTAATTGAAAGATTAATTCGTCATGAACCAATTTTGACTTATGAAATGCAAGTTTTTGAAGATACTAATTCGCAGAAGTGTTTACAGCAAATTAAAAAAGCTTTTAGGGTAATTGAAGAAAAATATAGTATTAAAATTCCTGATTCTGAGTATGGTTATATCTATGATATTATTGTTGCGAATCAGTAATAAGGTTAAGTATTGAAAATGATTAATTCAACAAAAAAACGAGTCTAACTGGCGGACCCGTTTTTTTGTTGAATTAAAGCAAAAATATAGATATAAAAATTCTGTCTATTTTAGAAAAATTATTTTTAATAAAACTTAAGTAATAAGTAGTTTATTTCATTGTCCTTATACGGATATAAATAATTCTAAAGGAAGCGATAATAACAGCTACGAAAAATAAAATTATGGCTGTAATATTTATCGGAATACTGTTAAATAAAAAATTATTTTGGGGATTTACTAAATGCTCCATCATTTTCGCTACATTACTGTCAATAACCGGGAAAAGCCATAATAATTTATAAAAAATACCGCTTTTGAATATCTTTTCTAGTAATACAGGTAAAGAAAAAACTAAAAGTGAAACAGCTAATGAAATAAATGGGTTTGGAGTATAGCTAGAGATAAGTGCAGTAATAAATGCAGTAAACAATAAACCTAAATATTGAATAATAAGAATCCAAATAGATAATTGGAGAAAATTCATTTTTAATGGAAATGGAAATATGTTCCATTCTAAATTGAATTGAACACTTGTATCCCAGCCACTAAATCCAAAATAAAGTCCAAAAAATATAACTGTAATCAGTTGGGCCACTATAAAGATAGTCGTTGAAATACAGAATACAGCAAACATTTTAGCATGAGTTTGTTTTGTTCTTCCATATTTAGTAGTTAATAATAGGGGCATTATATTTTTTGAAAAATCACCAGAAAAGACTGAAGAACAAATGTAAATTGTTAACACAGCAATTAAAATAAAAGAACTAGTAAGAACTCTAAATAATTCATTCCAAGTTTTAAAATTTCCAATTTTTATTTCTGATGGGGCAAATTTAGTACCCAAACTATTAACAGGTATAACTCTAATTCCAGTACGGTCTGCTCCATTAACTGTATAAAATTTTCCCTGGTCTTCTTCGGAAATAAATTTATTTGCAACTGACCAACCAAAAACATCCATAAAAAAATTATTTTTGGCGCTATTCGCTTTATTAAATGTACGTACGCGATAATCGATAATATCATTAATTCTTTTATCAGTCAGAGGACCAGAATAGCTATTAGCGATTTTATTATTCAAACTAATAGCTTTTTGCCCGTGAATTGGGTCTTTTGAACTACCTACTAATTGTGACTGTAGGAAAAAAATAAAAAAGATGCCATAAAATAATACAAGGGCAACTATGATCGCTCCCATAGTTGATTTATTTTTTATTAATTTTTTTACTTCAAATTTAGTCATTGATAACATGGCTTTTACCGCTTTCATTACTAAAATAATAAATATATAAATCCTCAAGTGTTGGTTCTACTAAAATTGCATCAGCGCTTGGGCTTTCATTTGCAGCTACTCTTAATATAGTTCCTTCTTGTGTAATTTTTTTATTGATAACAATAAAATCTCCAATATCTTTTGAATTTGTATCTTTAAATTCCCAAATTTTATCTTTTATTGTCGAGATAAGTTCTTTTAGGGTACCCTGTTCCTTAAAAGTTCCATCTTTAAGAATTAAAATTTTACCAGCAATATATTCCACATCAGATACGATGTGAGTCGATAAAATTATAGTTTTATTCTCTGAAAGAGAGCTAATTAAATTTCTAAATTTAACTCTTTCTTGTGGATCTAGTCCGACCGTTGGTTCATCAAGAATTAAAATCTTGGGATCATTCATTAGTGATTGAGCAATACCTAATCTTTGTTTCATTCCACCGGAATAGGTTTTTATTTTTTTGTTTTTGACATCAGATAAACCAACAACTTCTAAAAGATCTATTCCCCTAGCTTTAGCATCTTTTCGGTTAATTCCTTTTATAAGTCCAATATAAATTAGAAAGTCCAATCCCGTAAATTGAGGATAATAACTAAAATTTTGAGGTAGAAATCCTAAATTTATAGCATTCAGATGGGGAAGATTTCGTACTTAAATTGTCAAATAATACTTCACCCGAATTTGGAAGAATCGAACCACAAATTGTATTTAACAAAGTACTTTTTCCGGCCCCATTTGCTCCTAAAAGCCCATAAACACCATGATCAAAAACATATGATATATTATTAAGCACTAATTTATCATCATATCTTTTAGTAATATTCTTTAATACAACTTTCATTTTGAATTTTCCTTTATTATTGTATAGTTATGGCAAGTTAATTATATATTTTTTCACTATATATGATTTGATCAAGCTTCTATTTTAAAAAATATCATATATTTATTATTGAAATTTAATTATATCTAAAATAGATTTAAATTAAAATATATTTTTTTATAGAAAATATTTTATTTATTTAATTTTAGATAAAAAATATATATATTATTAAATTAATATCTACGCATAGTTTATAGCAAACAAAGATATCTAAAAAATAAGCAATAAATGCCATTAGATGTAATCGTCTTTTTTATAATAATTTGTCTTGTATCAAAATAGTATTGATATATTTATGCTTAAATATTTGATTAAAATGTTTAACTTTTATTGACACTAGCTAAAAAAATGTTGGCATATCTTAAAAAAAAAGTTTAGTGTCATAAAAGAAATTATAGTGTCAAAATTTTTAATTCATTTATTGTTCATCTATAACGTTATTACAGCAATTAACGATTTTAAAAAACGTGTCCAACTTTTTGGCACGTTTTTTGCTTATATAAGATAGTAATCAGTCAATTGTTGCTCCTTGTAAAGCTATGAGGAAGAGTTGCTTAATTACAAAAGACTTAAGTGTGACAAAAATCTCAATTACTGGATAATGTTTTCGAGATTTTTGCAATAGAAATCAAAAAAGGAGGAGAAAACGATGATTAAAGTTGTTCGGATTGATTATCGATTATTACATGGCCAAGTAATTTTTGCATGGACGAAGTCTCGAGATATTGAGCGAATTATTGTAATTGATAATCAAACTGCTAATGATGATTTTAAAAAAATGTCATTAAAGCTTTCAAAACCAGCAGATGTTCGGTTAAGTGTATTTAGTGTTGAACAAGCACGGGAACGTTTAGCTAAAATTAATGCTCTTAAAGATAATACTATGGTTATTTTTGGTAATGTTAGCGAAATGGCAGCAATTGTTCCTAGTTTAGTTGGAGTGGAAGAAGTTAATTATGGCAATGTTCCTGAACGTCAAGGAACTAAAAAATTTAGTAATGCAATCTATTTAACCGAAACAGAAATTGCTGAAAGTCAGCAATTGAAGAATGAAGGTTTTAAATTAGTGATGCAACAGGTACCTACTTCCAAAAGAGAAAACTTAAACAATTTAATTTAAAGGGGGGATATAAATGTTAGTCAAAGCGATTTTGATCGGGCTCATTGGAGTTTTTGGTAACATGGACTCACGACTTTTGGGACGATCTAATTTTGAGCAACCACTTGTCATGTCTTGTTTAGTTGGCATAGTTTTGGGCGACTTGCAAAAAGGTTTAGTCGTTGGTGTGGCACTGGAATTAATTTTCCTTGGAGTGGTTAATATTGGTGCAGCAGCACCACCAGATATGGTTTTAGGTTCGGTAATTGCGACAGCTTTTGCTATTTTATCGCATACAACGGCACAAATGGCTTTAACAATTGCTTTGCCAGTCGCTATTTTTGGTCAAATGATTGGAATTGTGTTGCGAATGTTTATGGCAACTTTTAGTCATATGGCTGATAAGGATATTGATGCTGGCAAATTTAAAAAAGCACGGAGATATCACATTGTTTGGGGACCAATTCTCTATGCTTTAATGTACTTTGTACCAATTTTTTTGGCAGTTTATTTTGGGACAGGAATTGTTAAATCAATTGTTGATGTAATTCCTAAATGGCTTACTGATGGCTTGAATGTAGCTAGTAAAGTCTTGCCCGCCTTTGGTTTTGCACTCTTAATGCAGACGATGCTTTCTAAAAAAACAGTGGTTTACTTATTAATTGGCTTTTTTATCACTGCTTATGGCAAACTTTCAGTCACAGCTGTTGCAATTTTTGCAGTATTGATGGTTTTAGTAATGAATGAAGTCTTACCAAAAAAACCTAATTCAGTTGCTTCAGAATTAGCTGATGATGATTTAGAAGAATTATAGAAAGGATTAGATTATGACAGAAGAGAAGATGCAAGTAAAACCTTTAAATAAAAAAGAACAACGGCACCGTTTTTGGTCTTTTTTCTGGCGCTCTTATGCCATTCAAGCTTCTTGGAATTATGAGGGTCAAATGAATATGGGCTTTTTATACGGAATTGCTCCTACAATTGATCGTCTTTATCCTGATGCTGAAACAGATCCAGAACAAATGGCTAAGAAAAAAGAAGCATATAAGCGTCATTTAGCTCTTTATAACTGTACTCCTCAAACCAGTGCTTTTGTATTGGGATTAAGTTCTTCAATGGAAGAAGAATATGCTAAAAATCCTAATGAATTTAATCCAGAATCAATTAATGCGGTTAAAACTTCTTTAATGGGTCCGCTTTCAGGTGTAGGTGATTCATTTTTTCAAGGAACTGTTAGGGTTTTAGCTTTTGGTTTAGGATTAAATTTTGCTAAACAAGGTAGCATTTTGGGACCAATTATTGCCATGATTATCTCGATTATTCCTTCGTTTTTAGTAACTTATTATGGTGGGAAGTTTGGTTATACTGCCGGTAATCGCTTTTTAAAGCAATTAACTGCCGCGGGAGTTATGGATCGAGCAATGCATTTAATAACGATTGTAGGTTTGATGGTAATTGGGTCAATGATAGCCAGTATGATTGGAATTACTACTCCAATTCATATGGGTAAAACTTTTAAGCTCCAAAGTACTTTAGATACGATTTTCCCAGAAATGATTCCTTTAGCAGTGACCTTCTTTATGTATTGGCTTTTAAAGAAAAAGGTTAATACTAGCTGGATTATGCTACTTTGCATCGTGGGAGGAATTGTATTGAGTGTATTAGGTATTTTTGCTTAAAAAAATTTTATAGAAGAAAATAGGAGATAAATTTAAAAATGAATCAAGTTAATCCAAAGTCAATTATTTCAGATATTAAAAGTAAACAACCAGAAATTAATCGGGTAATTTTTACTGGTTGTGGAGCTTCAATGGCCGATTTATATCCAGGTTATTATTTTGTTGCTCATGAAAGTAATAAAATTTTATCAGCCATTATGCAAGCTAATGAATTTAATTATGATACACCTAAAGGTGTTGATAATCATACAATTGTAGTTACTGCATCTTTAGGCGGAACTACTCCTGAATCGATTGCAGCAACTAAAAAAGCTCGCGAATTAGGAGCTCATGTGGTTTCACTTTCTCATAATCCTAATAGTCCGATTTTAAAAGCCGCTGAGTATGAATTAGTACACGGATTTGAAGCAGATTATGCAGCGAAAACTGAAAAAATGACTTTTGCCTTAGAATTGGCAATTGAAATTGTTAATCAATTTGAAGGTTATAAATATTACGAAGAAGCGCAAAAAGCTTTTGCAGGATTGCCTGATTTAATTAATCATGAAGCTGAAATGGCTTTGCCAGCAGCTAAAGAATTTGCGAATAACTATAAAGATGATAAAATTATCTATGTTTTGAGCAGTGGAGCTACTGCTGGGGTAGCTTACTCAACTGCATCATTTCTCTTCATGGAAATGCAATGGATTAGTTCACCAACAATTCATTCAGGTGAATTTTTCCATGGACCATTTGAGTTAGCTTTAAAAGATACACCATATTTGTTAATGGTAAACGATGGTCCAACTCGTCATTTGGATGCAAGAGCATTAGAATTCTTACAACGCTTTGATACTAAATATACAGTAATTGATGCTAAAGATCATAATTTAGCTTCAGTTGCAGCTAATTCAGTGATTGATTATTTTAATCCAATGTTGCTAACAGGGGTAATGCGAGTTTATGCTGTTGAATTAGCTGAAGCACGAAAACATCCACTAACGCAACGGCGGTATATGTGGAAATTAGAAAATTATTAAAAAGAAATTTAGTAAAAAGCGAGTTAAAACTCGCTTTTTTATTGGGGGAAAATTAAATGATTCATGCTTTTATTTTTGATATGGATGGAGTTTTGGTTAACTCTGAAGAAATGTATTACAATCGGCGAATGGCTTATTTTAAAAGAAATAATTTAATACCTGATTCAACTAATCTGAATGATTTTTTAGGAGCTAGTAGAACAAGGATCTGGGAAATATTGATTAATGACCCAATCAAGAGAGAAAAAGTTTACAAAGAATATGAAAAATATGAACAAAGTAGCTCAATTGATTTTTCTTCTTACTTAAATCCAAATGTTCCTGAATTTTTACAATTATTAAAGCAAAAAAATTTAAAAGTGGTATTAGCTTCTGCGGGAGCAATGTCAAATATTGAACAAATGTTGACTACTTGCCAGATTAAGCAATATTTTGATTTGATTGTTAGTGGTGAAGAAGTAGCTCATAATAAACCAGCTCCTGATATTTATTTACAAGTTTTGAAAAAAACAGCTTTATCTGCTGCTGAAGCTATTGTTGTGGAAGACAGTACTATAGGAATTGAAGCTGGCAAAGCTGCCGGGATTACAACTTGGGCATTAAAACCCAAAAATTATGAAATAGATCAAACTAAAGCAGATCAAATATTTGAAAGTTTTGGGGAAATGATTAAAGAAGTAAAAAGTCATCCTCAAGAATATCAGGGATAAAGAAAAAAGAAGTCTGATTTAAAGCTAAATTAAATCAGACTTTTTTTATTCGATCAACCTCTTTTAATTTTATTATATGCTATAAAGCGAAATTAATAAGATGAAAACAGTAAATGCCTTTTAGAATGATGACACATTTTGGAATTATATTAATCAATTGAATTTTAAAAAGTGTTACATTAAAGATAGAGGGCTTTTTATTTTTAGATATATTAAGTCCAATCACATTTAGGAGGTAAAAATATGGTAAAACCAATTATTACTAAAGTACCACCGGTACCAGAAGGGAATATTCATGCTTATGACGATATTTTAGATTATTTTAATAATAAGCCAGTGCAGCAGAAATTAAGTTCAAAATATCATTCCATTACTTTTGTTACTACTGGGATCATTGCTTATGATGGTGGTCAAACAACGATGTTACATTTAGGAACGTTGCTGGCTCAAGCTGGGTATCAAATTTATTATCAAAGTTATGTACCTCAAACTAAAGCAGAAATGGAAAATAATGCTGAATTTAATTACCCTGGATATCAGGGAACTTGTATTGAAATGAAAGATTTAACTAATCATCAATCTGATATTTGGGTAGCGACCTTATGGGAATCAGCTTATATTATTAAAAATCTACCAGGTTATAAAATTTATTTTGTACAAGATTATGAACCTTACTTTTATCCATTTGGTGATCGTTATCAATTAGCTAAAAGGACTTATGAATTGGGATTACACATGATTTCTTTAGGTCCATGGTGTAAGAAAATGATTAATGAAAATTGTCAAGTAAATAGTCCCGTAGATGAGATTAATTTTCCTGTTGCTTTAGATAAATACCCTAAAGTAGAGCATGATTTTAATGGTTATCCATCTAAAAGGGAATTGAATTTAGCAGTATATACAAAATTTTCTAGTCCCCGTCGGGCCCCAATTAATATTGAAATTGTTTTACGTAATTGTGAAAAGATTTTAAAAAAGCATAATTTTAAATTAAATATTAATTATTTTGGAACTGAGAAAGAAGAAACTTTCATTAATGGACATAATTTGGGTAAGTTAACGCAACCACAATTAGTGGATTTGTATCATCAAAGTGATTTTGGAATTGCTCCTTCAATGACTAACTTTTCATTGGTTCCTTTTGAAATGATGAGTACAGGGTTACCATTTATCGATTTTTATGAAGGAACAGGGCGTTATTTCATACCTGATCATTGTTGTTTTTATACTCATTTTGATGAACAGGAACTTGCTGATTTATTTGCAAATTTGCTTCAAAATCCAGATTTACTTACTAAAACTGTAGAAAATGCAACAAATCATTTACATAGTATTACTTGGGATAAAACACTTAAAGATATTTTAACAATTCTAAAAAATTTACCTGTAAAGAATTAAATTAAAAAAGCTTGATTCGAAGTTTATATCGATCAAGCTTTTTTTGTGCTTTTAATTATTTGAATTAATTAGATATTTACATAAAAGTTTATATTAATATTTTTAAAAAATTATTTTTGATATAAGATTTACAATATAAATAACTTTACGTTAAATGTATTTTATAAAAAATACATTAATTGAATCTTCTATTGCCATTTTTAAAATTAAGTAAATCAAAAAAGCATATTAATTTATACATTACTATTTTAATTAATAAACAATCAGTTATAATTGTATTACTCTATTATTTTAGGATATTTAATAGGGAATTAGGGTTTTAAAATTTTTTTTTAATTTAAAAAAGGGGATTTAGGGTAATGGCAAATATAGATTTAATAATAGATAAAATTAAAAAAATTTTCGATAACTTTGAATTATCAAATTTGCAATTTGGTAGTTCATCCACGTTGGTAGGGAGTATTTGGCAAAAAACTAATTTAGCTAAAAATTATATGACTTCAGACTTAGGAGGTGAGTAAAATGATTTCTTTTAAAGAACGGCAACAGCGTATTAGCTTTGTAAAGCAGTTTTTTGCTGATCAATTAGCTCAAAATTTATCACTTATTGAAGTTCAAGCACCACTTTTAAGTAAAGTTGGTGATGGAGTACAAGATAATTTATCGGGTACTGAAAAAGCAGTTCAAGTTCTAATTAAAGATATTCCTAATTCCCAATTTGAGGTAGTGCACTCACTTGCTAAGTGGAAACGAAAAATATTGAGTGAGCATGATTTTCAAGTTGGAGAAGGAATATATGCTAACATGAAAGCCTTACGACCTGATGAAGAGCAACTTTCACCAATTCATTCAGTTTATGTTGATCAGTGGGATTGGGAAAAAGTAATCAGGCAAGAAGATCGTAATTTAACTTATTTAAGGCAGACAGTTGAAAAGATTTATGCCGCAATTAAAGCAACTGAAAAAGCAGTTTTTGATAAATATCAGTTATCCCGTTTTTTACCAGAATCCATTACTTTTATTTCTAGTGAAGAGCTATTAAAAAGATATCCCGATTTATCACCAAAAGAGCGTGAAGATGCAATTACTAAGGATCTAGGTGCGGTATTTCTAATCGGAATTGGAGGCAATTTATCGAATAATCAAAGGCATGATGTTAGGGCTCCCGATTATGATGATTGGAGTAGTGATAACGAAATGGGGTCTAAAGGTTTAAATGGCGACATTTTAGTTTGGAATCCGATTTTAAATAGTGCATTTGAAATCTCATCGATGGGAATTCGAGTAGATCCCGAAGCACTAAAGCATCAATTAAAAATTACTAATGACGAATCTCGATTAAAATACTCTTGGCATCAAACCTTAATTAATGGTGAACTCTTGCAAACTATTGGTGGTGGAATTGGGCAATCCCGTTTAGTCATGTTACTTTTACAGCAGAAACATATTGGGCAGGTTCAACCTAGTGTTTGGAACAGTTCAACTTATGAAAACTATCAAGAACTATTATAATTTTTCTACCTTAATGTTAATGAAATGGATCTTATTTTAGAGCATTTTAAGTGCAGACTAATGAAATAACTGCTAGTTTAAATTAATTAATATTTCTTAAACTTTTTAACCATTTTTTTCTGGCGAATTTCACTTACTCGATAATATGCTGAAAAAAAGCCTGACATTGTAGCAATTAATGAAAATAAAAGGAAAAATAAAATAAAATGAGTTGAATGTAAACCTTCTAAAATGTCATAAATTGACGTAATTAGATCAATCCATCCACCAAGAGAAACAAAATACCAAGCTGTGGCTTTATCATTGAAGCTAATGAAAACTTTAATATCGTGATCAGATTTAACAAATCTTTTTATTACTTTCATGGCTCGATTTCTTTCTAAAATAATTTTTACTGGTGGAATCAACCAGTACCATGGTGAAATTTCATGATAATCATCGCGATATTGATCAAATTTACTAAAAAGATTACGATAATCAGAAAGCTCCATGAGCCCTTGATACATTGGAAATGTAAATAACAACCATTCAGCTAATATTTCAATTATTTTTATAAACAATTAATGACGCATCCCTTCTTAAATTTATAACTTCTAAGTTTAATATAAATCCATTGTTTTAGATATGGCTTTACTTTTATATAATGTTAGGAAAAATAAAAAAACAATCGCTAGCGATTGTTTTTTTATTTAAACTTTAAATTTAATATTTTTGAAATTTACTAATCATTTTTCGTCGTCGATGAGATCCAATTCGATAATAAGCTGAGATGAATCCCGATGAAGTTGCGATAATTATTAAAACTAGAAAGACTGGTATAAATAATTTTACATGATTTTCAGTTAAAATTTCATAAATAGAAGTTACTACTTTGAACCATCCGCCCAAAGAAACGTAATACCAAGCAGTGGCTTTATCGATAAAACTCATAAGCACTTTAATATCATGTTCTGAAGTTACAAATTTTTTAATAACTTTCATGGCCCGATTTCGCTCTAAAATAATTTTTAATGGTGGTAAAATCCAAAACCATGGTGAAATTTTTTTGTAATCCATACGATAATTATCAAATTTACTGAAAAAGTTTCGATAGTCATCTAATTCCATTAATCCTTGATACATTGGGAAAGTAAATAATAACCATTCCCCTAGTAGCGAAAGAATATCCATAAATAATTTAATAGTTAGTCCCCCTAGAAAAATTATAAATTAGTGTTGCCACTAAATTGACTGTTATACAAATCGGCATAAAAGCCATTTTTTTGCATTAATTGGTGATGATTACCAGTTTCAATAATTGATCCGTGGTTCATTACAATAATTTTATCTGCATCGCGGATGGTTGAAAGTCGATGGGCGACTACAAAGCTTGTCCGATGATTTAATAATCGTTGCATTGCATGCTGAATATGAATTTCAGTTCTGGTATCAACCGAACTAGTTGCTTCATCCAAAATTAAAATTTCTGGGTCAGCAACAAAAGCTCGGGCAATAGTTAGAAGTTGTTTTTGACCTTGAGAAATATTCGAAGCAGATTCATCTAATACTGTTTGGTATTCTTGGGGCAATTGATGAACAAATTCATCAACATGCGCAGCTTTGGCTGCTGCTATAATTTCATCATCAGTAGCTTTTTCATTGCCATATTTTAAATTGTCCCAAACTGTACCGTTAAAGAGCCAGGTATCTTGAAGAACCATTGCAAAGTGTTGCCGCAATTCTTCGCGACTCATATTTCGAGTATCGCGCCCTGATAACTTAATGGATCCTCCTTGAATGTCATAAAATCTTTCCAAAAGGTTAATTATCGTAGTTTTACCAGCACCAGTGGGTCCTACAATAGCAATCATTTCTCCAGGTTTTACTTTTAAGGAATAGTCTTTTAATAAAGGAACGCCTTTTTTGTATTCAAAAACTACGTGATCCATTTCAATTTTATTATCTGTGTGAATATTTGGAATGTCAACATGATTATCCTTCATGTCAGGTTCATCCAAAACTTCGAATACTCGTTCAGCTGAAGCAATTGCCATTTGAATAGCATTAGTAATATTAGCCATTTGAGCAATAGGTTGAGAAAATTGTTGAGTATATTGCAGAAATGCCTGAACGTTACCTAAAGTAATGTTGCCATGAGTTACTTGAATTCCCCCATAAATTGCAACAAAGACATAACCCAAATTAGCAACAAAATTCATTAAAGGCATGATCAAGCCTGAAATCATTTGGGCTTTCCATGAAGATTGATAAAGCTTTTTGTTTTCTTGATCAAATTGTTTTATTGCTTTATCTTCTTGATTGAAACTTTTATCAATTAATTGACCAGCATAATTTTCTTCAATTTGATTATTTAATAGACCCAAACTACGTTGTTGTTGGGCAAAATATTTTTGGGAACGAGGAGCGACTAAACCAACAACAATTAAACTAAGTGGAATTGTAATCAAGGCAATCAGCGTTAACTGCCAACTAATACTGATCATCATCCATAAAGTGCCAAAGAACATCGTAATACTTGTAATAAATTGAGTTAAATTTTGCTGTAAAGTGCCGGCAATATTATCCATATCATTTACTGCACGGGAAAGAATATCTCCGTTAGAGTGAGTGTCATAGTAATTTACGGGCACGGTTTTCATCTTAGCTTTTAATTCTTTTCTTAAATTATAAACAGCACTTTGAATTACTTGTGTCATGATGAATTGTTGCAAAAAGCTAAATAAAGCGGCAATGAGATAAAGTAATATTACCATAAAAAGAATATCGCGAATTTTATCGTAATTGATTGGGTAATGAGATACTTTTAACCCGCCTTTTTGCATTTGAAAACCAATGACAACTCCTTTAAATATTTCAGTAGTTGCTTTTCCTAATACTTTTGGAGTTTGAACTTGAAAAATTTGTGAACCAATAGCTAAGATTACTACCACGACTACGGCGATTGTATATTTCTTTAAATAAGTCATTAACCGGAATAAGGTACCCCAAAAGTTTTCAGCTTTTCTGGGATTTTTAAGATGTTGATTTTTAGTTGTTGATGTATTTTTTACTTTATGCACTTTTAATCACCATCCTTAATTTGAGATTTAACAATATCTTGGTAGACTTCATTATTCTGTTTTAGTTCTTGGTGGGTGCCGATTCCTACCATTTTTCCATCATCAAGTACCACAATTTGATCAGCACTAGCTACGGTTGAAACTCGTTGACCAACAATCACTACAATTTTATTTTTAATTTTTTGATCAGTTTTCAAAGCTTTACGTAAAGAAGCATCGGTTTTGAAATCTAGTGCTGAGAATGAGTCATCAAAAATATAAATATCGGCATTTTTAACCAAAGCTCGAGCAATTGCTAACCGCTGCTTTTGGCCTCCAGAAAAATTATCGCCGCCTTGTTCAACAGTCCCGTCTAGTTGTCCGGGCAATTCTTTAATAAAATCGCTAGCTTGAGCAACGTCAAGGGCATGCCATAATTCTTGATCTGTTGCTTTTTCATTACCAAAAAGTAAATTACTCCGAACCGTTCCTTTAAAAAGAACTGATTTTTGGGGGACTAATGCGATATGATCTTGTAATTCGTTAATATCAACGTTTTTTACGTCGATTCCATTAACTTTTACAACGCCTTGACTGGCATCGTAAATACGTGGAATTAAATTAATCATTGTAGTTTTTCCAGAACCAGTCCCGCCAATGATTGCTAAAGTTTGTCCTGCTTTCATTTGGAGATTTACATCGCTAACAGCAGGGACTTTTGCTTTGCCATAAAAGAATTTAACATGATCGAATTGTAAACTTAAATTAGTTGTTTCTGATGGAATTGGAGTTGGATTTGTTGGCTCTTTAAGATTGGAAGTAGAATCCAATATTTGATTAATTCGTACGGCAGAAGCTTGAGCTCGTGGAACTAAGAAGAAAACCATAGATAGCATCATAAAGCTCATTAAAATTTGCATTGCATAAGTAATAAATGCTACTAAGTTACCAATTTCCATTTCACGGTTACCGATGAGATGTGCTGCTTGCCATGTAATTCCAATATTAGTACCACTCATAATTAAAGTCATTAAGGGGTACATCAAAGCAACAATTGAGAATACTTTACGAGCGGTTTGGGTATAATTTTTGTTTGCTTTTGCAAATCGTTGCTGTTCAAAATCGTCTTGACGAAATGCTCGAATAACTCGAACCCCCGTTAAACCTTCACGGAAAACTAAGTTAATATCATCTGTCTTTTTTTGCAATGATTTAAAAAGCGGTGTAGCAAAGTAGAGAATTATTCCCACTAAAATGAGCATTATGGGAATTGAAATTAAAAAGACCGAAGTTAATTTAGCTTCTTTTTGGTAAGCCATCACACTTGCACCAACTAGCATGATTGGTGATTGAATCATCATTCTTAAAGCCATCATCGTAACGTTTTGAATTTGGTTAACATCATTTGTGGTTCGTGTAATTAAAGAAGAAGTTCCAATTTGATCTATTTCACTTTGGGACATATTTAGGACTTTTTTATAAATATCAGAACGTATTTCTTTTCCAAGTCCTTGTGAGACCTTAGCCGCACAATAAACATTGCCAATGGCAGCTAATATAAAAATAGTAGTTACCCCGAGCATTTTTAAACCAGTTTGTACAATAAAATCAGTATTGTTCTTTGCAATCCCTTGATTGATTATATCGGAAGTATAATTGGGTAACATTAAAGTTGTAATAACTTGAACAATCATGAATAAAATTGCCATAAAGATTAGTAGAGTTTTAACTCTTGATTTAGAAAGCTTAAGCATTCTTTTTCCTCCAGGAAAAGATAATAATTAATTAGTTGAAAAATGTGAGAAATTTAATTTTCTTTTTTCTTTTTACATAACATTTTTACTTTTTTATCGTTAACTTTAACAATTAACTCATTATTGGGATCATTGTCAAATACTCCAAAATGTAAAGTAATTGTTTCGCCTTTTTTTTGAATAGTAGCAAGTCGCTTAAAGATAAAAGTAGTGATGGCATGGCCATAATTACGTCGTGATTTAATCTCATCACTAGCTTTGCTTAATGTGTAACCATTATCAATGTAATATTTAATGAGAATAATACGCATTAAACTGTTTAAGTTATATCGTTTATTTCCGCGACTTTGTCGGCGGATAGTTTTTACTAGTCCTTTTTTTTCCCAGTAACGCAACTGAGCATCACTAGCACCAGTAAGTCGACTTACTTCCCCAATACCAATTGATAAATCGAGGTCCTTGATAATATTTGTTAATTTATCCATGCTTTCCTCCAACAATTATCATATTTCATGATCCATTTATCACATAATATGGCAAGAAGATGATATTTAGTATCATACTCCATTTACTAAAAAAAGAAATATTTTTTTTAATTTATTTTTGAAAAATAAAGTGTTTTAGCTCATTTTAAAAAGCAAAATGAAATATTTTTAAAACAATACTATTGAATTCTTAAAATGTAAGAGTTTTATTCTTTATGCTTTTTAATACAGTTATAAGAATAAATTAAAAATTTTTTGATATTTTTTATTATCTAAGTTAAAAAGTTCTTGTGTTGTAATTGCTTTCTTTTTATAATTAATAGTGTTAACAATAAAAATAAAAGGATTAATGAATTATTATGGATAATACTAATAAGGTTTCTTTTACTGATAAAGTAACTAAGACTGTTGGCAAATTTGCAGGATCGAGATTTGTACGGGCAATTATGGATGCAGGGTTCAGTGTAATTCCTTTTTCTATTATTGGTGCAATATTTTTGATTCTTACTGTTTTGCCACAAGCTTTTCCAATTCCAGGATTTGCAGGAGTTTACGCTAAAAGCTTTGGCAGATTTATTCCAATATTTCAAGTTGGCTATAACGCCACAATGGGAATTTTAGCTTTAGTTTTTGCTGGGACTTTTACCTATTCTTATACTTCGATTTATGCGAAGGAAGAAAAATTAAAGCTAAAACCTCTAAATGCTCTTTGGATGTTTATGATGGCTTTATTTATTACTGTTCCTCAGTTGTTTTGGAAGAATGGTTTTGTCCATTTTGAACAACATTTAGATCCTAATAATATTGTTGGTGGTGGTTATGCAGTTTCTACTGGAGGAATTACCCGAATTGGTTCTATTGGAATTTTTACCGGCTTAGTTGTTGGATGGATTACGGTTCAGATTTACCGTTTTACAATTAAACATAATTGGCAAATTAAGATGCCAGCCTCAGTGCCAGCAGGTGTTGCTAACTCATTTAGTGCCTTAATACCTGGATTTTGTGTGGCACTAGTTATTTCTTTAATCGAATTAATTTTTCTCTTTTTAAAAACGGATATTTTTAAAGTTTTATACATACCTTTTTCTTTTATCAGTAATATTACTAATACTTGGTGGGGTTTCCTATTAATCATGTTCTTGATTCACGCTTTATGGTGGTTTGGAATTCATGGTGCGACAATTGTTGGTTCTTTTACGACGGCAATTGCTTTAGCTAACGTGCAAGCTAATGCTAGAGGAGCTTTTAACTTTTTTGCGGGAGATCCTGGTAATGCCTTTGTTACTCTTGGAGGTTCAGGAGCAACATTAGGAGTTGCAATTTGGCTTTCTTTCTGTGCTCGTTCGGTTCAGTTAAAAGAAATTGGAAAATTAGAATTAATACCGGCAATTTTTAATATTAATGAACCTTTAATTTTTGGGGCACCGATCGTTTATAATATTAATTTGTTAATCCCTTTTATCTTGGCACCAATGGCTTCAGGATTAGTTGCTTATTTGGGAATTTCCACAAAGCTTGTTCCTAAAATTATCTTGCAACAACCTTGGCCGACACCAATTGGAATAGGTGGTTTTGTTGCTACTGCAAGTTGGAAGGGCGCAGTTCTGTCAATTGTCTGTGCGATAGTTTCCTTCTTAGTTTGGTATCCATTTATTAAACATTATGATAATGTTTTACTAAAACAAGAAAAGGAAAAGGAGAAGGAAATAGCTACTAATTAAATTATCGAGCAATAAAAAAGCAAAACCCTTGAGGTTTTGCTTTTTTTGGGGGTAAAAGACTAATTAGTTGGAACATAAATAGTATTAGGCTCATTGTTAACAAAAGCTTGGTAAGCAGGAGCCATTTGAAAAGTTTTTCCATCATCATTTGAATTTGCTAAGCTAAAACGGCATTGTTGATAATTTGTATGATCACTAATAGGTTCATTAGTTTGCCAATTTTTTTGAATTGAATTGCCAGGTAGCGCTAAAAGTAGGCTCAAGTAAATCCAAGAAGTAATCGTGTCTGGTCCAGTAGGATCATGATAAGTTAGTCTTGAACTAACATTAATGACTAAACTGTTGTCGGGATGTTTTAAAACTTGAGTGAAATTATAGATCTGTGACCCACCTAAAGCGTTAGTCATAATTAAGACTTTTTTTGCAAAATCTAAATAAACTTGACCTGATACGCTAGAGTCTATAGCATAATGACCACTATAACTAAAATAGGGGCTAAGATTATTAATTTCAATGGTTGAAGTTGCTTGAGAATCAGGATCAGGAGCCGAATTTTCAAAACTTTTTTGTGATTCTTTTGAGACTGGCTGCTTATTTACAATTGAAGAACTTTTAGCTGATTTTTGTGAACGAGCTTTAATCATTGAAATTGTATTTTGCTGAATTCGGCTATTTTCTTTGGATTGATTTTTGAGATTTATAATTTTAAAACTCAAAATAACAATAATAATTCCTAGCAGGACAATTATTGTTCCACTAACTTTGATTAAAGGATGATGATAATTAGTAGTTTGTTTACGATGATAGTGCATGATTTATAACCTTGGTTTTAGTCGTTAGTTAAAAAAATATATTTTAAATTGATTTCAGAAGAGTCATTGCTATCTTGGGATGCAGCGATGAATAAAAGATTTACATGTAATTGATTTAGTTTGTCCATTTTGTTTTATCCATAATAATGGCGAAGCTTTTGCTTTTTTAATTAAAAAGCCTGTATAACTTATAGGTTTTAAACTTGAATTCATTTTTGCTTCCTTCGCTTTTAAGTAATTAACTACTAATAATATACACCCTATTTTAATTTTGACGTTAATCAGGTTGTGATCTAATAACTTCTTTATATAGTTAATTTTTTTAAATTCTAGATTGTCTAATAAATTCGGAATCACTCCAAAATTTCATGTTAAATTTTTCAATTAGAGAGACCAATAGTAATGTTAATTAACTTGCAAAGTAAAAATCAATTATTTGTTACTATGATAAAAAAACAAAACGAAATTAAAAAGAACTAACTCCGAAAATTGGAGGTTAGTCCTTAATTAGTTTAATACGAATTCTAGTTTAGTTAAACTCAATTTGAAAGTAAAATTCTTTAGTTTCTTGTGGTTTTAAAATCGTATTGCCTTCTTTATGATACCAGTCAGTTGCTTGGTCACTTGCTTGATCAGGCAAACCGGCAAATGGTTCAATACAGATGAAAGGTGCTTTTTGATGTTCCGGACTCCAAAGATTAAGATAAGGAAAATTACCGCAATCTACCGTAATGTAGCGGGGATGATTAGCTGATTTCATAGTTGCTTTTTGTATTTCAGTATTAGCTAATAAGACTAAACCATCGTCTAAGAGTTCATGAGTTAAAGGAATATGATTATCTTGGCTTCCTTTTAGATCCTCAATTTTACCGTTACGAAAAGGTATCGGTCCTGTTCCGAATTTTTGTAATTTTCCTTTCACGGGGTCGACAGTCATTTCATAATTATCGAAATCCCCGTTTGGTTGTTGAAAAACATTAAAAGCAGGATGAAAACCTAAAGCAAAAGGTAAAGGTTTTTCATCATTATTGGTAACTTTGCTATTGACCTTCAAACCTTGATCCGTTAATTGATAAGTTACTGCTAAAGTAAATTTAAAGGGATAAATTTTTAGTGTTTGTTCATTTTCATGAAGAACAAAGGTTACTCGATCAGGACTACGGTTAATATCGGTCCAGGAATAGTCTCGCGCAAAACCATGCTGCATCATCGGATAGGTTTGATTGTTTAACTTATATTCATTATGGTTAGAACGTCCGATTGCTGGGAACAAAATTGGAAAATGACGATGCCAAATTTTACCAGTAGGATCATTCCAAATATATTCATAATCATCAATGTACTTGTTTTGAAAAGATTGAACTTCTGCACCGATTCGGTTAATGCTTGCTCGGTATTTATTATTTTCGATAGTAATCATTAATTTTTCCTTCCTAAATAATTGGTTTAATTTTGATAAGTTCCCCAATTAAGCCAGGTAATTCACCCTGGTTAATTTTGTCAGTTCTACTTTTATGAGCAATTTGAAATTTATTCGTTTTCATTACTAGAGGATTATTTTTATGGTAATTAGCAGGAAGCGGCTGATTACTTCCCTTGATAAGCATTACAATAAATTTAAAACCGGAAGAATAAACTTCACAGGGACTGTAGTGTAAGGTATCACTGTAAAACTCAACAACAGTATTAGCAGGAATGAAAAATAATTTAGCATCTTTTTCGGCATTAAATTGTTGATTTTTCATTTGATACCTTTTACCCAATGCCATTACTACATCTGTTGCAAAAATATTGACTTCACTACCTTGATGATATTCTAAAGCAGTAAGAGCACTATTATGACCGCTACATTCACCAACCTCAATGGGTAAACCGGCAAAAAGATCTTGACTAATTTGTTGAATAACCGGTATATTTTCGATTTTTGGATTAGAAGGAACGTAAATATTATCCTGTTTTGAAGGTGGTATTTTAATATTATCTTTTAAGAAGGTTTGTAGTTCCGTCAAATTATACTGGGGATAGGTGAGACCATATTCTGAGAATTCAGAATCAGTTAAGTCAGATATATGGTATTGAGAATTTAATTCTTTTATTTTAATTTCAGAGTTCATAGGATAACGTTTTCTAATTTTAATTAAAATAAAAGCTGATCCTAAAAGGATCAACTTTTACAAATTAGCTTAGTAAGTTTGGTTGCTTAAGCTTTTTCTACTTTGTCAGTCCAAGGAGTAGCAGTTTCTGCCAAAACTTTGTTTAAGCGATCAATATTAGCTTTACCTTCAGTTTCTAGCCATTTCTTACCAGCATCTTCACCTTGAGCTGCAAATGGTTCAACACCTGGTTTCCAAGTAGCACGACCACAAAGTACACCATTAAAGGTTGATCCAGCTTCTTTAGCAAATTGTAATTCTTTTAAGAACATTTCGTTGCTAACACCAGCTGACAAGAAGATAAATGGTAAGTCAGTAGCATCAGATTGTTCTTTATAGAATTTCTTAGCTTCTTCTTGTGAGTAGACAGCTTCATTACCATCAGTAAATCCTTCAACAAATTTCTGGTTAACAGGAACTTCAAGTTTCAAAACAGAAATGTTGTAACGAGGATCGCTAAATTCACGAGTCATTTCAATAACTTTGTGTGGTTTAACTTTAGCAAATGCTGCATCATTGACGTTGTCAGAATTTTCGTCATAAGAAACTAATTCGACAAATAATGGTAGACCAATTTCCTTGCTTTCCGCACCAACACGTTCAACAAAGGCTTTTTTACGATCATTGATTGAATCAGGATCATCTACATCATAGTAAAGTAAGAATTTAACAGCATCGCCGCCTTCTTCTTTAATTCTTAAAGCACTTTGATTTTCAATCAAATCAGGAAAACGACCAGGTTCGCTAGCATCATAACCAGTTTTTTCATAAGAGAGCAATAATCCAGAATTAGCGTCACGGACTTTACTTGCTGGTAAACCGTATTCAGGGTCTAATAAAATTGCACTAGCATACTTAGTTAATTCAGCAGAAACAGCTTTTTTGAAATCAACAATTGTTGTTTCATCTGCTGGTTTATTAGCCGCAGCGGCTAACATCTTTTTTAAAGATCCCCGTTGATCAATTGCCAAAGCAGAAATAACACTATTTTGGTCTGACAATTTTTGTAAATGTTCATATTGACTTGCTGTAAGTTTTACAGACATTAAAAAAATACCTCCTCAGGCTTTACATATTATTAAAAATACCATCTATATAATACCAGTTATTTTGTTAAAAAGAAGTGAAAACTAATCATGGTAAACGCCTTCTTGCCATTTTTCTAATTCAGCATCAAAGAAGTGGGGATTATCTTTTTGATCTGGATTAGGTTGAGCAATTTGGTCAATTTTAGCAATAATTTCTTTATTTTGGGAATTTTCTTTGTAGGTTGTATCAATAAATGCTTTAACAATATCTTCAGCTAAATGTTCACCAACTGTAGCACCACCAAATCCGATAATATTGGCATTTAATTGTTCTCGAGCATAAACTGCGGAAGTGACATCAGATACCATAGCAGCGCGGACACCTTCATTTTTATCAGCAGCAGTTGAAATTCCGATACCAGTACCACAAAGAACTACTCCAAGATCTGCTCTGCCGTCAGCAACATCTTCAGCAACTCTTTTACCATAAATTGGATAATGGGTACGGGTTGTATCATAGGTTCCTTCGTCAATTACTTGATGGCCTAAAGCTTTTAACATATTTGATAATTGAACTTTAACTTCAGTTACTATGTGATCGTTACCAATTGAAATAATCATCTTTTTTGCTTCCTTTCTTTGATTAGATCATTTTTTCTAACATATCAAGGCGAATTTGATGTCGGCCATCAGCATACTCAGTATCTAAATAACGTTGCACAATGGTTAAAATTTTATCTAAACCTAAAGTACCAGTACCAATAGCAATTGCTTTAGCACCATTATGTTCCGCAGTCATATGAGCGGTATTCTCTTCACCAACATTAGCAGTAACCATCCCTTTAACTTTATTTGAAGCCATTGCAGATCCAACACCATAACGGTCAAACATTACCGCTTTATGGGCTTTGCCATTCAGTATTTCTTTAGTTACGGCTAAAGAAGAGTCGACAAAATCTTTAGCTGGTTCGGGAGATACATCAATTACCCGATATTGGTGATCTTGAAGATATTTTTTAACTGCTTCTTTAGTTTCAAAGCCATCTTGATCAGAACCTAAAACAACATCCATTTTTTAACTCCTTTTTATTTCTTTTTAATTTTAGTAATCACTTTAGTAAACTTTTCATAAATCTTAAGATCATCGACACTGATTGAGGAATCGGTGATTAAACCATTAGTTACATTAAGACGATAGAAGGGATAAAGGTCTTGATGGTTTAATTTGGAATGGTCACCAACGACATAGCGAAACTGTGCATTATTCATTGCAATTTGTTGGGTTTGTCCTTCTTCAGGATTAGCATTACTTACGTCGTTTTTTTGAATGCCATTAACACTGATGAAAGCTTTATTGGTTTTTAGCCGTTCTAGAACTTCATTAGCTAAGTTTCCAATAAAGGCTCCTGAACGAGCACGATAACTGCCACCAACTAAATTTAAGGAATAGCGATCGGCTTTATCTTGAAAACTTAAAAAAACCGGTAAGCTGTTAGTAATGATTCGAACATCATCAACTTTTAAATAATTGGCAACTAGTTCAATTGTCGTTCCAGGACCTAAATAAACTGCGTCACCAGGTTCAATTAAGCCAGCAATGATTTGGGCAATTTCTTGTTTTGCTTTAACGTTTATTTTACGTTTTTCCATGCGTGATAATTCTGCATTCGCTTTTAAATTGATGCTTTGTGCACCACCATGAATACGGATGACTTCTTGACGATTACTGAGTTCATCTAAATCACGACGGACGGTCATTGTTGATACTTTTAATTCTTTACTTATTTCACTAACAGTAACAATCCCTTTGTGTTTGATCCAATTGCGAATCTTCAATAAGCGCTCATTTTTTAACATTCAGTCACCTCGCTTAATGTTAATAAATGTTTTTTTTTGTTTGTTTTGAATCATTACTAAATTTATCACGCTTATTTTTATGCGTCAAGAAAAATTATTAATCAATTTAAAAGTTGTCTAATTGAAGTTTTGCTTTTTGGTCAATTATTAAATTCTCTATAGAAATAATGCCAATTTAAGCGCTTAAAAATAAACTTTTCTTCTTTATAAAAACTAGGATATTTTAATTTAAAATAGAAAAATTAATTACTTAAATCAATTCACAAAACAATATATTTTATGGTTGACAAAACGATTTCATGATTTAGAATAATAAGCGAACAAAATCAAACATAAAATAACAATAAAGAAAAGAGGAAATAATTTTGGCAGCAAATATTGTGTTTACCAGAATTGATAATCGCTTGGTTCATGGTCAAGTGGGAGTCAGTTGGACTAAGGCTTGTAATGCTAATTTAATTTTAGTAGCTAATGATCAGGCAGCAAATGATTCTTTACAGCAAAAATTAATGGCTACTACTGCTGAATCTTCGGGGGCAGGAATTCGCTTTTTTACGTTACAACATACGATTGAAATAATTGATAAAGCAGCAGATCGCCAACATATTTTTATCGTGGTTAAAACTCCTAGTGATTGCCGAAAATTGGTTGATGGCGGAGTTCCGATAAAAGAGATTAATGTTGGTAATATGCATTTTGCTAAAGGAAAAATTGAAATTACTAAAAAAGTATATGTGGATGAACAAGATAAAGCTGATTTACTTTATCTAAAACAAAAAGGAATTGATATTTATATTCAAGATTATCCAGGAGATAAGAAATATCCGATTACTGAAGAATTATTGAATAAATAATTTTATTAAATGAAGGAGATAAATAAGAATGGAAATAACCTTTATTCAGGGCCTTTTGATTGCTATTTGGGCCATGATTGCTGGTTTAGATTGTTGGCTTCAGGCATTTTTCATTTTTCGACCCATTATTGTTTGTACAATCACTGGCTTGATCTTAGGTGATTTAAAGATGGGTGTAATTGCCGGTGGCTTAACTGAACTTGCTTTTGCAGGATTGACTCCGGCGGGGGGAACTCAACCGCCTAATACTGTATTATGTGGAATTATGACGGTAGTTGTTGCTTATACTAATAATATTGCACCTCAAACTGCAATTGGTTTATCCCTACCTTTTGCAATGTTAATGCAGTACATTTTGTTAATTTACTATTCATCATTTTCACTTTTTTTGCCAACTTTTGATCGATATGCTGAAGATGGTAATGCTAAAGCTTTTAAGCGCTTAAATTTGGTACCAATGGCGATTGTTACATTAAGCTTTGGAATTGTGGCATTCTTAAGCGCTTATGCTGCTCAGGGGCCAATGAGAACTTTAGTTAATTCAATGCCTCATTGGTTAACCCATGGTTTTGAATTAGCTGGTGGCATTTTACCTGCAGTTGGTTTTGCAATGTTGCTAAAAGTTATGTTAAAAGCTCGTTACTTACCATATTTGCTTTTGGGGTTTGTGGTTGCAAGTATGATTCCTTTCTCTAATGTTTTACCAGTAGCATTAGTTGGGGCTGTATTTGCCATGATTGAGTTTTATCACAGTAAAGATGAAGAAAAGACAAGGGCTAAAATTAAAGAGCTTGAAGCTAATAATCAAGGGGGAGGAATGAATGATGGAATCTAAAACTGATTCAGAAACTAAAAACCAACGCCATAGCATTTTTTCAAAACATGAAATTTCAATGTTGGGGATTCGTTCTAATTTAGTTCAATCTAGTTTTTCTTATGAAAGAATGCATGCACCTGGTTTTACTTGGGCTCAATTACCATATTGGGAAAAGATTTATCGTGATGATCCGAAGGGTTTATCACGGGTCATGACGGATAATATGGAATTTATTAACAGTTCACCGCCATTATATCCGATCTTAATGGGATTACTCCTTAGTATGGAAGAAGACCATGTTGATTCCCAAACGATTAAGGGACTAAAAAACGCCTTATTTGGTCCAATGGCAGGTATTGGTGACGCAATTTTTTGGTTTACAATTATGCCTATTGTTGGTGGAATCTCAGCTTCAATTGCTAAGAGTGGTAACGTTTTAGGACCAATTCTCTTCTTTTTAGTTTATTTGTTTCTTTTTTGGACACGAATCCCTTTAGCCCATTTAGGATATAACCTCGGGGCTAAAGCAATTGATATTATTGAGGATAATTCGAAAATTATTTCTCATGTAGCTTCGATTTTGGGATTAACGGTTATTGGGGCATTGATTGCTTCATACGTTAAGATGAAGTTAACAATTAAAGTTGGTGCTGGTGGAGCCGTAATTGATCTTCAGCGACAATTATTAGATAAAATTTTTCCCAATCTTTTACCATTTGCATTTGTCTTCTTATTGTATTGGTTATTAAAGAAAAATATTAATCCAATTTGGTTAATTATTGTAACTTTTGCTTTAGCAATTGTGATGTCTTTGTTAGGTTGGATGTAAAGAAATCTCAGGAAGGATAAAATTAATGAACCCAGTTAAAATCATTGTTACCGGTCATGGAACTTTCGCTAGTGGTATTAAAGGGGCTTTACAATTATTAGCTAAAATTCCCGATAGTTGGTGTTTTGTCAATTTTACCGAAGGAATGAGTGAAAGTGATTTAAAAATAAAATTTCAAGAATTACTTGCAAAGAATGCTAAAGAACAGTTAGTGTTTTTTACAGATTTAGCAGGAGGAACCCCTTTTAAAACTGCAGTTACTTGTGCGAATGGTCATGATAATATAAAGGTAGTTGCCGGTTGTAATTTAGGTTCGCTTTTAGAAATTATATTTTCTGACTTTACTTCAGCCCAAGAGTGTGCTGATAAAATTGTAGCAACTTCTCTTGCTGGAACTCAGTGTTTCGATGCACAGGCCCCATTGCAAGATCAATCACCACAGGATGGTGAAGATGGAATTTAAAAGTTAGGAGATTTAAGGAGTTAGCGGATGATTATGGCAATTTTAGTTATTGGGGCAATTGGATTAACTTTGTTAATCTATTTGTTGCAAAAACAAAAATATTTTTATCTCCATTCTTATTTTTTGAAACGGAAAAATGATAGTTTGATTCTAAGGTTAAAAGCAAATGGTAATTATGTGATTAATCAAACTTTTGTTCCGCAAAATCCTAATGATTCTTTTCAATTTGATATCATAGAAGGGCAATACCAAAATCAGCATTCTCAGATAACTTTAAAACCGATTAAGAAATTAGAGGTTACCTTTCCTAATTTAAATGCCTTTATGCATAATCAAGTTGAGAAAGTTGCCCAAGATTCAAATATAAATAATAAAAAAATAGTTTTACAATTATGTCAAAGTAATCTTTTCTGGCATAAATTAAAATTAATTCCGATTCAAAAAAGTAAAGTTATACGTATCAAGCAGTATCAAAAGCAACTTGTAACTTCCTAAATTAAAATAAAAAAAAGGTTGGTTTTCAAAATAGAAAACCAACCTTTTTTTATTTTTTTAAGTTAATTTATTTTTTAATTTTTTGAATTTAAAAATAAAGATA
>CALYQJ010000014.1 GCA_945285405.1 uncultured Lactobacillaceae bacterium | reverse complement strand
GTGAACACAACAACCTTAACAGCTACGCCCTGCCCACCATTACCGTCATCGCCAGCAAACCCAACAAAGATTTAGTTAACACCGGCATCCTCAGACAGCCACAGTTAGACACCATTCAGTCCAACAATATTGTCTCATTACTCGAGTATCTGCCCGGCACCAGCATGGTAGGTTCACCTCAACCAGGTGGAGAAAAAATCAATATTTGGGGATTAAGCGACCCCGAAGACGTACCTGTAACCGTAGACGGTTCCCTCAAAACTTTTGATAAATACCGGCAAGGTTTCGTCTTAATCGAACCCAAACTCATAAAAAAAATTACTGTCAGCAAAGGTCCACATAACCCCACTGTCAGTAACGGAGACTTCGGCGGTTCCATCAAACTGGATGCCAGCGACTTTTTGCGCGAAGGTGAAAATATAGGCGCACTAATCAAGTATGCCCATGCCAGCAACAATATCCAGAACAATTGGTCAGGCGCCTTATTCGCCCAAAGTGATAACCGTATGTTCGATATATTGACCTATTACACCAAAGGAAATTAACTAATTTTTCCAGCAATCATCAAATAATTTATCCGACGAGACCACCTTTAGTGATTCCTTGAATGATGTATTTCTCTAAAATAACATATAAAACAATCATTGGAATAATGACGAAAGTCGCAGCTGCCATCATATAGGGATAATTTGTACCAACATCGTTAGTAAAACTTGCCACCGCTACTGGTAAGGTACGCATGTTAGGATCATTAGTCACAATCATTGGCCACATAAAATCATTCCAACTGGAGATAACCTCCAAAATAGTCATTGCGACAATACTTGAACGACAAATTGGAACTAATACGGTCCACAAATACTTCCAATCGGAAGCTCCATCAATCTTAGCAGCATAATAGACTTGTGGCGGTACCGCATTAAACGCTTGTCTTAAGGTGAAAACCGTAAAGAAACTAGCAGCCCAAGGCAATATAAGGGCCAGATAAGTGTTCATTAAATGAGTTTCAGATAGCGTGACATAATTAGGAATAATTAACATTTCAATTGGTACCATCATCGTTGTTAGAAAAATCATAAAAATTAGATTTTTCCCCCAAAACTTCAATTTACTGAAAGCAAATGCCGCTAAAATACTAGTAAACATTTGAGCTGCTGTAGTACAAACGGTTACGATTAAACTATTTACCAAATAGCGCCCAAAGGGAGCTGCATGAAAGGCATTAACGAAATTAACCCAATGGGGATGTTTAGGCCAAAGCATTGGTGGTATTTGGGCGGCTTCACTTGGAGTTTTAACTGATGTTGAGATCATCCAGAAAAACGGAAAAACCATAATTAATGCTCCCAAAACTAAAATTAAGAAAAACAAAATATTGGCTAGTTTACGTTTAGTCATCATAATCTCCTAATAATGAACGTAATGTTTTGAAACATAATTTTGTAGGATCGTTGCTAATAAGATAATTACAAACAAAACGACACCTGCTGCTGAAGCTACCGTATAATTATTTTCCACATAAAATTTCTGGTAGAGATAATAAACGATGGTCATTCCCGAGTTATTAGGTCCTGCCGTATTGTGATAAAACACGTAAATTTGGTCAAAGACTTTAAAGCTTGCAATCATTGCATTAATGGTTAACAAAAAAGTCGTTGGCGAAATTAAGGGAACCGTAATATTAGTAAATTGTTGCCAAGGAGTTGCACCATCAATACTGGCACTTAAATAATATTGCTTGGGTACGCTATTTAAAGCAACTAAAAATAAGATAATATTTAATCCCAAATTTTTCCAAATGCTAAAAATAATTAATGTAAGCATTGTATAGTGCGGATCAGTTAACCACCCTACTGGTGGCAAATGAAACAGTTTTAATATAAAGTTTAAAACGCCATAATCACTGTGATAAATCCAAGTCCATACCATTGCAATTGCCACCGTACTGGTGACATATGGCAAGAAGTATAAAGTCTGAAAAAAGCCTCGAACCTTAGAGAAACGATTGAGTAATAAAGCAATGCCTAAAGAAATAATGATCGAAGCAGGAACCACTCCCAACACAAAAATGAAAGTATTTTTCACTGCTTGGTGAAACATCGGATCATGCCACAAGTAAGCAAAATTATCAAAACCGATGCCTTGCCCAGCGTTAGTATAAAAATTATATTTCTTAAAAACACTCAAGATAAAAGTTGATATAATTGGATATAAAAAGAAAATTGATAGTAAAATCATCATGGGTGCTAAATAAAGCAAAGCATGAAGGGTCTGCTTCCAAGAAATTTTTTGATTAATCATTTAGCTACTCCAAAAACAAGTTATTACCCGATGCATCAAATAAGAAAAATCCCCGTTTTTGGAAATAAATTTCTACTTCTTCATTAGTATCATGAATTTCAGTTAACCCTGTCGCATCCAATTCTATTCCCTTAAAAGAATAAAGGCGGGTAGAAATTAATCCATAACGATGACTTCTCAATAGTTTACAACGAACTCCATGTTGATAAGTATCTTCACCTTTAGTTAAAACAATATTTTCTGCTCTTACGCCTACAGTTGTTGCTTTATCATATACTTTTCCTAATTCTTCTTTAAGTTCAGTATCATCAAGTAGGCTACGATCAAAGGTATTTAATGGATTATCTCCAATAAAACTAGCGACAAATTGATTTGCCGGATGGTCATATAATTCATTAGGTTTACTATATTGTTGAATTTGCGCGTTATGTAAAACCATTACTGAATCAGAAATATGCATTGCTTCACTTTGATCATGAGTAACAAAAACGGTAGTAATTTTAGTTTCTTGTTGGATCCGTCGAATTTCTTCGCGCATTTCCATTCTTAAACGGGCATCTAAATTGGAAAGAGGTTCATCTAATAAAAGAATATTCGGATCTTTAGCTAAAGCACGAGCAATCGCAACTCGCTGTTGTTGACCTCCAGAAAGTTCGTTCACATTTTTCTGTAGCTGATCTTCAACATGAACCAATTTAGCAAGTTTAGCTGCTCGAGCCAAACGATCAGCTTTTTTCCAATGAGCGATTTTTAAAGGAAAAGCAATATTATTTTCTACCGTTAAATGCGGGTAGAGTGAATAATTTTGAAAAACCATTCCAATTTTACGTTCGGAAGGACCCATTTTAGTTACATCCTGATTATCAAATAGGATATTTCCTTTAGTTGGAACTAATAAGCCACTGATTAAATTTAAGGTTGTTGATTTACCACCGCCCGAAGGACCGAGAAGGCAAACTAATTCACCATCATTAATCGTAAAATTTAAATCATGTAAAGTATCTTTATCGGGAGTAAAGGCCAATGAAATATGGCTAAACCGAACTTGCATTATTTTCTCCTTAAATTGAACAGTTTAATTCTACCTTAAAATTAAGGAAATTTTAAGGATTACTCCGGAATATTTTTCACTACGTTTTCTTTATTTTATGTAAATTTTTTTTGGAAATCATCAAAAAAGAGCTCCCATTTGCTTATTTAGCCAAATCGAACTCTTCTTTTTTTTACTTCATTTCATTACTTTAGCTTAATTCATGATAACGTACTAATTTAACTTTTTCTTGAGCAACAAGAGCTTTAGTTTGGGGATCACAAACAAAGGCTACTTCTTGGGTTCGGGGAATCGTCAAACTAGAGTGGATCATAATATCTTGATCCAAATACCCGGGATGGCATACCATCATTGGCACCGTATTTTCAGGACAATTTTTACTATAATCGAGGGCTCTTTTAAACGTTTGTAAAGGATCATAATTTGGTTTCATACTATCCATAAAAGTTACAATTGTCGTCTTAGATTTAAAAGTTACCGGATCTAAATCAAAATTAAAAGGTAATAACGCGGCATCGTATTTTGCGGCAACTATTTCTAATGCTTTTAAAAAGTTCGCACTATAAATTGCATGAGCTTCAAAATAGTCGGGTTTACGACCTACTACTTTAAGAAATCTTTGATATTGAGCTTCAATCTCTTTAATTGCCTCATTCAAATCTACGAAATCAGCTTTTGCATTACGATAAACTTTAGAAGCTTTAAAAAAGCCATTTTCATCAGTAAGACTTCGAATCTCTCGGGGATCAGATAAAGGTTTCCCCGCACAAATGTTAGTATGTAACCCTAAATCTATATCCATACCTTGCAGCAAATCTAACCCGTGTTTTGTTGCCGGCATATTAATCATTACCCCTACATTATTAATAATGCCATTTTTAACACTTTCATAAATCCCATAGTTTATGCCTTTTGAATATCCTAAATCATCAGCTCTGATCAATAATTGATTCATCTTTTCTCCTTTCTATTAAGCCGTTTCTTCTTCTTTAATTCCTAAGAGATAAGTGGCAATTGCCGCACCAATAAAAGCAACTACGGCACTAATAATTCCATTAATTAAATTGCTCAAGGAACCACCTACGCAACCAGTTAACGATAAAAAGTTAGCTACTGGAACCAAAGTGTATATTGTTACATGAGCAATACCAGCATATAAACCACCACAAAAGCCACCAATCATCATGCCAACAAATGGTCGGCGATATTTAATAGCAACACCGTATAATCCTGGTTCGGTAACCCCGCCGATTAAATTGGCTACAACATAACTAAAAGCTAGTGCTTTTTCCTCTTTATTCTTCAAAGCAAATGCCGCACCTAAACACATCCCAGCTACGGAAAAACTAGCTGCTAAAGCACCAACGCTCACAAAATTATCAAAACCATGTTGCGCAAAGACTAACATCATCGCACTAATCATGACTAAATGCATCCCAGTTATTACAAGGAATTCCCAGATTGCTCCAATTATTGCAATTCCAATGACAGCCCAAATGCCGCCCATTTTACCAAATGAAATAATTCCTTGGGAAATAAAGTCACCAATAAAGCCACCTAAAGGTCCAACAACACATAAACTTAATGGTAACATTACTGCAATCGTTAAAGTTGGCGCAAAAACCGTTCTTAATGAAGCCGTAATCCGCTTTTCAAAAAAGCGATTAACGTATGACATCAGCCAAACACTCAATATTATCGGCACAATCGTGCTTGAATAATTAACTAAATGCATCGGAATGCCATAAACTGTGAATGGTTTTTGCGCATTTACAATTTTAACCAAATTAGGGTCCAACATAATTGCCCCTAAAAACATACCCAAAATTGGCGAAGTGTTAAATTGTTTAGCTGAAGTATACCCAATTACAATTGGCAAAAAATAAAATCCGGCATCACCAACCAAAGTGAATAATTGATATAAATCACTTTTAGTGCCAATAACATTAAACATTGATGGTCCTAAAACTGCTACTAACATTTTAAACATGGAAGCAGCAATTAAAATTGGAATTGTGGGAGTTAAACTTCCTGCTAATTTATTTAGAATTGTTGACCCTAAACTCTTCCAAGTAAATTTTTCTTTAGAACCATTATTCTTGATTTGATTATTATCATCAACGGGTGCTACTGTGGTTAAATTACCCAACTTAACTACTGCATCATATACTTCATTAACCGTTTGACCAATAACGATTTGATATTGGCCTCCCGCACGCGTTACCCCTAAAACTTTGGGATTTTTTTTGATTTTGGCATCATCAGGAATACTCATATCCTTCAAATTAAATCTTAAACGCGTCATACAATGCGTAACGCTAATAACATTAGCACTCCCCCCAATTTCCTTTAAAATGGTGGTGGCTAATTGCGTAAATTCTTGTTCTTTCTTGCTCATAATGCCTTTCCTTAAATAAGTTAAAGTTAATTATCGGTCGTTTGATCAACTAAACGTTGAACATAAATCATTAAATAAAACATTTCGTCATCGGTACTTAAAGTATTTAATTGTTCATCAATGTTTGTCACAATCTCTTGTGTGCAACGGAAAATTTGAGGTGAATTTGCTTTAAACGCCCGAACTACCGCAGCGTCAGTCTTTTTAGAAATTTGTTGATTATTTTTTAAGCGGCGCAAATAATAGTGCAAGTGTAAAATGAAGCGATTGTAAGTAAAATCATTAGGATCAAAGTTTTTAGGAAAAAAGCGTTGAATGATTGTTAAAGTCTGTTGGGTTAACTTTTGAAATACTTTTTGATCTAAGTCAATTTGATCCGTTACTTGTGAATTTAAAAAATGCATTGCAATAGCAATGGCTTCACTTTTAGGTAAAACTACATGCAACTGTTTTTTTACGATGTTTAAAGCAATTTGACCAACTTGAAATTCTTGCGGATAAAAATTTTTCAAATCATAAGAAAATGGGTAATCAAATTGTTGCTTATTTTTAAGGCGAATAATCGCAAAATTCAGATGATCTGCTAATCCAAAAATTACATTAGGATTTAATTCGCCACTTAAAATTTGTTGCGCCTGCTGTACAATTTGGGCACTTACCTCAAATATTTCGGGAGGAATTTCTTTAAGCAATTGAAAATTGTGAGAGTTAAGGCGATAAAAAGTCATGGTTATTTGGGATAAATCAGTTATTTCATAAGGCATCTTCGGAAAGCCAATCCCTTTGCCAAAAGCGACTAATTCATCTTGATTACTATCAATACAAATAGCAACATTATTATTTATTTTTTTAATTGCACGCATCCCTTTTCTCCTCTCACAACCTAAAATGTTTTATTGATGTTTTTTAGGTTGATAGTATTTAATATTTAATGTGAATTATCACCTCGCGTTTTTCCCGCTAATTAAGCTTTGAAAATAAATCGCAGCGACAACCACAAAAAAACTCTTCAAAGCTTCATCATGACGGTTCGTTTAATAAACTAAACCTCACGGTAATGCCTCAAAGAGTAACAATCCGATTAATTCGCCAAGAATTATAACGAAAAATTAGACTTATTTCAATATCTTTTTTAAAATCAATAACGATTAAACGCCTTAAATCAAGCGTTATTGTATTTATTAAAAATTAAATCAAAAAAGCAACCCGTTAAGGTTGCTTTTTTTTATTTTTGAACAAATAGTTCGGGCTGATTAGCTTTAATTTGTACTTGTTGATCGCCAACTTGTACTACTTGATCTTGATCAGCGGTTACCGTTACCGCTTCCGGAGTTACTTCTACGCGATAGTTAACCCCTTGATCTAAGCAATGAACCTCAATCCGACGCCAATCAGGAGGTAATTGAGGGTTTACCTTTAAAATCTTTTGATTGATGTCAATTCCCGCAAAGCAACGCGTAATTACTTCAATCGTTTCACCCATGACTCCAACATGAATTCCTTCAGCAGTAGTTCCACCTTGAATATCATTAAAGTCAGAACCTAAAGCTGTTACTAAATAATCAGTTGCTTTTATAATCTGACCTAAATCAGTTAGTGCAATTGCAAAAACTGGTCGTGATGTTGTAGATCCGTGAGTGGTACGTGCTAAATAATAATCTGTATTTTTAGCTAACCAATCTTTAGGTAAAGCATAACCTAATTTGTTGATTACCTCTTGCGTTTTAGCCGCACCTAAAACATAAATAGCCATTAAAACATCAGCTTGTTTAGCAACTTGATAATCATCAGGAGATTTACCTTCTGCTTTTAAGATTCGATCAATTCGATAAATATTACCGTACTTGGCTTCATAAGCCGCAAAATCTAGAGTTTTTAAGTTAAAATATCCCGCAAACTGAGCAATAATGCCTTCAGGGTTAATTTCCAAGTTCAATTTTTGACTAACCGCTTGCGCTTTTTCTTGCCAGCTACGATCGAAACCATTATCTTGACTAATTTCTGCAAACTTAATTTGTGGATCTTGGGCTAATTCTTGGATCCAATTTAGCAACCAAGCAACCAAGATATTGGTATACGCATTATTCTTAAAGCCACCGGTTTTCGCATCAGGGTATTTTTCATGGAATTCATCAGGACCCATTACCCCCGAAATATCATAACGGCCATTACCATCGTCTTGTGCGCGATTGAGCCAGAATTTACTAATTTCTAAAAGCATCGCTAAAGCCCCAGTATTTAGAAATTGAGCATCACCGGTTAAATGATAGTAATACCAAACATCATAAGCAATTGCTAAAGACACATGTCGTTGCCGTCGCGAATTATCCGGATCCCATTGGTTATTCACGGGATTTAAGTGAATAATTTGAGCCTGCTCATCACCATACATTGCTGATTGCCATGGATACATTGCACCAGCTTCATGATCTTGTGCGGCATTTTTTTGCGCTGGTTTTAACCGATTAATTCGGTATTTTAACAAATCTTTAGCAACAGCGGGATTTGTCCTAACGTAATAAGGCAAGAAGAAGATTTCATCCCAAAAAATATGACCCCGATAACCTTCCCCCGTCAATCCTCGGGCTGGTACTGAAGCATCCAATTGCCCGTTAGCATAGTGATTAGCTGCTTGTTGTAAGTGAAAAATATTTAACCGAATTAAGCTTTGAATTTGTGAATCTGGCGCTTCCACAATTAAATCGTGATCTTGCCAAAATTTTTCCCAATAACTCTTAGCCGAATCAACTAACTGAACAAAAGACGTTTGATTAACTTGATTAGCAACTTGCTCCACCAATTGGGGAGTAAAATCAAGTTCATTACTTACTGTAATGCCAACTACTTTCGTAAATACATAAGTCGTATTAGCTTCTGCTTTAAAATCAAAGCGTGCTATTAATTCATTGGCAGTAGTTAAAACTTGCTTAGACAAATTAGATTCACTTTGGGTATTAGCCGTTAAATCAATTTGTAATTGACTTTGACGCGTTTTAACCGTCACCCGATTTTGAGTAATCTTGGAAACTGTAAATTCCTGAGAATCAAAATCACGATAACGAGCAACATTGTGATTCAATACACCGGCATCAACCACAGACTCTACTCGTACATCACTGGCAAAATCACAAGTAATTGCTACTTTTAAGCCAATTAGGTGATAGTTAATTGGATCAACAACCTTTTCACTAGCTAAAGTTAGTAATCCTTGCGGTGTTTCAAAAGTATATTGATCACTTTGACGACCTTGTGCCAAATTAAGAGTACTTTTACGTGACTTAATCTTGGTATAGTCAATTTCTTGATCAGCAATAAAAATCCGAAATAACTGGGGATTGGGTAAATTAACTAAATCCTCATTCACAATTTCTTTACCAGCCATCGGAGTTGTCGTTTGATTATAGCATCCTGCTAAATAAAGTCCCGGATAATGATCGTCACTTTCTTGACTAAATACAGGAGCTCCACGCCAACCCAAAAAGCCATTACCTAAAGATAATAAGGCTTCTTGACCATATGATTTTGGACCCGATTCTGATTTTAAATAGGAAATTTCCCATGTATCTGGTAAATTCAATAAAATTTGCTCTCCTTTTCCTAGGCAACAGCATCTTTAAAGACGTTCTTCTTTTCGGCTTTCTTTGCATTTGCAATGTCTGAATCATTAAAGCCCCAGAGATAGACGCAAACAAAAGATACGATCGTCGTAATTGCAGCAGTGATGATAAATAACCATGTATTATTAGCACCACCTGCTAAATAGCTTGGTATCCCGATCCAAGAACCAGTAAAACCAAACATATTGATATGGAAGAAACCGCCAATAGCAGCACCAACAGCACTTCCAATATTACTCATCCAAAATACCTTACCATATTTTAAGTTAACCCCGTACATTGCCGGTTCAGTAACTCCAGCAAATCCAGAAAGGCCACCGGCAATTCCTAAAGTTCTTAAATTTTTATTTTTAGTTTTTGCTGCAACTGCAAAAGCTCCTGCAGCTTGAGAGATCATTGTATAACTAATCAAGGCGTTTAAAATTGAATGACCAGTTGTTGCAATATCATTAGCAACCAGCGGTACTACCATCCAATGTAAACCAAAAATAACTAAGCATTGATAGAATCCCCCAATTACTAAACCAGCAATCATTTCGTTTAAAGTCATTAACCAATTAAGGAAAGTAGCAAAGCCTTGTGAAATCAAAGTGATAACTGGTCCAAATACTACAAGAATCAAAGTTCCAACAATAAAAATGGTAAATAGTGGTAGGAAAATTGAACGCAAACTTAATGGTAAAACTTTCTTTAACCAATTTCCAATCGGTTTTGCTAGCCAAGCCGCAACAATAATTGGAAAAATAGAATAAGTATATTGCGGAATTCTAACAGGAATCCCAAAGAAATTGGCATTAAATTGAACTCCTAAAATATTGGTGATATGAAATTTTGTTGTACCATCATAAATTGCGGTAATTGTCGGATGAACTAACAATCCCCCAATGGCTGCTACAGTAATTGGATCGGAACCTAATTGTTTCGCAGCAGTAAAACCAACTAAGATTGGTAAAAAGTAAAATACTGCATCACCCATTGCATTAATAATAACGTAAGTTGGTGAGCTTGCTTGTACCCACTTTAATTCAGTAATTAAAGTTAAAATTCCTTTTAAAATACCACTAGCAGCAAGTAATCCTACCACTGGGATCATTGATCCGGTAATGGTTCCGATTAAAGTTTGAAAACCGTGGACAATTTTTTGCCAAACTGTTTGCGGTGCTGCCTCTTTTGAACTTTGAGCTTGAGTCGCGGCAACTGCATCGCGAGTTGCTGACTCATCAACAACTTTATCACCCAATTGGGCTACTACCGCATTATAAACATCTTCAACTGCTGGACCAATAATTACTTGAAACTGATTTAAAGTTTTGTTATATACTGCTCCGGCAACTCCTGCCAAATCAGAAAATGATTCCACATCTGCCTTATTAGGATCTTTTAAATAAAAACGCAGGCGCGAAATACAATGAATAACTTTAGTAACATTCTCACTGCCACCAACATTTTTAATAATTGTTTCGGCAAGTTGTTGATAATTAACTTTTTGAGCCATATTCCCTCCTACTTTATCTTGTAATGTTTACTTTTTTGCCAGGTAAAACAATGAATCCCCCGCTATTACCTGGCGATACTTAATCCTTAAATCAGTTGTTGACTTTGATAAATTTGGTAAAGTTAAAACTACTACTGGTTCCAAATGAGCTGCCAAAATCGCTTTCAAATCAATCGTCATTAAAACACTTGTAGCGGCAACTACGGTTTGCTTTGGCTTTTCATATATAAATGGGGCCCCTTTTAAAATAGCGGTATCCATCCCTATTTGTAATAGAATTTGCAAACCATCTGTTCGGGTGATTAAAACAACACCACTATCCAGATAACTTAAAGCACCACTAATCGGAGCTAACAGCTTATTAGAAACTGCCTTAATTGCTAAACCTAAGCCCAGCATGCCCTTGGCAATTAAAGGATCAGGTAAATCTTTCAATGCTATTAAGGACCCTGAGATAGGGGCATAAATCTTAAAATCAGTGGAATTTTTAAAATTCATGGTTAAAAATCAAGGATGACGCCGCGCAAAAACTACACTAGAAAAACGATCAGCACGATGACGCGATTCGGTGTAAGAAATAATTGAATTATCAATCAGATAATTTCGACTCCGAATAATAACCATTGGCATCTGTGCTGAAACTCGCAAGTGTTTTTGATCAAATTCATTTGCTGTTTCTACCGTCAGGGTTTTAACTGCATAATCAATTTTAAATTTACAAACTTTTTCCAAATAATTGAAAAGCGATTTCTGCGCCCAAAAACGGGGAATTTGATTAACCTGGCTTTTTAAAACATAATCTTGATCAATAATTAAAGATTCACCATTAATTACGCGCATGCGAGAAACTCGTGTTGCTGGAAGGTCAAGTGGTTGCGGATTAAAAATTTTAGGAACTGTTGCATCATCTATCCCCAAAATAATATTTTGCGAATTTAACCCATTGTTTTTCACAACTTCGGCATAACTTTCAATTTGCGTTAACGGAAATTGAAAGTGCCGCCGATCAATTACAACTGATCCTTTTCCCTGCAAGCGTTTAATATAACCATTGGTTGCCAGTAATTTCAAAGCTTTACGTACAGTTTCTCGTGATACTTGATATTTAATCATATAGCGCCGATCACTTGGCAGTAAGTCACCCGGGTGATATTGCTCATTTATTAATTGATTTAAAATATCTTGGTAGATTAAACGATATTTTTCCATATTCATCTAACTAACTATTTTCAGGACAATTCAAGTATATTAAGTCTAGTAAACGTTTTCAATCTAATAAAGTAATTCCTTAAAATATTTGACTAGCCATGTGCCAAAATACGCTGAAATAAAGGATGTTCTTGACTAGTCAAGTTTTTTAGTGTTAAAAGATAACTCTTGAAATTTTTGTTTTAAAATTTGTTTTAATTTTATTTTGGTGGCAGGATCACAAAAAGCAGCGTTGACTGCCATTTGATCAATTTGATAAAAATCATTTAAATTCAAATTAAAAGTCGCTAAAGCTCTTTGATATTCTTGATTCTCATCAGTAGCCGAAACCGTTTGATCATCGGTATTAATACTAATTGCCACTTGATTGTCGTAATAAAAGCGTAACGGTGAAGCTGCTAAATTAGGAATTGCTTGCGTATCTAAATTCGATTTTAGACAAATTTCAAAAGCAACATGTTGTTTTTGTGCAAGTTCAATCACTGATCGTTGATCTTTACCAGCAACGCCGTGACCAATCCTTTTGGCACCATAATTAATTGCAGTAATAATATTCTTCACTCCCCCATCTTCACCCGCGTGAATGGTTAAGGGAAAATTGTGAGCTTTTGCCCAGGAAAAAGCAGCCGCAAACTTTTCTGGCGGATAACTGGCTTCTTCACCTGCGAGATCACCACCAACGACTAAATCATTTTTAATTCCCGCAGCAAAAGTTGCAATTGCCTGGGTTTCTGATTGATCTCGCATTGCAATAGTAATCAAGCGCACAATAATTTGATATTTTTGCTGGGACTTGATTACTCCCTTACTTATTGCTGCAATCACTTCATCTAAATTTAACCCTTGCTGCGTATGTAAAGTTGGCGCAAAACGTAATTCTAAATAAATTACCCCGTTTTGAGCTGCCTGAGCAATAATTGCTTGGGTGGCAATCATTAAATTTTCCTTAGTCTGAAGAAAACGTAAGGGAAACTCAAATTTTTGAAGATACTCATTCAGATTCTTGCTATGCGTCGCCTGAGAAAGCTCGCTAATTTGCGCTAACGAATAATTTTGACCACTTCTTTGGGCCAATTCTTTTAGAGTTAATAATGGCACTGAACCATCAAGATGATTATGTAATTCAATTTTGGGAATTTTCTTAATTTCTATCATCATAACTAAATCATAACATCTTTATCAAAGGTAAACAAAAAGCCACTGCATCAAACGCAGTGACCTCTTCATAATTGTTATTATAGGGGAGAAATAATATTATTAAAGTAGAAAAAGATCGGGAATATCTTTTCTACATTTACATTGTAGTGAAAATTTATGAAGTTATCGTGAAGAAATTATTAAGATTTGTTTAGACAATAGCTCTATGTTAGGATAGCTTACAAAATGTACCCTATTTTATTTTTTTTATGATAATCTTAATACTTAAGGAGGAGAACAATGAGAAAAAAATATTATTTCTTCATCACCCTATTAACCATAATAGTTGGATTAATCATTCCATTTAGTAATAATACTAATATCGGAGTGGCTGCTGATGAAAAATCTCATTATACAATTACTACAGATTCTACTTATCCACCTTTTGATTTTCAAAAAGAGAATCAAAAAGAATATGTAGGAATTGATATGGATCTGCTCAAAGAAATCGCCAAAATTGAAAACTTCACTTATCGGGTTAAGCCAATGAGTTTCAACATGGCAGCTCAAGCAGTAGCAAATGGGCAAGCAGATGGAATTATCGCTGGTATGGCAATTACTCCCGAACGGGAACAAATTTACGATGTTAGCACGCCATATTTTAAAACTGGGGTAGTTTTTGCCGTAGCTAAAAATTCCAAAATTAAATCTTACGAAGACCTTAAAGGAAAAAAAGTAGCACTAAAAACAGGAACTGCAGCTGCTAACTATGCTTTAGAACTACAAAAAAAATACGATTTTAATGTTACCTATTTTAATGATTCTAATATCATGTATAACGACGTCATTGAAGGCAATTCTGCAGCCTGCTTTGAAGACCAACCCGTCATGCAATACGGAATTCAAACTGGTCTAAAATTAAAAATTCCTGAACAAAAATTAGGTAATGCCGGAGGTTATGGTTTTTTTGTCAAAAAAGGGCAAAATTCACAATTACTGAAAAAATTTAATCGCGGTTTAAAAAAACTCCAAAACAATGGCAAGTATGACCAAATTGTAGGTCGCTATCTAGGATCCGCAAAAAGTAGTGTTACTAAAGAGAAAAAAGGCAACTTACCACATTATAATATTGCTACTGATGTCACATTTCCGCCGTTTGAAATTCAAGCAAAAAATGGCAAATATACGGGAATTGATATGGATATTTTAGAATCCATCTCCAAATCACAAGGATTTACTTACACTTTAAAACCAATGTCATTTAACTCCGCGACTCAAACCGTAGCTAACGGGCAAAATGATGGAATTATCTCCGGATTAACCGTTACTGATGAACGCCGGAAAGTTTTTGATTTTTCTAATAGTTATTTCCGTAGCGGTTTTATTTGGGCCGTTAATAAAGATGCTAAGATCAACAATATTAAAGATTTAAAAAATCAAACTGTCGCTTTAAAAACAGGTACTGGTAGTGCGGATTATGCCAAATCTATTCAAAAGAAATATGGTTTTAAAATCAAATACTTTAATGATTCCAACACCATGTACAATGACGTTGTTGTGGGTAATTCGGTTGCTTGTTTTGAAGACGAACCCGTTATGCGCTATGCCATCAAGAATGGAATTAATCTAACCATTCCCAAACAAACTCCCGCGAATACGGGAGAATATGCTTTTGCGGTTCAAAAAGGAAAAAATGCTGCTTTACTAAAAGCTTTTAATATCGGTCTCAAAGAATTGAAGGAAAGCGGCAAGTATGACCAAATCAAAGCTAAATATCTTGGCAGTAAAGCTGATACTAATAAAGAAGTTGGTAATACTAAAGAAGACAATAGCGTCTGGGGCTTATTATCTTCTAATCGCGAGATGTTTCTTTCAGGTTTAGGCAATACGATGCTTTTAACTGTTTTTGCAATTTTAATTGCTTCAGTTTGGGGCTTAATTCTAGGAATTATGGGAGTTTCCGAAAACCGATTTGTGCGCGGTGTTTATTCTACTATTATCTATATTTTTCGGGGATTACCACTACTTGTTTTAGCATTCTTTATTTATATCGGATTACCTAATTTAACTGGAGTTAAAATTTCAACTTTTGCTGCCGGTCTGCTTACGCTAGTTTTAAATGAAGGTGCTTATACCGGAGCGTTTGTTAAAGGTGGTTTTGATGCCGTTGATCCGGGTCAAATGGAAGCAGCACGAGCTTTAGGAGTACCATATAATCAAGCCATGCGAGGAATCATCATGCCACAAGGACTGAAGATCATGATCCCTTCATTTATCAATCAATTTATCATTACTTTAAAAGATACTTCAATTATTTCGGCAATTGGTTTTGTTGAATTAACGCAAACTGGTCAACTACTAGTGGCGCGGACCCAAAAAGGTTTTGCCGTTTACGGAATTGTCGCTTTAATTTACTTAATCGTCATCACGGTTTTAACTTGGTTATCTAAATTTATTGAAAAGAGGTTAGGATTTTAATGAATGATAAAGTTTTAAAAATCCATGCTGAAAATGTGTATAAATCTTTTGGCAAAAATGAAGTGCTAAAAGGAGTTTCCTTAGACGTTCATGAAAATGAAGTCGTCGTGATGATTGGCCCTTCAGGTTCTGGTAAATCAACTTTCTTACGCGCAATAAATCAACTAGAAAAAATTGATAAAGGCTCAATCATTGTTGATAACGTTGATGTAAGTGATCCTAAAACCAACATTAATAAAGTACGCCAACGTATTGGCATGGTCTTCCAGAATTTTAATTTATTTAATAATAAAAATGTCATAGACAATATTACTTACGCCCCTCTTACTTTAAAAAAGATGACGCCAGATGAAGCTGTTGAAAAAGCACGACGCCTCTTAGTTACAGTAGGGTTAGCTGATCGGGAAAAATCCCCCGTTAGTCAGTTGTCTGGGGGCCAAAAACAACGCCTTGCAATTGCTCGCGCTCTAGAAATGGATCCTGACGTTATGCTTTTCGATGAACCAACTTCAGCTCTTGATCCGGAAATGGTTGGTGATGTATTAAATGTTATGCGCGATCTTGCCAAACAAGGAATGACGATGATTATCGTTACTCACGAAATGGGATTTGCCCGTCAGGTTGCTGATCGTGTTGTCTTCTTTGATCAAGGAGTAATTCTTGAAGACGACAGTCCAGAAATCATTTTTAATCAGCCAAAAAATGTTCGTGCCAAAGAATTTATTAATAAAATTATTAATGCTTAAAAAATTAATTAATAGTAAAGCCACCAAGTTATTTGGTGGCTTTTTTAGTAATTCCCGCAAAAAAAGACTAACTTAAAAAAGTTAGTCCCAGTTTAATTTACTAATTTATTTATTAGGCTTTAAAAACTCTTCTAAATCTGCTTTAGTAATTTCTTGATGCTGATTTTTCTGAGAAATATTAATAATTTTTACAATATCAGAACCACTAAAAAAGTTTGATTTTATCCCTGACATCTTTAGTGAATCAATCTGTTTACGAGCGGATTCAATTTGAGCAGCAGTTACCTGCTTACCATTATTTAACTTTGGAGGTTCTTTGCTCGCACCAGTGCTATCAGCATTGGGATTAACCTTACTACTACCAGTAGAAGAAGCACTACTAGAAGTCGCATTGCCAATAGAAGCACTACTATTAGCTGTACTTTGCCCAGCAGCGTTAGTTGAATTAGGTGCTGCAGCAACTTTACCGCTTTGCGCAGCTAAATTGGCATTCGCTAAATCAATAGTCGCTGTTAGTAAAAGATCATGAACTTTCCCAAATATTGTTAAATATTCTGGCTTTTTAATTGCAGGATCTTGCAATAACGTTTTCAACTGTTCAATTGCCACTTGATAATCTTTTTTCTGATACTTCGCTAATGAATCTTGATAAATCTGTTGAAACTTTTTCTGATTTTGCACAATTTGTTTAAGATTCTTAATTTTTCCACTTAAAACCTGATTGAAATCTTTATCTTTCGTCGGCTTTATTTCTTGGAGAATCTTTAAAGCTTCATCATACTTTTCATCTCGTTCCAGATTACTGGCTTGCAACCAAGAATTTAATGACTTTTGCAAAGGATTACTTTTCTTCCCTTGTTCTTTAGCCACTTTAAAATATACCGCTGCTTCAGTTATTTGGCCTTTTGCCAAGGCTTGATTAGCCCGCTTAGTATATTTATTGGCAATTTTACTTTGATATTGTGTGACTGTATTTGACGATTTATTATTTTGTTTACTATTACAACCACTTAAAAACAATAAACTAAATAAAACCGTAATTAAGATTGGGGTTTGTTTTTTATTTATTCTCATACCATAAGTATAAACTGGTTTTGACCAAAAAAAAATATCTCCTAAACATTAGGAGATATTCCTTAAAATTAACTTTATTTATTCTGCTCTAAAATCGTTTCGGTTTCTTTTTGTAAAGCGGTAAAAGCTTTTTCTGCAGAAGTATTAGTAGTTAAAGTTGAATCGATTGCGGTTAATAATTTCGTTCTAAAATTATCATATCCCGCAAATTGATTTGAAGCATAAGCATTGTCCAAAGATTTTTCAACTGCTTGATAACTTGGGTTTTTAGCAATGTAATCTTGATAAGATTTTTCTTTCATTGCTGATTTAGTCATTGGAACATAACCTGATTTCTTAGCCCAATAAGCAGCAACTTCTGGTTTAAGTAAATAATTGAAGAAAGCTTTTGCTCCTTTTTGTTGATCAGCAGAAGCACTCTTAAATAGAACTAAGTTATTAGCGGAAATAACATTACCGTTCTTACCTTTATAGGCCGGAATTACAGCTGTAGAGAAAGTTTGACCTTTCTTTGCTCGGTTAGTAAATTCACCAATGTTTGCTGAAGAACCAATACCATATACCGCTTTATCATTTAACATTGCCACACTACCATATTGGTCTTCGCCAGCTGTTTTCAAAAATCCTTCTTTCTTCAAATTAAGGATCGTATTAACTGCTGCCACAAATTCTGGCTTACTTAAGTTAGCCTTACCATCTTTTGTTACATAAGGATAACCAGCTTCATTCACCATACTTTCCAAAGGCATATCATAAGATTGATCAAAACTCATTGCAAAGATCTTATCTTTTTTCAATTGTTGCCCAATAGTTTTAACTTGGTCCCAATTCTCTGGTGTCTTTAAGTTATACTTTTTAGCTAATTGATCATTGATAAATAACAATTGAGTTGAATCTGCAAAAGGAACTGAGTAACTTTTTCCTTTATATTGAGTTGAGGCTAAAATTGCCGGATACATATCTGCTCGTTGTTCGCTCGTAAAGCTAACTGGTTCTAACAAGCCTTGAGTAATGTAATCTGGAATACTCGTATAAGGAAGTTGGGTAATTGTCGGTAAAGTTTTAGAACGTGATGCCGCCATTACTTTTTGTTTCAATTGATCGATTGAACCTTGGGTAATCCCTTTAACCTCGTATTTATCTTGCGATTTGTTAAAGTCATCAATTACTTTATTTAAAGCTGTTTGCCAAGTTCCCGTCATGCGGTGCCAAAAAACAATTTGCACCTTTTTAGTAGTTTTTTCATCCTTAGATCCGGATGCTGAACTACTGCTTTTACTACTAGAACTACTGCAACCTACAAACATAAATAATAAACTAAGAATTGCAGCTAATGAAAACCAACGCCGCCAATTCTTTTTCAAACAACGCATCGTACGTATTACTCCTTTTTGCCATAGTGGCTAACATTTTTACATGTTTATTGTAGTAGAAATTAACTAACTTTTCCAGAATTTAGTTCTTTAAATTATTGTGGTAAAATGAAAATTTAACGGAGGCTTTATCATGAATAATTTTGCGGTATATTGTAGCGCTTCGCCTGAAAGTACGAAGTTTAATCCGGCAGGCTTAAATATTGCCGAATTTATTGCAGCTCATCATGGCAATTTAATCTATGGCGGCTCTAATGTTGGTTTAATGCACGTTACTGCCCAACACGTTCATGATCGCGGGGGACAAATTATTGGAATTATCCCTGAATTTATGCAAAAAGAAAATCTAGTTTCACCACTAAATGACCAAACTTACGTTGTTAATGATATCGATGAACGTAAACAAAAAATGGCCAACCTTGCTGATGTTTGTATTGCTTTACCAGGAGGTGTAGGTACTTTAGAAGAAATCACCGAAGTGATGAGCTGGGATCGGATCGGCGAATTACAAAAACCCTATTTCTTTTATAATTACGAACATTTCTTTGATCCTTTAATTAAATTTCTTGATCAAATGGTTAATGATGATTTATTGAGTAGCAAAGACCGCGCTCGAATTAATTTTTTCAGTAATTTAAATGATGCTGATCATTACATTCAAAATTATCAACCCACAAATTTTCATTTATTTTCCAAAGAGAATAGTTAAATTTTTCCTTTTTTTCATAATTTAAATTCCTAAAATAAGCCCACAAAAAAAGCAGTTAAAAACCGCTTTTTTTTAATGATAAGCAACAAATTCTAATAAATGCTTGTTATTTTTTTGCTTAATTTGAAAAAGTATTATTTATTTTTACGAAATTAGTAATAATTCACAAAATATAAGTCTTAAAACCATAATTGTTTTTGGTAAAATAGAAAAAGAAGTAAACTAGACTTTAACTAATTAGTTAAAAAGAATGTGAGTTGTTTGGATGTTAAAAAATAAGCCTCGAACTAAATATGAAACTGTAATGTTAGATCTTCATCAAAAAATTGTAGGTGGTAAATACCCGATTGATACGCAACTACCCAGTGAAGAAAAACTGCAAAAAATCTATCAAGTTAGCCGAATTACAATTCGTCAAGCAGTAGACGGTTTGGTCGCTGACGGTTTAGTTGAAAGAGTTCAAGGTAAAGGGAGTTTCGTACGCAAAACGCACCATATTCGTCGCTTGCTTAAACGCAGTTCGATTGAAAGTTTTTCTAAAACCGCACGTGAAAGTGGATTTACTCCTAAAATTCAAGTTTTAAAACTTGAAAAAATCAAAGCGACTCCTAAAATTCAAAATCGTCTAAAATCAGATAATAAATTTGTCATGCATTCTTTGCGTTTATGCTATTTAGACCAGGACCCTACTGTAATCGAAAGTAATTACTACCCCTTACCCCGATTTGCTAATTTGATCAATTATGATTTACAACATTCACTTTACCAAATCTTTCGCGAACATTTCGATGTTAAAAATCTTGCAGATTCCGACAGTATTTTAAAAGTTACCTTAGCTAATAAAGAACAGTCAAAACTTTTAAAACGTTCGGTTGGCTTTCCGCTTTATAACTTACGTAATACTATTTATGATGATCAACATCAAATTGTCCAATACGGAATTGAACTAATCGATACAGATCGTTATGAATTTCAAATTTAAAAACTAAAAAAGCTAAAACCCAGTTAGAATTGAGTTTTAGCTTTTTGCTTATATTTTTTAGTAATTAGAAGCTTTCATCATTTTCATCTTCAACCAAATTTGCCGAAATTTGCTTAATCCCTTCTTTAGCATCATTTACCAAATTAGCATCTTCTTTAACCAATTGACCATTAAGATAACTAATCAGCATTGGTAAATTCATCCCAGTATAAAGTTCAAAATTATACTTATGTGATAACAACAAGCGATAAGCAACATTATAAGGCGTTCCACCTAAGATATCAGTAAAAATTGTAAAGTGACCATCAGGCTTAATTACTTTCAAAAGTCGCTTTTCAAATTCTTCAGGTGCTTCCCCTTCATGTAAATCGATTGCCGAAATATCCGGTTGCGCTCCTAAAATCATTTCAACGCTTCTTTTTAAGCCACAACAAAAATCGCCATGACTAATTAAAATCAGTTGGGCCATTTACAAGCCTCCTCAACTATGGTGCTAAAATATGAAGCCAAGTTCCAATAATGCTAAATGCCACGATAATAACTAAAATCCAAGCAACTTTCCATTTTTTACGTACCATCCAAAGCACAATCAAAGTCGCAATCAAAGGGAGCATGGAAGGAACAATTTGATCCAACGTTTTAACCAAGGATATTGCAGCTTTACCAGTACCAATCTTTATTGGTGAATTCAAAACTACATAAGTCGGAATCATTGCACCAACAACCATCATCCCTAAAATTGCCGCTTTATCGGAAATACTCTGAATAATATTTGAATCACTAACTCGTTGAATAAACTTGGTTCCTTCTTCGTAACCAATCTTTAAACCAAACCAACGCACTGCAATGGTTACGATATTATAAGAAGCCATAAATAGAATTGGACCTAAGATATTGCCTTGCTGGCATAAACCAATGGCAAGTCCCATACAAATTACCCGCCATGTGGTCAAAAACATTGAATCTCCGATTGCGGATAAAGGACCCATTAAGCTTACCTTAACATTGTTAATCAGCTCCGGATCAAAATTAGGATTTTGATGATTTTCTTCTTCCATCGCGATGGAAGTACCTAAAACTAACGGCAACAATACATTAGTAATATTAAAAAATTGCATGTGTCGTTGCAGGGCTTTAGCTTTACCATTGGGATCATCACGATAAATTACTCTTAAAGAAGGAACCATACTAAAGGCATATCCCGTTGCTTCTTGTCGCGTTAATTCCCAAGGAGCATTGGCGGCAAAAGAACGCCAAAAAGTAGACCAAAGCGCTTTGCGCATTTCAGCATTAGAAGTTTTCGTCGTCGTCATCGTCGATTCCTCCCCCAATTGAATCAAATTTCTTTTTCATTTTAACTTCATTGTAGTAAATAATCATTACAATTACTAAACCAAAGATGGCAATCCCAATGATGGGAATCTTTAAATATGCAGTTAACGCAAAACCTAAAATCATATAAGGCACAATATCCTTGCGCAGCATTTGTTGAATCAATAAGGCAAAACCAAAAGCTGGTAATAACCCACTAGCAACAACTAGCCCATCTTGCACAAATTGCGGAATTGCATTAATAATTTGTTTGGAGAAGCCGGTACCAAAGTAAAATGCTAACATAATAAAGATTACGGATGGAATGAAGTTAACCGCAGTACCACCCCAAAAAGCTAGCATACTCAATTGATGATCTTTACCTTCTTTTGCATATTCATCCATTTTATTAACGTAGATTGGCGCTACAAAAATATACATTACATTTTGAACAATTAAAACTAACATTGATAAAGGTAAGCCAAAAGTTAAGGCTGCCGAAATTCCCTTCCCAGTTGATAGGGCAAAGGCTGTCCCTAAAACGGAAGCGGAAACCATATCCTGGGGTGTTGAAATTCCGACTTCGACAACACCGATATAAGCCAATTCCATAGCGGCACCAACTTTGATTGCTTCCCCGACATCACCCAAAACTAAACCAACTAGTGGCGCTAAAGCAATTGGTCGAAAAATCATTGAAGCGCCAGTTAAAAAGTATTCACTATATCCCACTAGGGATACAAGTCCAATTAAAAGCGTTTTTACCAGCATATATTTTCCCCCTAGCCCAGGTGAAGATCGTTGGGTTTAATCTCCTTTATTTTGGAAGTTGAAACTTGTTGAACTTCAATCTTAACTCCCTGAGCAATTAAATCTGCTAACTTCTTTTCATCATCATCACTAGTATTAACCGCCGGAGCTAAAATTCGTGTTTGATCCGTTTCTTTAGTCCCCCCTAAATTGAGAACTGCCGGCTTATGCTTCATGCCGCTAATTAAGCGATGAGCATCGGTGATACTTTCGACGATAATCATTAAATTATACTTATCAGTAATGCCGCTATTTAACGATTCAATACTCCGCTCAATACTTTGCATTACTAATTTACTACCTGAGGGTTTAGCCATCTTAATTGAAGCCTTGCGAATTGCATCTTTTGGTACTTGATCATTTGCAATCAAAATACAATTTGCCCCGAGTGCTCCATACCAAGATACTGCTACTTGGCCGTGCAATAAGCGATGGTCAACCCGAAAAAGTTTTATCATACCAAGTTATTCCTTTCTAAATTAAGCCGTAACTAACTAAGACATTGATTACCTTGATTTAAAGTCAATTCCAGTAACCACCCTAATTATAACTAAGCAACAACCTGATGTAATAATAATAATCAGTAATCGTTGTAAAAACTAGGCCTTAATATTCAACTTTGCCCATATAACGGCGTACATCAAGTGAATGCTGATGTATATCAGCTAATTTAGCCCGATATTCACACATTACCGTATAGAAGAGAACTGGGTTGAAATATTCAGCAACTTCACTGTCAATTAAATCAAGACCAAGCTCTTTAGCATCAACAACTTCTACTTTAGCCGCATACTTATTTAAGAACTTAATTGCCCTTTCATCTAAGTCGCGAGTTCGCCCTAAACTTTCCATTACAATATATGGTTTATCTTTGTCCGTAACTTCAAATGGACCATGGAAATATTCGCCAGAATGAATGGCTGCCGCATCTAACCACTGCATTTCCATTAAACTACAAATCGCAAAACCATAAGTATGACCAAAAGTAGGACCACTACCTAAAACATAAAATAAAGGTTCATTTTGATATTTTTGGGCAAAAGCTTTAGTCCGTGGTTGCACTTGTTTAACCGCATTAGTCACAATAGTATCGATTTTAGCAAAACCGTCAGCAAATTCCGGTAATTTATCATAATCTTCTAACGCTGCTAAAATTTGCGAAGTAATATCCAACATAATTGCCATCGGATTATTAACTACTTCTAGTTCATTTCCCCATTCGTAGACAATTTTTTCATCGGCATAATTTAAAAGTTTAGCTTGCGGGTTAAACGTTAAAGCGATGGTTACAGCCCCTTTTTCTTGAGCAATTCTTGCCGCTTCCACTGCTTCAGGGGTATTACCACTATGAGAACAAACAAAAACAATTGAATTTGCCCCTAGTTTTTTGGGAGTTACATGATCAAATTCATTGGAAGTATACCACCCAGTAGAAAGGTTTTTTGCTTCAGCTTGTAAGAAATAATATGAGGGATACATATCCACTAAAGAGCCCCCACAAGCAGTATAATACACGCTATTAATCTTGCCGTCATTATGTTTTACAACTCGTTGAGCAATTTCTTTATTTTTATTTTGCATAATTTTCTATCCTCCAGAATACATCTTAGGTTGTCTTATTTTTTACAAATCTATTGTATTCGTTTACATTAAATGTGTCAAATGTTTTAAAAATAAAAAAACGCCATCAAATAAAGTCGACAACGTTAAGCTACTTTAGCAAAATAATTCAATTAAGTTAAATAAATTATAAAATAAGACTCCGCCCAGTTAATGATTTAATCCTTTAAGGTGTTTTATTTAATAAAGTCCAGGTTAAAGTCCCTTTAACAAGAAGATTAGCGCCTGAATTAAGACCATTTAAAACTTCATGCGGAAATATTAATTGAGCCGATTTAGCATTTTCAAAATTAATAAACCAACTTCCCACCGCATTGCTTGCTGGATCACTAATATTAAAACTATAAGCCACTATTACTGCCGGACCATTGTTAATAACTTCACTAGTAAAGGTCGTTGGTTTACTACCAACATTAAAACTCGAATTCTGCCGGGTCTGTCCTAAATCGGTAATTCCTTGGACTTGTGGTTGATCAAGTTTAATTTTCACTCGTTGATCATTAACCGCTTGCCCAAAGTTAGTCCGCAAATTATTAAAACTAATTTCCAACTGCCAACTTGTTTCCTGATCTAAAACACCATCAGTTAAGACAACTCCTCTTTTTATGGGACTAGTTGCGACACCTGTTTGCAAAAAGTCACCCACAGAACCAGCGATGGTGGAATTTTGATCATTAACTGGTGTTAATGCTAGTTGACGTCCTTGAGATTCAGGAGAACTAACCGCATTACTCATCACAAAAGTTTCTTTATCTCCAATTAGGTTAACTCCAAAGTCAAAATTAGGAACTGCGCGTAATGAAGTACGACGATTAACATCAGGTACCGGCCCTAAAAATAAAGTTTGCTTAGCGGCTAAATCTTCCACGCCATCACGATAATAGTGAATTACAACCATCGTTTTATCATTATAACGAGCAGGATTGGCCACCGTGGTTAAATGCACATTAAATTTACCATTCAATTGGGAAGCTTTAATATTAGTCAAATTAAAGTAAGCTCCATCACTGGTTGAGGAGGGAGAATCCATTCCAGTCAGCTCGGTATCGGTTGATGGTGTGACCCTAATTGTACTTATATCACTTGAAGGAGAACCGTCAGATAAGTAAACTGGTTGATCAACGTGATAAGTATATTTATATCTTTTATCCCCATTCATTAAAAGAACCGTATTCATAAGTAACTCTTTATATGCCGGAAGCGTATCATTTTTAGCATTATATTGAATTGTCGAATTATAATTATAATTCACATGGGTTTGAATATTAGTTAAGGTTTCGACACCCGTATTTGGTTGATCAGAAATAGACGTACTATTATTTGACTTGAAAGCACCCAACCATATTAGACGAATATTTTTACTAGCAACTAATCCGTCTAATCCCGCTAAAGTGATGGGATATCCATCTACTGTAAGATAACGACGAGTTTTAGAAGAAGTATCAGTAAAAAGAACAAGAACCCTTTTAGCAGTATCACGCCATTTAAATTCACTAATCGTACGCATCGCCGCATAAATGGAATCTTCTGGATAATCACCACCGATAATATTACGCCGATAATTACGTATATTATTTTTAACGTTATTTAACTGCTCATCATTTTCTGCGAAGTAAAATCCGGAGCCATCTCCCAAAATATTTCGATTTACTAAGTAGTCATTTTTAAAAAACCAACCAGTTGCTCTATCTGCATAATAATCCCCAAAGTTAGTTACGCCATAACGATTACTAGTCCCCCCAGAAGATTTTAAATAATCGATAAAACCTGGATCGCTAGTACTTCCCGTACCACCTAAAGCATTAGCAAAGTTTTGAATAAACGGAGCTACTGACCCGGTAACATCAAAACAAAAAGCAATATCATTAGTTTCTCCTAATCCAGAATTTAAAGATGCAACTGCATTCCAGTCATAAGTTTTACCATAATCTAATTTCTTTTCAATAAAAGGAGTAACAATATTATCTTCTTCTTTTGTTAGGTTAACTTGTAAATAAACCGTACCATTTTTTATTTGGCTGCCGTAATTAGCCAGTAAATCCAATAAAGTAGCACCATTGGTTAAATTAGTGTTTTTAAACCAAATTCCACTAGTTAATAAAGGATTAGTCGCAGTCCCATCTTCAGGCACAATTGTATAACTTTTTTTTTCTCCCGTACTGTTATTGATACTTAAGCAAGCGGTGGGACTAACTAAAATACTTCTAAAAAAATTATTTAATGGTTGATACAAGCTATTATTTTCATAATTTCTTAAATCCATGCTTTTGATTATCGTATTCGAGTTGATATCTTTAAATTGAATTTCGGCAACCAATACCGCCCGTAAATAAATACTTCCGTTAGCTAAGCCGCTTGCATTATTAGTAACAAAAGTTTCATAATTGATCGCATTATTGGCACTGCTCCCCCAAAACCAAGTACCAGTATCGGGAAGTAAAGGATTTAATGAATGACCATCACTAGGTACCAAGTAATATTCACTGCCATTAATTTGAATTTGCCCAATATTACTAACTTGCGCATTAAAAAGTGCACTTGCTAAACTGGTGATTGGTAATTCGCCAGCATTTCCTAGTACCAGCCGACCCAAAACGTTACCATTTTTATAATCTTTAACTTGAACGGATGTCGTTGATTTAACAGCGGGACTAGCAGCAACTGGCTGAATTCTGGTGAAATTAAGATTAAATCCACGCCCGCTAATTCCAAATTTAATTAAACTCACCAAAAAAATGAAACAGCTTAGACAATATCCTAACATTCGCCAATTAATTTTTTTTTTGATCATTAAAGAGTCTTTCTTTTTCAAATATAATAATTATCTAATTTTTACTATTTTAGTTGAAAAATGTTGGATAGATATTTCATTCTTATAAAAAAATATTATAAATAATAAAAAATACGATATTAACTCCAAAAAAAAAAAGCCGCTAGGTGGCTTATTCGTTTTAACATTATGGTGTTTTACTAAGCAACGTCCAAGTCAAAGTACCCTTGACCGAAAGATTACGACTCGCTCCAAGGTTATCTAAGACTCTAAGTGGGAAAATTAATTGTGCTGAATTCGCATTTTCAAAATTAATAAACCAACTGCCTACTGCAGTATTATTAGGATCACTTTCATTAAAGCTATTAGCAATAATTGCTGCTGGTCCATTATTAATAATTTCGGATGAATAAATTGTGGGCTTACAACCGATATTAAAACTAGAATTACTTGGAGTTTGTCCTAAATCAGTAATTCCTTGGAGTAACGGATGATTGATTTTAACTTTAACTTGTTGATCATTAACTGCTTGACCAGAATTAGTTTTTAAATTATTTAAACTAGTTTCCAATTGCCAACCAGTATCTAAATCTAGACTACCATCAGTGATTACAACCCCTCTTTTAACCGGTTTTGCTGCAACTCCCGTTTTTAAAAAATCGCCCACAGAACCTGAAGCACTTGGATTTTGATCATTTTCTATTGTTAATGCCAATTCTTTACCTTGAGTTGCAATCGGACTAATTTCATTATTCATATTATAACTATAATTTTGCGAAATTAAATTAGTCCCAAAGTCAAAATTGGGCACCGCCCTTAAAGAAGTTCGTGAATTAACGTTAGGATAAGGTCCTAAATAAAGAGTTTGTTTGGCATTTACATTTTCAACGCCATCACGATAGTAATGAATTACCACTTTCGTTTTATCATTCAATCGCGCTGGATTAGCAACCGTCGTTGCATGAACATTAAATTGTCCATTAAAATGATTAGCTTCATAATTATCTAATTGGAAATATGGTCCGTCGCTAGTGGCTGAAGGGGTATCAGTACCGGTAACCACGGTTGAAGCTGAAGGGGTCACTGTAATATTTTTAATATCATGCGATGGTGCACCATCTGACACATAAACAGGAGAATCAACACGATATGTATATTTATATTTTTTATTTTTAGTTAATAAAATTACGGTGTCAAGGAGAAGGTTCTTAAAGTCAGCTACGGTAACACCCGCCGAATTATATTTAATGGGTGAATTATAGTTGTAATTGACGTGCGTTTGAATATTCGTTATGGTTACACAACCAGCTCGATCTCCAGCATCGACATTCGTATTATCATAAGTTGCATATGATCCCAACCAAACCAAACGAATACCTTTACTTGCCGCCAAGCCTTCCATCCCCGCTAAAGTTACGGGATAACCCCCAACCGTAATATAATTACGGGTTTTGGAAGAGACATCAGTAAAAACAACTAAACTTCGTTTAGCATCACGGCGCCATTTAAACTCATCCATCGTCCGCATCGCCGCATAAATAGAATCTTCAGGGGCATCACCACCCCAAACATTCTGCACATAATTACGCATATCATTTTTAACATCTTGCAACTGTTCCGGTGTATCTGCCGGATAAAAGCCGGAACCATCACCCAATTTATTATTCTTTACTAAGTAGTCGTTTTTAAAAAACCAACCAGTTCTTGGAGTATCTGCATAATAATCGCCAAAATTTGTAACTCCATAGCGATTATTTACTCCCCCAGTCGATCTTAAGTACTCAATAAAACCTGGATTTGTATTACTACTATCACCACCTAAAGCATCAGCAAAATTTCCAATATAACTACTTACTGAACCAGTGACATCAAAACAAAAAGCAATATCATTTATAGCTCCTAATCCGCTATTTAAAGAAGCCTTTAATTCCCAATCATAATTTTGATTAAAGTCTAATTTCTTTTCAGAAAAAGGAGCACTTAAGTCATCTTGTTCTACAGTTGGTTTTACCTGTAAGTAAACCGTTCCATTTTTGAGTTGTGATCCATAATTAGCCAACAAGTCCAACAAAGTTGCACTATTAGTTAAAGGAACCCCTTTAAACCATTGCCCAGTACTTAATAAAGGATTAGTCGAAGTCCCATCTTCAGGTACAATTGTATAATTATTTCGCTCTCCTGCACTATTTATAATTCCGATTTGCGCTTGAGAACTAACATAAATACTTTTAAAGAAATTATTTAAGGGTTGAAATAAATTATTATTATAATTTCTTAAATCAATACTTTTAAGAACCTCTCCGGTGTTAATATCTTTAAATTGTACTGCACAGGCTAATACCGCCCGTAAATAAATTGTTCCATTAGCCAAACCAGTGGCATTATTAGTAATAAAAGTTGCATAGTCAGAAGCGTTATTTGCTGAAGTTCCCCAAAACCAAGTGCTATCATCTGGGATAACCGGATTTAAAGAGTGACCATCACTGGGAACTAAATAATACTCGACCCCGTTAAGTTGAATTTGACCAATTGTACTAACTTGAGCATCAAACAAAGCACTAGCCAAACTAGTAATTGGTACGATCCCCGCATTTCCTAATTCAATTTGCCCCAATACAGCGTTGCTTTTATAATCTTTAACTTGAACCGCATTTGTCGTTCGTACTAAAGAATTCGTTAATTTATTTGGTGCTGCAACCACCTTATTTGGTTGATTAAACGTTAATTTAGATTCTTGATTTACATCTTGGGCTTTAATGAGAACTGAATGGTTGATTGCCATACCACAACAAAATAACAATAAAGACTCAATTAATACCAACAGCAAAATATTTTTATGTCTCATTATTCAAAAAAATTCCCCCTTTATTAAACAAATCTAAATTATTATTAAGCCTTTTTAGTTTAAAATATTTTCTTTAAATAGCAATGTCATTTTTATTAAAAAAAACTATTAAAATGATGTTACTTTAAAAATTTAGATAAAAAAAGGAGTAAAAAAGAAAAAAAATATAAATTTTTATTTTTAATGAGATATATAATGCTTTTTTGAAATAATATCTTATTATATTTATATTAATTTAATAAAAAATAGACTATAGATCCTTAAAAAAAAACACCCTTAAGGTGTTTTTGATTTATTTTTTTAAATCGCCAAAACTAATTGGCTGAATATCCTGATCTACAAGCCAACCTTTAAGTTCTTTGGAACAAAGCGTTGCTAAATCTCTAACTCGCGGAATCGTTAAAGTTGAATGATCAAAAATGTATTGGTCTAAATAACCAGGATGAAAATGTAATTCAGTGATTAACCCATTATCGCGGTTTTTTAAAATCCCAAAACGATCACTAAAGAAATCGTCTGGTCTCACTCCGCGATCCAAAATCGCCATATAATTATCGTCAACCGGATATTCTAATTGCGCATATTCACTGGCATCCGGTTGAACGTAATGTCCTTGATACGGCACTGCTGCATGAATGCCATATTCTTTAGCTGCATCTAAAAGGGCTTTTGATGAATTATCATCCATTGCGGAATGAGGTTCAATATGGGTTGGATAAAAGCCAAATAAATCGCGATATTTTTCAATTTGGGCTTTGGTTTCCGTCAAAGCATCTTCATAAGTGAAGGTCTTCTTGTGAGTTTTAAAATCTCGGGAACCAATAAAACTACCGTCAGGCTTGGTTAAAGTCGGAATCTTTTGCGGATCAGAAACGGGATTTCCGGTTGTCAAATTGACGTGCAATCCCACATACAAATCTGGTACTTCTTTTAAAAGTGAAATTGCATGAGGTGCAGCTTCTTGGTTGATCATAATTGAACTAGAAGAAACTACCCCTTCCCGATAAGCTTTAATTACTCCATAATTAAAAGCTTCAGACATACCGAAATCATCAGCATTAATAATAATTTTTTTGGTCATCTTTAACTTCCTTTCTAAAATATGCCAACTAAAGCTCCAAGAATGCCCAGAATAATTACCCCAAATAAAAGATAAATTACTTTTACCTTTTTCCGGAGCAAAACTAAAATCGTTAAAGTTAGGATTAAAGGCAACAATCCCGGCATAATACTATTTAAAATATCTTGAAGTTTTAAAGTTGTTCCGGCCATTTTCCATTTTAATGCAGTTTTAATGGTAACGGAACTAGCAGTCATCGCGCCAACCATAATTAATCCGACAATGGTGGCACAATTAGTGATTAATTCAAATAATCCCGATTTAAACGCTTTGCTAATAAATTTTTCCCCAGAATTATAGCCAATTTCTAACAATTTATAACGCGTGAAAATTGATGGTAAATGATAAACGATTAAGAACAAAATTGGACCTAAAATATTACCTTTCATTCCTAATGGAATGCCAATTCCCGCTGCAATTAAACGGACGGTCCCCCAAAAAATTGAATCACCAATACCAGATAAAGGCCCCATTAAAGCGGCTTTTATTGCATTAATCGAACTCGGATCAAAATCTGGATTTAAAGAATTTTCTTTTTCCATCGCGGCATTTAAGCCCATAATAAACGGTGCCGTTTCATAGGTACAATTAAAGAAACTGGAATGGCGTTCAATCGCAGCTCTTTTACCTTCGGGATCGTTTTTATAAAACTCATCAATTGCGGGTAACATACTATATTCATAACCATACCCTTGCATTTTAACCATATTAAAAGAGCTAAAAAGAAACCAGGAATGATTAAACATTTTTTTAATTACTTTTTTATCCTGGGCACTATGGGCTGTTTTATTACTCATGATAAGAAGTCCTCCTCTTCCATTTCTTTTTGATTAGTTTGTTTTACCGCCGTATCGGTCTTCATGTTTGTTGCTTGAGTAACAATCATTTTTTGTTCAAGATCATAAATCATTAAGGCAATGACAATTGCAATAATTGCTACCCCTAAATTTGGCATTTTCAAATATACAACTAAGGCAAAACCCAAGAAAAAGTAACCAAATAATCTTCCTTTAAATAACATATTCAACAACATTGCAAAACCAACAGCAGGAAGCATTGCTCCGGCAGCCGTAAAGCCATCTTGCACAAACTTAGGAATTACCTTTAATAAATTTCCAATTGCATTCACGCCTAGTAATAAAGAGAAAAAGACCACAATCGCATTAAGCAGCGGGTAGAGAGCTGACATAATAAAGTTATATTTAATAATCCCTTTTTCATCACCTTTTTTCGCCAATTGATCCATTTTTGGTAAAAGTAAAGGCATATAAGCATAAGTCACTTGCATCAGTAAAACCCCTAAGGCTGATACAGGTACCCCTACTGCTAAAGCTTTCGCCCCCGACATTTTGGTCATAATTGCAATCGCCGTTCCCATTAACGAACCGATTGTCGCATCAGCTGGTACGGCCCCACCGACAGCAATGACCCCTAAAAATACGGATTCAAACGTAGCACCCAATACAATTCCTGTATGTAAATCACCTAATAACAAACCGACTAGCGGCCCAATGACGATGGGACGATTTAAATGAAAAATTCCCATTGCAACATCTAGCCACATAACAATGTAATAGAGTAACGCAATCCCTAAAGCTTTCCCAAACATCAGTTATTCACCTCCGTAAATTTTTTTAAAGTTTTTACTTTGACTATCCGGAGTTAATTGAGCCTCAAATGGAGGCTGTAATTTTGCTAAAGCCTTAATTTCTTTTAAATCATCCTCATCAACTTGGACTGCGGTGGCAATTGTTTTTTGGGGCTTATCATGTTGATTAACCGGCAATAAGCCATAATTTCCGACATTAATTACTGCAATTTGATCTTGCAACGGCTGCGCAATCTTAATTGCATCTTTAAAATTTTGAACTACAACAAACATTGCCAATTTTGCTGCTCGGGGATCAGCTAAAATTTTCGCGGCATCACTAACACTGCGACAAATAAATTTAATATTGTCTGGCACTGCCATTTTCATCGTCATTTGTTGGGTTTCGTTATTAACTACTGCATCATTAGCTACTAAAATATGATCAACATGTAAGACTTTTGACCAAACTACCGCAACCTGTCCGTGAATTAAACGCTCATCAATTCGTAACATCTTTATCATTTTCCTTGCCTCCTAAACCAAAAAATCATCATCACTCAAACTGGCAACATTAGAATTTAAACTCATTACTTCAACTGGGGCACTAGCAACTAATTCTTTCAAATGGACAACATTCATTGGTTCCTGATCTAGCACTACTGCCAAAATTGTTGGTAAATTTACCGAACTAACCACGAAAACCTGTTTTAAATCTTTAGTTTGTTCTACTACCTCCCGATTCACACTCCCCCCTACTAAATCGGTAAAAATAATTCCGATATCTTCTTTATTCAGAGTTTTTAGAAATTTTTGAACTTCCTGGGCCACGTTCACTGGCTGATCTGCTAAATAAGCATTGATGACCGTGACGTTATCCTTAATCCCCGTTAATACTTCCAGTGAACTTTTTAACCCACTGGCTAACTTTCCATGGCTAGCAATCAAATATTTCTTCAAAACACAAACTCCTTTTTTCTAAATCACAAATAACTAGTTTTTTATAATGTTATCGTTTACAATCTTCATTGTAAGCACTATTTTTTTAAAAATCATTAGAAATTAGTGCTTAATTATTTCTGTTTGTGCTTAAAGGGGAAATTAATGAAAGCAATCGAAAAAATTTATAATATTCTAATTAATAAATTTAACGATCAAAAGGTAACAACGATCCAAATTGCGCAAGCTGCGGGGTTAACTCGTGGCGTTGTCAGCTCATATTTATCTCAATTAAAAAAAGAAGGGCGCGTTACCAAAACTAATTCCCGCCCCGTCTTTTGGACTGTTAAACATCCCCAAAGCAGTTTCGATCAATTAATCGGGGCTAACGGTAGTCTCAAATTAATCATCAATCATTGTATTGAAGCTTTAGTCTATCCCCCCAGTGGCTTACCGTTATTAATCAAAGGTGAAGCCGGAACTGGTAAAAGATTATTAGCAAAACATTTTAAAGAAGCGGCAATCGAGCAACATTTATTAACCGCTAATGATCCCCTAGTTACCATTAACGCTGGAGACTATTCTAATAATGACTTTGAATTCACCAAATTATTTACTGTGCCCACTACGGCGCCCAATCTTCCCTTAACATTAAGCACTAAAAAAATTTTCCCAACAGAACGCGGAATTTTATTTGTTAAAGACGCCCAAGCTCTGACTATCAAAGAGCAACAACTCTTAATCGATCTGATCAATCAAACGACAAATAACCCTCAAACTAAAATTCGCTTCATTGTAGCATTGAGTGATGCCGCACCATTATTGGAACAAAAAATCGCCCTTCAAGCAAAATTACCATCTTTTCATGAAAGGCCATTTATTGAACGCTTAGCTTTAGTTATTCACTTCTTGCAATTAGAAGCCCAAAAAATTCACCGGGAAATAAAAATCGACGTCCAACTTTTAGAAAAGCTCACTACCCTCAAAGCCCCCGGAAACATTGAAGAATTACAGAATCAAATTACTTTAATTGTGGCGCGTTTCTATACCAAAAACCAAAGTCAAAAAGACTTATTCTTAGGAGATTCTCTCCAATATACGTTAGTGATTAAACCTCAAGCTAAAGATTTACATAACGAAATGAGGATTTTGATCCAAAATTTGATGGGATTAAATCCTTATGTTAATCAAATTCTCGAACAAATTATCAGTTCGTTGAAAAAAGAACAGCCTTTAAGCGAACAACGTTTTTTGGTTTTAAAGTTATTGAATTTAATGCCCATTACCGAAAATAAGCAAATATTACAACTCATCACTCATGATCTCGCTCATAAAGTTGTTGCGGTATTAACTGAAAAGTATGACTTAACTTTACCTAAAAGTTTAAAATACTGGCAACAATGTGCTCTCGGTTTGATCTTTATCGACAACTATGCGCCTAATGCAACGGTGCAAATCGAATTTAATTTTAAAAAATACCTCCAAATAAAATACCCGCGTAGTACCTATTTATTTGAAAAAGTATTAGCCGCGATCGATCATCACAAGAAAATAAAAAAAGAGCATTTCTTATTATTTTTCTTACTGATGGAGCCTTTAGTTAAAAGGATTGAAACAATTCAATATAATTGTATCTTATTAGCTCACGGTCAAGGAATTGCTACTAGCATGCAAAAAGTGGTTAATTCCCTTTGTAAGAATTATATTTTTGAAGCTTTTGATATGCCTTTAGCGATTTCACTTACCGAAATTAGTCGCTTAGTAAAACAGTATCTGCAAAAACAAAATTCCCAAGTAAAAGGCACCATTATTCTTTTTGATATGGGCTCTTTAAGTCAAATCTTTAGTGAAGTTAAAAAATATTCCCAAAAAAATTTAATTGTAATTAATAATCTAAGTTCGGCAATGGCCTTAGATATTGGCATTCGGATCCAGCGCCATGATTCTTTTAAAACCATTGCCCAAGCCAGTAAACATTACGGTCAAACCACTGATTCCCAATATTATGAAGGTTTAGCCGATCAGCCCCATATCATTGTTTCTTGCATGTCGGGTGTCGGTTTATCTAACGAAATTAAAACTTTATTTGAAAAAGCTTTATCCAAAAATCTAAAAATTATTGCCCTTGACTATAAACATTTGCGAACTTTGATCGAAAACCAAGACCAATCCTTCTTTGCCAATACAATTTTAATTCTAACTACAACTGACCTTAAATCGAATTTAAAATTAAAAATGATGAATATTTATGATATCTTTGATGCCGATTCCTCCACGCAACTGAAACACATCTTACAAGAAGCGGGCGAAACTCCGCGCAACACTAATTTATTAATTGACCAACTTTTAAACTTCTTTTCGGTCGAAGGTATCAAAAATCGCCTGCAATTTTTAAATCCCAATATTATCATCCAAGCTTCCCAAAACGCGGTCCGGCATTACGAAAATTATTATAATTTACACTTGAATTACAAACTTAAACTTAACTTAGATCTGCATCTTTCTTTAATGGTTGAACGGGTCATGATGCAAAAACATCATGATCAAACACCATTTATCTTTCCCGATAATAATCCCCAAATCAAAGAATTTCTGGCAATTTCGGCAGATATCCTCAAACCAATTGAAGAACGATTTAATATTAAGATTAATGATTATGAAATTGGCTTAATTTATGAAATTTTAAAAGATCAATTACCCCAATAAAAAAACCACTAACCAGCTTTCGCTAAGTTAGTGGTTTATTTTTTGAAATTATTTAATCATTTTTTGCCAAGTTTGCGCCATCCGCTTCATTGCTTCTTCAATTACTTGGTGCGAGGTTCCTAAATTCAATCTTAAGAAGTTATCAGCATTAGCAACATAATCATCACCAATACCCACAACTACCCCCGCGTCATCTGCCATTCTTTCAGCAATTTCATGCATATCCAGATGTGATTTTGCCACATCAATCCAAGGTAAATAAGATGATTCCATCTCCATCATTTCCCAACCCGGAAAACTTTCGGCTAAGAATTTCTTGGTAATTGCGAGGTTTTCTTTAATATAAGCTAAAGATTGATCCAACCATTCTGCTCCTTGTTCGTAAGCAGTAATCATCGCAATCTGTCCGGGAACATTAGGCGAAGTAACCGAATTACGTTCATATTGTTTTCTAAAAGTTTGGCGAATATCATCATCAGGAATAATTGAATAAGATAGCTTTAAGCCTCCTAAATTAAAACCTTTATTCGGCGAAGTCAACATAATCAGATTTGAATAATATTTTTGAGGTAATTGCAAACTAGAAGTAAATTGACCTTTAATAATATGTTCACTGTGCACTTCATCAACTACCATCAAAACGTGATATTTCAAACATAAATCTGCCATTTGAATCATCTCATCCCGTGACCAAATCCGACCCGATGGATTATGTGGTGAACAGAAGAAAGTCAATTTAGGATGTTGCGTTTTCATTACGTATTCAATCCGATCCCAATCTAGATCATAGCGTGGACCATGTTTTAATAATGGCACGGTTAAAACTTCCCGATCATTATGCCGTGCGGCATAAGCAAAAGGACCATAAACCGGCGTATTCAAAATAATTTTATCATGCACTTGAGTAAAGGCCTGAACAATAATATGCATATTGGGCACGGTCCCGTAACCTAAAGTTACCCACGGCTTTTCTACTTGATTATGATGACGTACTTTTTGCCAATTAATTACGCTTTGATACCAGCGATCACTAGCGTAAGTGTAACCATAAGCCCCATTCTCTGCCATTTCAGCTAAAGCTTGGCGAATTTCTGGTGCTGCCTTAAAATCCATATCTGCAATCCATAAGGGAATAAAATCATCGCGTACATGCGGAAACTTAGATTTCATAATCCCCAAATCCCATTTACGGGCCTGATCAATTGAACGATCAGCTAAATGATCAAAATCATACTTCATAAGTATTTTTCCTTTCTAGCCAATAATGGCTGAATTTCCCATTTCTTTTTCAACACCATCTTTAACACTCTGAACTTGAGCGCCATAAACAATTTGAACTGATTTCTCAGCTTTCATTACGGCTAAAGCCCCAGATTGTTTTAATTTATCCTCATCCAATTTATTAGGATCTTTAACTTCTAGTCGTAAACGAGTAACACAATTATCTAATGAAACAATATTATCAGCACCGCCTAAGGCTTCTAAGATGACTTTAGGATCGTAAATCCCCGCATGTTGTGTCATCACGACATCACCGGCATCTTCACGACCAGGAGTCTTCACGTTCTTCTTTAAGATGTACCAACGGAAGAAGAAGAAGTAAATTGCAAACCAAACAGCACCAACCGGAATTAAAATCCACCATTTAGAATGAGGTTGTAAAATCCCAAATAAGATCCAGTCCAAAACGCCACCGTCGGTATTACCCATACAAGCACCTAAGATCATCATGACCGAAAGCGAAAGTCCTTGCATAATCGTATGGAAAACATATAAGAATGGTGCAATGAATAAGAAGAGGTATTCAGTAGGTTCAGAAATTCCAGAAACAAAGGCAACTAACGTAGCTGACACTAATAAACCTTTAATTCTTTGGCGATTTTCTGGTCTTGCTGTAACATAAATTGCTAAACAAATTGCTGGTAAACCAAACATAAAGGTCGGCATAAATCCTTGTGAAAGAAAGGCAGTAGCACGATGAGAAATAGGAACACCAGCATTTAATTGCGCATAGAAAATATTTAAAGCTCCGTTAATGGTTTTACCACCAACTACAGCGGTTCCTCCGGCATCAGTAAAGCGAACCATTGCTAGTAAAATATGATGTAATCCCATTAATTTTAAAATTGATAAAGCGATCCCATATAAGAAAGGACCGAATACTCCCGCTCGTTGAATTAAATGACCTAAACCAACGATCCCCGCTTGGAAAGTTGGCCAGATAAAAGGAATAATTAAACCAATTAACGATTCCAATATTACGGAAATGATTGGTACAAAACGAATTCCGCCAAAAAACGAAAATGCATCCGGCAACTTGATCTCTTGAAATTTCTCTAATAGGTAGTAAGTAATTAAACCAACAAGGATTCCGCCTAAAACACCCATTTCCAAGGACTGAATCCCCAAAACATTAGCTTGTCCGGCCGCCGACATTTTGGCGGGAGATACTAATTGATGGCGCATTTTTAACATAAAGTTAATCCCTAAATTTAGGGCAATATATCCCGCAAAGGCGGCAATAGCACCTACTCCTTTGTTGCGCCGAGCTAAGCCAAAAGGAATAGCCATCGCAAACATTGCTGGTAGGTAAGTAAAACCAAAACTCCCTACCGTATTCATAAAATTAAAAATGGCTGATACTATTGGAATCTTTAAAAAAGGTAACCTTTCAACCATAGAAGGAACGGTAAAGGCACTCCCAATCCCAACTAAAATCCCCATCGCCGAAAGAGTAGCAATTGGAAACATAAACGATTTACCTAAATTTTGCAAAAAGGCATATAATCGGGTTTTCCAACTCTCTTTGGTTGCGTTATTATCCATAATCTTTTTTTCCTCCTTAATAAACTAAAAATACCCAATAGCATCCGCCAACCTTTTAAAAAAGTTGTAGGAGCTAATGGGTATTGCCTACTAAAAGTTACAAGCCCTTATTCAGTTATGTGAATCAAATGAATTAACAAATACAAACAATCGGCATCACGGAAACGATAAGGTATCTGCGTTTCCAAATACTTAATAATTTCATCCATGCATCGCACTGCAGCATAATGATGCTTCATGAGTGAATGCAAGAGTTTGGTGTCTTCAGCGGTGGATTTATCCAATTCTTGAGTTTTACTACGCAAAAGTAAAAATCGAACATGGGTCATCAACCGCGTCATGGCTAAACTATCTTCGGAAATAGCTGTTCCTAAAACTTGTTGAATAATTTGATTAATTGCTTTCGAAATTTCCATAAATTTAGGGAAACTAGTAATTAAACTATTCGAACTTTTCATCTCATGTTCAACTAAATGAATCGCAATAAAACCTGATTCATCATCCGTCATCGGAACTTGGGAGAGCTCTTCCAACCATGTTCGAGCCTGTTTGGCTACACTATACTCTTGGGGAAAAAATCTTTTAATATCAAAAAGCATCGGGTTAGTTAATTTTAAACCCATTTTAAAACGCTTTACTGCGAAATACATATGATCAGTTAGTGGGGCTAAGAGACGGTTATCCAAAGATGCGTCAACATTATGGTGCGCCAATTGAATAATTCGTTCAGCTAATTCAAAGTACTCTCCAGGAATTTCTGCTGGTAACTTTTTAAAAGCCTGCAACCATTGATCATCGTTTTTCGAAATTTGAGAAAAAATCTTATCAGTTTTTTTAACTGAATAATTCTGACCACTGTGGGCACGAAAACCAATCCCGCGACCCCAGATGATTGCTTCCTGATCATTTTTATCTTCAACCAGTAAAACATTATTGTTAAAGACCTGTTTGACTAACAAGTTGATCACCTAGTGTGGTTATAATAAAAATAAGCGCTTACTCTTTTTAGTTTATCACAACTAATTGATAATACAAGGTGAATAGTACTTAGAAGTAAAAATTACTAAAAGATTTTATAATGAAAAAAAGAAGCTATAAGCTTAGCTTCATTCGTTTTATTTGAATAAATAAATTCTTTAAATTAATTACGCATAAAATGAAAAAAGTACCTGAAAAATTATTTTCCCAAATCACGCTTAAGGTGATCTTTGATTTTTGTAACCATTTGGGAAACCCGACTTTCACTGAGTTTTAAACGCTTGGCAATTTCTCTTTGAGAATAACCTTGACTGTTAGCTTTAATAATTGCTAATTCTTGAGGAGTGCATCTTTGTTGTAAAGTGTGCTTAACAATAAAATCATCCACTTCGTGATTTTGAGATGGTAAATTCTGATCCTTAATTTCAGTTTTAACTCCACCCAAACTGCGGTGACGAATTGTATCAATTGTCCGTAATTTAATATGAATAAAAACTAACCTTAAGAAGCGGTCGATCTGTTGTTCACTTTTTAAAGGCTTTTGCCAATTGTGATGAAATTTAACAAAATTAATGATTCCATCAGAAAGATAATCAAGAAAATCATGACTATAACGATTAATGCCCGCCTTTCTAATTGCTCTTTGGACAACATCTTGATGAACAAAATAAAAATTCCACGAACAGTCTAAATTTTCTAGTGCCTTTGTTGGGGACAAAGGAAGTTTTAAATCATTTACCATAAATCTATTCCTTTATAAAAATTGTTCTAAGGCTCAGACTAAACTTTACCCTGACTTCTTCTCTTGAAATGTAGCGCTAGCCACAAAAAGATCAGTTCTAATGATCCTGATCTTTCCGTAAAAATTATGATTTAAAAATTAATCACTTACTGATGTGATTGGGGTTTCTTTAGTCTCGACATACTTGGCTGATAACGGCTTATCATAAATTAAATTACCATCTTTATCGCGAAAAAGCTTTAAATTAGCTAATTGTGTCATTGCTTCTTGAACCACTTCTGGTCTAAGTTGTTCATTAACGTAGGTAAGACCTAAATTAATAGTTTTACCAATTTCATTTTGAAACTTAAGTTGTAATACTTTAGCCATCTTTAATCTCCTTTAATTAATAAGATTTTGTTTCGACTGACTTTACTTGCTCCAAATGGGTATCACTTGGTGCTAATGCTACCATAATTTCACCTAATTTTTTAGCTTGTTCATCGCTGATTTGGGCAATAGCATTCGTCAGAGTTTTCACCTTCTTATCTTTGCCAGAAACTAAAACCACCTGAAGATTAGTCTTTAACACCTTACTCATCGAATTTACTCCTTTATTATTGATTAGTAAGCGAATTGATCAATTTCAACTTACACTTATATGATCGAATGAGCGAGCGAAAACTTTAATTATTTTTTTAATAATTTAAATACTAAAAAAAGACGTTGAGATAAATTACTTCTCAACGTCTTTTACGGCCATTAATAAAGCAAAACCTCTAATTTATAGAGGCTTACTTTTTAAATTTTATCTAGCTTGAAATTTAGCGTATTTGGCTTGAATCCATTGATTCTTGCCAACATTGTAGAAGCCATTTTCTTGTCCCATGACTTTCCATTTACTGCCATGCGCTAACTTCCGGTCATAATAGCCACCGGTCGTACTGGCACTCTTCCACAAGTTAACTCCATAGCCGGGTACATAATTAATCGTCACCATGCCCTTTAAAGCCTGCATTGAACTTACCGGACTAAAGGAAACGTATTGCCCGTCGATCCACTGGTTCTTACCTACGCAGTAATAGACTTCTCCTTTAGAATTAACTGCTTTTTGTGAAATCTTCCAAGCCGTTGCATGTAATAGCCTTTGACCGGTAAAGATTCCGTGAGGCGCATTCCATACATTAATCCCATACCCGGGTACGTAATTGATATATCCTACGCCTTTCATCGCGATTACAGTCCAGTCTTTATCTTCTGGCTTGTTACTGTCTTTATTTGGTAAAACATTAATGTTGCGGACTAATTTCGTCTTAGCTCCTGCTAAATTCGTCGCTTCATAAGTCACTTGATAAATCCCAGGAGTACTTGTATCAACATCGCCTGTAATCGTTACTTCCAGATTTCCTTGACTATCTTTTGCGATTCCTTCACCATTAGTTAACTTATTATAGTCACCGTTATATTTATTAAATATATCCCAATTACCGACTACTTTATAAGCATTACGATCAAAACTATCGCCTACATGGATCGTGACATCACTGCCGCCTTGGAAGGCAAACACGGGTGCAGCTGCTCCTTTTACCGTTATTGGTACCGTGATCTTTGCCGTATCTTTGCTGTTGCTTGGATTAGTGTAAGTATAAACTACCGGATACGTCCCTGCTTTAGAAAGATCAACTTTAGATACATCTGCTTTTAACGAACTTGTAGGGATTCCTTTTACTTTGCCGCCTCGTACTAACTGCAAGTCTTTGCCCCCACGATAGAAATCTTCACTAAAATTACTTGTCGCTTCTAAGTAATCTCCCGTATTTGTCGCATATCCGTTTGGCCATTGACTATACGAGTTCTTCGAATCCGAATTACTAATCCCAAAACCACCGTATAAGTATAGCGGTGAATTTACTCCGGCGCCGCTATCTGTTTGATCAAAACTGCCATCGTTTTGTTGCCAACTGTTTAAGAAGGCGGAAACTAATACTTGTTGTAATCTACTTGGATTATTAATTAAATCAGAATTACCAGTTACTAAAGTGTTGTTCAATAAATTCTTAAAGCTTTGCGGAACATCAGCAACTTTTAGAACCGCGCCATCATCATAAACCGTGGTGTATGGTCTTAAGTTAACTTTAAACGGATCATTGCCTTGGTAAACATCCGTTGTTGAAAATGAAGGTTTGGTTTCAGGTTTACTTGGTGCAGGTACGGCAGCTTTATCTGGATCATAAACTACAACATTAATCCGAGCACTGCCTGCATTCTTTCTTAACCGCGGTAAGGTAGCTTGTACCCATTTGGTATTCTTAACTTCTTGGGCAGATTTACCGGTTACTTTAGCAACTTCGTTAGCCAAAGCATCTTCACTTACCCCTTGTTTGTTTGCTGCATCTGCGATACTGACTAACTTGTAACCAGTACCATCATTACCTTCGCCATTAACATCTTTACCACTATCAGTGAAGCGGGATTTCACTGCGTTTCCATTTTCCTTATTTTTTTCATTACTTTCGGGATTATTATACATTACTGCTAATTTTAAGATTTTCTCAGCACTAGCATCATCGGTATTTTGTGCCGGATATGTTTCATCCCCAATAGTTACATCAGATCCCTCAGGTCCCGCATCACTAATCATATCTCTAGAAACCGGTCCAATGGAGAAATCTTGCGAAACAAAGAAACGACTACTATTTTTAGTACTACTGTCATCTTTAGCAAAAGCACCGCTAGGATTGTTATAAAGATTTGAATTAAAGTAAGCCCGTTTTGACTGAGCAGTTTGGGCAATGTGATCTCCGAGAATAACTTTTTTAACATCACCGGTAGATTTCTCGACTTGAACAGCTCCTGTAAGATAATATTTAGCTTCAAAATTAGGGGAATCAACTTGGCCTAAAGTCGCTGAGCTAAAATCACCAACATTTTTATTATAAATTAAAGGTTTAGGATCAGAAACAAGGTTTCCATCTTTACCCTTGATATGAGTGTTCTTATCCCATACTTGTACAAAGAACTGATCATCATCTATTACTTTAAATTCTTTAAATGTTTTTGCATTTTCATTATTTGAAGTTCTAAAATCTATTTTACCTTCAGCAGTTATAGATGAAGCATTATCGGTGTTCATATAGTACAAACTACCAAGATTTAAACTAGTTCTAATATTTTGTTCTTTATTATGTCCTGATGATGGATCTTTAGTAGTTATTGTAAGGTTATTTCCACTTTCAATATTATTTGGATTTTCACCATCTAAACCAACTGCACCATATTTAAAAATTGTGCCACCCTGTCCAGCATTAAAATCAATTCCAATCGGATTATCATTAGCAAGGTCAATATGGAATTTATAACTACTAGGGGCGGAAACAACATCACTTCCAGTATATTTATATGTACCCAAATAAAAATAAGTATCAGTACTAGTATCACTAGCAACTAATCGACTAATTCCCTTACCAACATCGATATGTTTTGAAGTGCCAGTTGGATCAGGATCATTAGGATCACTATAATTAAATTTAGTTTGTGGTTGAATAGTTGAATTAGTAGTACCTTTAGAAGAATCACCCTCAAGCTTTTCCCCATTAATAGTTTGCGCTCCTGCACTACTCATGACCGTTGAATATGGATTATTATAAGATTTATAAATCCAAGCACTAGCCGGAGTTTCATAAGTAAAACTCTTTTTTACTTGACCCTCAGAACTGGTATTAGAAAAGCTCCCATTGTTAGCAAGTTTTTGCGATAAGGCATCTACATTTTTGTCTTGAATCTCTGGACTATTGTTTACAAAATGATTGGCGTCATAAGCTTCTTTAAAATAATTTTTGGGTTCAAATAAATGTTTTACTTTACCAACGTTAGAATTATCAGCTGTAGAATCAACTTTTGCTCCAGCAACTTTAGAATCACTTTCTCCTATTTTAGCAGCTGAATATGGTATACCAGAACCACCATCGTATGGTGTGCCTTCTGAACGTTTAACTTCTGGAATGCTTCTCGAATTTTTAATACTCCAGTCAAAATTATTAGTATCCAACATATGACCACTACCATTTTCTACGTCTTCTTTTGTCCCGCCAAACCAAGAATTCGCAGTGCCATGTTTATCACTAATAACAAATTGGTTACTTGTATCATTCGTAGACACCTCGCGTAGTATGGTATGATTATCCGTAGCATCTATTCCATTTTCTCCATTAAAGATATTATTATATTCTCTCATCACATTTGGATCTTGGACACCAGGACCATTAATTCCATAAGGAATTGGATTGGCAAAATTAAATTGAGACCAGAATTCTGAACTTCCATCTGGGCCTGGTAAATCATTAGCATGACCCCAATCCGTAGAATGGTCTCCAACATACCGATTTTTTGAATAAAAGTGATTATAAGAATAAGATATGTCGCTTAGGAATTTATTGCCATCCGCATCTGTACCATCTACTGCTTGAATTGCTTTCATTGGTGCAGACTCTTGTAAAGTATTATTACTAGATAGTTGCTTTTGAGAAATTAATTCCGCGATTTGTTTAGCACTGGTTCCTCTAGGAACTACAATTGTGCCGCCACCATTTTTATTATCAACCCAAAAGGTTGACTCTTTAGAAAATTTAA
>CALYQJ010000013.1 GCA_945285405.1 uncultured Lactobacillaceae bacterium | reverse complement strand
GCATTCTTCATGCCTTTAGAAACTGAAACACTAATCAATTTTTTGCCATCAAATCGTTCAATCCAAACTGATTTATCCGCTGCAATAACAATACCTTGTACCTGATCAATTTCTTCTGATGTAAAGTTATTTTCAATTCCTATTTGCCCATGAGTTTCAACTTTTATTGAAACATTTTGCTTTTTAGCAGCTTCCTCTAAAGCTTCTTGTGCCATATAAGTATGAGCAATTCCTGTTGGACATCCAGTTACCGCTAAAATTTGATATTTAGCCATTCTAATTCCCTCCAAGCTTTTTAATTTCAATTTGTTTTTTTAACTCTGCAATATCAGAAAAATCTGTTAATCCAGCTCTAAATGCAGTTGAACTCCCTGCAGCAATACTATTTTGTAAATTGAATGAAATTTTTTGTCCTTTAATTATTCCGGCAATAAAAGTTCCTAACATAGTATCTCCAGAACAAGCAGTATTTATTACTTTACCTTTAGCTGCATTCCCAAAAAATACTTTATCTTGATCCACATAAAGAGCCCCTTTTGAACCTAATGATAGTAATACACGCTGTGCACCTCTTTTTATTAATTCAAAACTCAAATCACAAAAGCCCTTTAAATCCGGCTTTTCTGTTAAATTAAACCACGACATTATTTCTTCTTCGTCTGGTTTAATCAAAAAAGGATGCTGTTTTAATATTTGCATTACTTCAGAATAGCTAGTATCAACTACTAAATTAAAACCGTTAATACAAGACAATTGAGCAATTTTATACAAAATAGTTGGTGAAATTCCTTGAGCAAAGCTACCTGATATGACTAAAAAATCGTTAGCTTTAATTTCTTTTATCTTTTTCATTAACTGATCTATTATTAAAGAATTTACATATGGTCCTGGATTAATCAATTTGTACTCATTATTTTCTTCTAATACTCGTGTAAAAACATTAATTCTAGTAATACCTGGCGTATATAAAAAATCAGTAGCAATATCATGATCCTTTAGATAATCTATAATGTATTTCAAAGTAAATCCCGCTCCAATACCCATTGCAGTATTATCTATTCCCAACATTTTTAAAACTAACGAAACATTAACTCCTTTTCCATTTGCTTGAACATCATAGCTTTGAGTCCGATTAACTATATCCTTTTGTAAATGCTCAGTTTCAATAAATAAATCAATTGCTGGATTTAATGTTAACGTATAAATCATTTTTCCTCCGAATTTTATTGTTATTATATGATAAAATTATTTTAAAAGGTTTACAAAAATTCTTAATTACTAGCCAAAAAAAGAAAAATCTTTACAAAAAATTATGAAAAAAAAATTAAGTAACACCGAAAATTATCTTTGGAATTATATTGATCAACATCGCCATCAGATTTCTAATCTTTCAATTACTCTCAACTTAGTGAAAAAGCAAATGTATCAACAGCTACAATTGTAAGGGCCATGAAGAAACGGGGTTACAGTGGGTATACCAACTTTCATCAAACTGTAATTCAAGAGAACAATACTTTAAATAGTTTTCCAAACTTTAAAGATACGAACCAAAAAATCAAAAATGTTGTTTTAAAAAATTAAGATAAAGTATTAAAAACAATACAAAAAATTAATGTGGATGATATTGGAAGGGCTGTCCAAAAAATTAAAATTGCAAAAAAGGTTTACATTTTCGCTCAAGGATTTTCTGAAATGACAGCTCGAGAAATGCAAATTAAATTAGAATTATTAGATAAAAATGTAGAGTTTCATGATGATCCTAATATTATTATTCCAATTAGCAATCGTATTAAGCGCGGTAACCTAATTATTTTTATTTCATTAAATGGTGAAACCTATTCTTTACTTAAATCCGGTCAAGTTGCCTTAAAAAATCAAGTTTCAACTATAACGATAACTACAAATAATCAAGGAAAATTAATCAATTATTCAGAAATTGCTTTTATAGGTTATAAGCAAAAAAGTTCATTTTTTCCTGAATTTGAAGTACATTCTCGTCTGCCACTTGAAGTAATTAGTCGAATTCTTCTAGATGCCTATGCTATACGTATTCAAAAATGATATTTTTATTTCAGATACGCGAAAAAGCGTCGAATAAATAATACTCAACGCTTTTTACTCTGATTTAATTTGTTTAATAACTAATGTGAAATAATTTTTAAAATGTTATCTAGAATAAACTGCATAAATCGCATCTACCCATTGATTTTTGCCAACATAGTAGAAACCATTTTGAATACCTTTAACTCGCCATTTAGTATTAGTTAAAAGTTTTCGATGATGGTCATAATCACAATTAGTTGTTGCATCTTGCCAAATATTAACACCATATCCAGGAACATAATTAATTTTAATTACCCCGGTTAAAGGTTTAAAATAAATTGGTTTAAAAGTAACATATTGACTATCAATCCACTGATTTGATCCTACGCGATAATACTTAATTCCATCATAATGAGTTGCAATACCGCTAATTTTCCAGGCACTACCATGAGATAATCTTTGCCCAGTAAACTGTTTGGCTGGTTCACGATAAACGTTAATCCCGTATCCTGGTTCATAATCAATATACCCAATTTGCTGAACTTTTTGATAATCCCAAATTTTAGTTAAGTTCTCATATGCATTATTAAGTAATTTTGTAACTTTATCTACATCATTCTGTGTAATTTTACTTTGTTTTAATAATTCTCGTGCTTTTTTAGCGGCATTTTTATAATTAGTAACACTTGATTTAGTATAAATTTCAAATTTAGAAACTAAATCATCATATATTTTTAAAGATTGCCGTAAAGCTGTAAGATCAACTTGACTAGTTGTTGGATCAATTGGTTTTAATTTATTTAAAATATCTTGTAAACTGCTAGCGGCTGTAGAAACATCTTTAGCAGATGCATTAACATCATTAACAATTTTTTGAGCTTCAAGTATTTCTTGCTTTATCTGATTAATAGTTTCTAATGGATATTTAGCAGATTGATTAATTACTTGTTGTGCTTGATCAATCAAAGCCTTTAACTCATTTTTGTCTACAACCGGTAAACTTGGATCGACAGGATCATTAGGTAATTGAGAACTCGATTGTTTTACTAAATTATTTAAAGCAGTTTTAATTGCTTCCGTTGCATTATCCACTTCTTTTTGACTAAAATTATCTACTTGGCTTACTACTTGTACCCCTGTTTCCAAAGCTTTTCTTAACGTTTCCCAAGAATTGCTAGTATAATCTTGTTCATTTAATTTTTCAGCCTTAGCAATTTGCTGTTTTAAATCTGTAATATCAGCAATTTTAACTAATTCATTAATTGCTTTTTCTAAATTACTATTTGAAACGTCTACCACGTTTTGACTAGTATTATCCTGATCTTTAATAACTATGGCCTGTTGCAAAGCTGTTTTTAGTTTTGAATAAGATTGTGCCGTATAAGCATTTTCTTTAATTTGCTGAGCTTTTTTTATTGTATCTATTAACTTACTTTTATCAACAGGAATATTAAGGCTAACTTTAACGCTTTTACTTTTACCTGCTAAACCGTTGGTTTTAAACAATAAATCTTGCCCAGAAACTGTAAAATCAGAAGTCTTAGTTGTCAATGCTATTGGATAGTTAAAACTAAGTTTAACTGTTCCATCTTTTTGAGTAGGATCAGAAACTGTTATTTGATAATTATTAGCACCCAAGTTTTTAATAATAACTGAACATGCGGAATTAGTACTAAATAATCCTCCAAGATCTTCAACTTTACTCCACACATTTGCCATAATTTGATCGGAAGTTTTAATTGCTTGGACATCACTATTATTAAACAATACTTGATAATCCGGCTTTGCTGCTAGCTGAGCTATTTTTTCATTACTTGCACCTGGAACAACTACATACTCATATTTTCCATTATTAACCTGAGAACCATGCAATGCTGCTAAAGTAACATAAGTATGTTGATAAATTTTATCTGAAGGGAATAAAGGATTAATATTTTTATAACTACCTTGTCGCGTATTCTTAGTAACCAGTACAGGGTCATTAGTTTTCCCTAAAATATAACCAACATTATTTTTAGTATTAGGTTCTTGAATATTAAACCATTTATTAATAGTGGTTGGAAAACTAGAAGCAATTTTCCCATCTTGCCACAATTGATCTGATTCAGGTGTAATTTGCCTTTGGTCAAGGATTGTTTCAATATCAGCACTAGTATTGCCTTGGATTTTAGTTCCTAAGTTAACAATCTGTCCATTTAATAAGAACCATGACTTTAAAGCACTCAAATCTTGGCCTTGGTTACTCTTATCTAGTGCCATTCCAACACTGGCAATTACCCCATCAGTTGCACCGCCTACCCATTTTTGCGGACTCTTTTTAGACTGTTGTGCACCATCATTTAATTTTTGCGTATCAACAGTAGTTCCAGGTAAACGATAAGGATCGACTGTTGCCCAATAGCCTTCACCAAATTGATTTAAATCATCATTATAAAGATAGAACATTCCATCAGCTGTATGCCATGCATGCTTATTTTCTCCATTAATTGATTCATAATTAGAAACTCGGCTAGAATACATACTAATACCAGCAGCATAATTTGGAGCTTTTTGCATTACGCGATCCATTGAAGCATAAATATTTAATGAAGTAAAATCAGCATCAAGAGCCTTTGCTGTTGCCAAAGCGTTTTTTAAACCTGTTATCGCAGCATAATCTCGAGGATTATCAAAAAAGTTATACCTAGTTCCTATTTGCTTAACCCATACTGCAACTGATTGATTTACTTTATCTTTCAATGATTGCGGTAAAGCATCTGCAATTAAAGTTAAATTAGCAATAGTTTCTTTGCCGGTTTCTAACTCTGTTGTTTCAGGATTTGTTCCTGGTGCCCGGGAAATACTTCTTCCAGATACCATTGAAGGCATACGACCTTCTACCATTAATTGTAAAAATCCTTGATCGATAAAGTTAGCAATATTCTTAAATTGTTCTTCACTAATTGCCCACTGAGTATTAACTAATAAAGATGAAATTCGAGCGATGCCCTTTATCATTTCATTACCATAACTGCCATTATACGGAATACCAATATGTTGAATAAAAGAACCATCAGCATAAATTCCTTCACCTTGAGTAACCAATTGCATTGCTTTAGGTAAATTGTCTTTTACTAAAGCCATTCGTTGATCATCCTCTAATAAAATTGCTGTAGCTAATACGGAAATCGAAATATCTGTCAAATTAGCTCCGGTGGCTACTGCAGAAGGCCAACGCACATTAGGATCACGATCATAGCCTAAAAGTGGTTTTACGAATTTTATTAACTGATCATGATTTTGCTTTACTAAATCGTCATTTAATAAAATTAAAATATCATCTAATTGTTGCGCAGAACCAATTTGCCAATCCCACCAATTACCAGTTGAATAGCTACCGTTATATTTTTTATTATCAACCATAAAATTAAGTGCATCAATTATTGCTTTATAAACTTCAGGTTGTTGGTATTGATTACTTAATGGATTATAATACCCTAATGTTAATATTTTAATGTTAGTAAAAGTAGTAGTATAGTCCGCAGATACAGTATCAGATGACTTTTGAGCCCAAATTCGTTTTCGACTAGCGCTACGATCCATACTTTCCCAGAGCTCATCACTTTGCTTTGCTAAATCCGTTAAATATTTTTTAACATTTGGATCACTTAAATCAGGCTTAGTAGCAATTAAACGTTCTCGCCATTTTTGGCGCATTGCAGTGTATTCCGGTCGATTCGTTTGGACAATCAATTCCATAGTAGCTTTAATAGATGTTTCAGGTATTTGTGCTGTAATTATTGTTGTTCCAGCTTTTAACCCTTTTACTTGACCTTTTTCCACCGACGCAACCGAAGGATCCGAACTAGTCCAAATTAATTTATCTGCTGCCGGTTTTAAATCCGCGGGATCAGCATGATAATTTAAAACTTTACTATATCCTACACTTAATTTTTGAGCCGTTTGATCAAAAGTTAAACTTTTAACTGACCGAGATTCTGCAAAAGCCTTAATTTCATATAAACTAGATCCATAATACTGGTTGTTTCCCGGATTCAACCACATTTTATTTTGTTGATATTTTATGTAACGAGCAGTTATAGAATTAAAAATTATCACGCGTTGTGTTTTTTGCCCTTGTGTACCTTTTTCCATATTATAAACGGAATTAAAGTTTTTACCATCTGATGAAACTAATACCTGATAAGAAGGTGATTCCGCATGAAATAATAATTGAATCTCACTTACCTTTTGAGCTTTTCCTAAATCAATGGTTAACCATTGATCATCAGTTTTTCCTGCAGACCAACGAGTACTTTCATCCCCATCAACTACTTTTTCTCCTGCAAATTGTGGATATTTCCATTTACCATTTGATTTATCACCTTCAACTCCAGAATAAGTTACTGGTTGATTTAAAGCTAAATTTACCCTTGTATCTTTAGAATCACGAAAATTAATCGGGGATTTAGATAAATTTGCTGAATTATAATTTTCTATCGGCGCAGCGATTACAGAAACATCGGAACTAACGGAGTTTATTAAAAACAAAATTGCTAAGAACATTTCTCCAAATTTACGCCATCTTTTGAGCATTGTCATTTTCCTCTCTTAATTTAAATTGAATACAACAAAACTATTAGCTTGTCGTGAAATATTATTTCGTATTTTTTGATAATAGATTTGTTTGCAGTTATCAGTATAACTCAATTTTTTGTAAGCGCAATCCTAGCATTTATTTGGTTTTCAATAAATAATTATCATTAAGCTTTATTTAAATATTTGAAACTTTATTTCATGAAATTCTGCAAAAGTTCATTACACTATTAAAACTTTTAAAGAACAATTTTTTTCCTTTTAATAATTGCTTTAAAAAAAATTATCTGTTCATAGAAAAATGCAAAAAAAAACAATCCACTTTGGATTGTTTAAAATCTCCGAAAATAACTAACTAGAAAAGTTAACTGTTTAGCTTAATTACATTGAAATCGTATACTCAACACGATCACATCGTACAAATGATTTTGAAAAGTGAATGACATCATCGTTAACAAAACTTGTTTTATCTAAAACAAATAACGGGTCACCTAATGTACATTCTAAAAGGTCGGATAAACTAAGATCAGCTACTATACCATTAATTTTAAGATTAGAACGGTTAATATTAACTTTATATTTTTGTTTAATCATCTCATAAAAGGAATCATGTTTAGATAAATTTTCTGGTAAATTTGGAAAACGGTCTGTTTCGACATAAATGTTATCTACCCCAATTGGAATTTTATCTTCAAGCATTAGTCGACTTATTAAGGTAATTGGAGTTTTTCGGGATAATTTTAAATTATCTGCAATTTTGGAATCAGATATCGCCACATCAATTTTTAAAATCTTACTTGTAATTTTATGACCTTTCGAAGTTAAAAAATCATTAAACCCAATTGAATTTTTACCTAAAGGCATTGTTTCCTTAATACTTAAAACAAATGTCCCTTTACCTCGTACTTTTTTAACCAAATTTTTTTTCACCAAAATTTGAACTGCTTGACGAATTGTAATTTTACTTACTGCAAAACAATCACATAATTCTGTTTCCGTGGGTAATTGTTCACCTGGTTGATATTTACCTTGTAAAATATCAAATTCAATTTCCGTTGCTACTTGTTGATACAATGGTTTATTTTTCTTAAGATCCATTACCCTATGACCATTCAATTTAAAAATTTACAAAATTCCTAATGCTCCGAGAATTATTCCTACTACTATTATACCAATTAGTAAAAAATTTGTATTAATTTTCTTTTTAATTAAATAATATATACCTAAAGTAATACTAAAAGGCAAAAGTTTTGGAAAAATTTGATCCAGCATTTTCTGAATACCTAATTTAGCACCTCCAGCAGCAAATTTCAAAGGTGTAGTAATATCAACCATACTGGCTACCATACCACCAACAACAGCTAATCCAACAATGGAAGCAAATTGCATCACTCGATCCATCAATCCCTCTTCGTAGAGTTTAGCAAGATAGGTTTTTCCAGATTTATAACCTAAAAAAGTTCCATAATAAGATACTAACAACGAAGGGATCATAAATAAACCAACTGCTAAAATAGGTCCTAAAATACTACCTTGCTTAGCAAATGAAAGACCAATTCCAAATGTAATAATCCTAATTGTTCCTTGAAAGAACGAATCACCAATTCCAGCAAAAGGTCCCATTAAACTGGTCTTAATCATTGAAATTGATTCAGTATCATAATCTCCATTACTATTAGCATTTTCTTCTTCCATTGAAGCAGTCAAACCCATAATAAACGGAGTCATTTGTGGAGTGCAATTATAAAACTCCATATGTCTTTGATAAGCCCGCTTTTTTTCTTCTTCATTATCAGCGTAAAGTCGATCTAAAACTGGAGCCATCCCATACATATAGCCCATATTCATTTGTCGTTCATAATTCCAAGAACACATAATAGCCATGGAATGTAAAAACACTTTTACTAAATCTTTTTTAGTTAATTGCTTTTTTTCAACAGTCATTATTGCTCCTCTTCTTTTTCCTTACGACCATAAACAACTTTATCCATAATGAAGGCTAAAATTACCGCAAACAAAGTTAATCCAATTAAGTCTAACTTCGAATAAGCTACAATTAAAAACCCAAACAAGAAATATAAGAAAAGTTTCTTACTTAACATCGTACTTAACAACATTGCAAAACCTAGAGCTGATAAAAGATTTCCGGCAACAGTTAATCCATGAGTAATCACTTTTGGAATCATGTCAACAATATCTTTAACTGAATTCGCTCCAAAATATATAGTTATAAAGATTAATAGGAAATACAGAGTTGCATTTAAAGCAAATGCCCAATAAACATGAATATGCTGTGCTTTTTTAAATTTACCCTGTTTAATTGCTTTATCAGCTGAATGACCAAATTGAGCCATTATCATTCGCATTAAAATATCCAAAAATTCTGCCGCTACTGCAATTGGTAGTGCAATGGCCAAAGCAGTTTGAGTACTTGCATGAGAAATAATTGCAAAAGCTGTCGCAATAACACTTCCAATTTGCATATTGGGAGGTGATGCTGCACCAATTGCAACAAATCCCATCGAAATTAATTCCAGCGAAGCCCCAAGAATAATTCCTTGAGAAAGATTCCCCAATACTAAACCTGCTAAAGAGCTTAATATAAGAGGGCGGCCAATATTTTGACGACCAATCCAACGAGAATCAATCACTCCTACAACAGACACGAGTCCTAACAAAATTGCTTTAATTAACATTTTCTCACCTCACAATCATTAAATTTATAAAAACTAAAAGTTGGCTTTTTCTACTGGAGATGAAGGTACTTGTTGAATAAAAATTTTCACACCCTTAGATACAATATCTTTAGTTGCTTTTAATTCTTCTGAATTTAAATAAATTGCTTGTCCGTAGGACTTTGAGCCCTCTTTTTTTGCAATCCCGCCATAATTTATTTCTTTAATTTCTGGTATGTCTTGAACTAATTGTAATGCCTGTTGAGGGCCTTTAACTAAAATCATAATTTTGTCTTTAGGATTACCCTCAACAATTTCTTTAACTTTAGCTACTTTAACAATATCTAATTTGGCATCAGCAGGTTTTGCCATCTTTAAAGCCATAGAAGCTATTGGATTACTCTGAACAAGATCATCACCTACAACAATATGGTCAATGTCATATTGTTTAACCCATGAAAAAATCACTTGACCATGAACTAAGCGATGATCGACTCTAACAATTTTAATCATAATTTATTCCTCAAATTTTTAAATTAATATTTTTCATGCCACATATAGCGTCTGACTTCTAAGGAATGTCCTCTCTCATAAGCAATAGCTTCTACCATTTGTCTAATTACAACCCCTGATAAAATGGCTGCAATATAAGGTTTAGCAACATCGGCAACATTATCAAGTTTAAAATCAACTTGATCTAAAACTGTTAACTTATCTGTATATTTAGGTGCAAAATTCTCAACTCTTTGATCTAATTCACGAGTATTTCCAATACTTTTAATCATTATAAAAGGTACCTGATCGTCAGTAATTTCAAAAGGACCGTGGAAATATTCACCAGAATGAATTACTGCAGAATTTATCCATTGCATTTCCATAAACCAACAGTTAGCTGTAGAGTACATTTCGCCGTAATTTATACCACTACCAATTGTATAAATAATTTGATCTCGTTTATTATCCTTAGCCCATTGTGTAGCTAAATCTTGATATTGATTTTTAGTAATAATCGTTAGATCTTGTAATTTATTCAGTTCATCAAAACATTTATCCCATTTAGAATCATTAGTGAAATATTTCAAAAGTTTAAAAATTAAACCATAAAAAACTGGTTTATTTAAATCACTAGCATCTGCATCTGTACCCCAATCATAATGAATTGGAAATTCTGCTGCTTGCCATAATGGTGATTCTTTTTCATGTGAAAAAGCAATGGTAACTGCCCCAGCTTCACGAGCTTTCTTTGTCGCATTGACCGTTTCTGGTGTGGTTCCCGAGTGTGAAATTGAAATTACTATAGAATGTTCATTAACTGATTTAGGTAAATCATGAACAAATTCATTCGCATTATAAACTTGCGAAACTAATTCAGTTTCGTGATCAAAAATATATTGTCCTGGCATTAAAACAGCCTGAGAACCGCCACAGGCAGTAAAATAAATACTATTTATTTTCCTATCCTTTAAAGCAGTTAATGCTTGATTAATTTCTTGCAAATGTTCTTCGCGCATGTTAATTGTCCTTTCAAATTATTTAAAGCATAAGATTATATAACATCATATGATCTTCTAAAATCAATTTTAAATGCTTTTGTTATAAATTCAAGAATTTTTTTAAAAAATTCAAAAATTAAATTCTAGTAATTTTATTGATTTCGCTTCCATTATTTAAAAATCAGTCTTTATTTTTTTGAAATAAAATTTAGATTAAAGAAAAATAATTCATTTTTGTGATTTTCAAAATAAAAAAAGGCTCAAAAGTGAGCCTTTTACTTTATCGATCTTAATTAATAAATAGTTTCGTAAATTAAGCGTGGTTTATCAGCAGTTTCAACAATATTAATGTGATTCTTTAATAGAACTTTTACTTCTGCCACATCTTGATGATTACTGTAAATAGTTAAAATGGATTCTCCTTCTTTGACTAAATCACCAACTTTTTTATGCAATACAATTCCAACACTATAATCAAGTTGATCATCAATTTTAAGACGACCACCACCTAACATCATACTAGCAATACCCACTTCATTTGCTGAAAGTTGCCCAATTATTCCTGTGCGTTCAGCAAGTAAATCAAAATGATACTTAGCTTGAGGCATTATTGAATAATCATCGATTACTTGATCATTAGCACCTTGAGCTTTTAGCATTTGGCGAAATTTATCCAATGCTGCACCAGAACTAATTACTTTCTCTAACATTCGATAAGCTTCACTAAAACTTTGAGCTTTTTGACCTAAAATAGCCATATAACTTCCTAAAGTTAAAGTGACTTCTTTTAAATCAGCAGGACCTTTGCCTTTTAATAAATCGATTGATTCTTCAATCTCCAAGGAATTACCGATTTTATTACCCAAAGGCTGACTCATATCAGTAATTACTGCAATGGATTTAATTCCAGCATTTTTACCGATGTCAACTAAAGCCTGAGCTAATTCCTTTGCTTCATCATAGGTTTTCATAAAAGCACCAGATCCTGTTTTAACATCAAAAACTAAGGCGTCAGTTCCCGAGGCAATTTTTTTACTCATAATTGAACTTGCTATTAAAGGTATGGAATCTACTGTATCAGTAACATCACGTAAAGCATAAATTTTCTTATCAGCAGGTGCTATATTTCCCGTAGTTCCAACAATAGCTAAACCAATATCAGAAACTTGTTGAATAAATTGCGCTTCACTTTCTTCTACTTTATATCCTGGTATTGCTTCCAATTTATCTAAGGTTCCACCAGTATTTCCGAGACCACGACCAGAAACCATCGGATCGGGAATTCCTGCTGCTGCTACAATAGGTGCCAAGGGAATACTAACTTTATCACCTATACCACCAGTAGAATGTTTATCAACTTTAATTCCAGGTATTTTGTGCAGATCTAAACGATCGCCAGAATTTAACATAGCCTTAGTCAATATAGTTCGTTCATCAACGGTCATATTTTGATAATAAATCGCCATCAATAAAGCAGTAGTTTGATAATCAGGAATTTCTCCACTTACAACACCATTAATAAAAAAATTAATTTGATCTTCACTTAAAGCACCACCATTACGTTTTTGATGAATGATATCTACCATTCTCATGCTAAATTTTTCTCCTATTTATTTTAAATCTACCAAAAAACTAGTACCGACATCATTTCCTTTTACTTTAAAATTATCCAAAATGGTAGCTCCTAAATCAGCAAATGTCGATCTAGTACCTAAAGAACCACTTGTCTCCATACTTGGTGAATAAGTCAATAACGGTATATATTCACGAGTATGATCAGTTCCCCGAAAAGTAGGATCATTACCATGATCAGCAGTAATCATAAGTAAATCATTATCTTTTAAAGTTGCTAAAACTTCTCCAATTCGAGTATCTAATTCCATTAAAGCTTGACCATATCCCTCAGGATTACGACGATGACCATACATTGAGTCAAAATCAACTAAATTTACAAAGCATAATCCAGTAAAATTTTCACCCATAACGTGTTGTACATGGTCCATACCATCCATATTACTTTCATTATGGTAACCTTCATCAATTCCTTGACCGGAAAAAATATCATTAATTTTTCCAACGCCAACAGTATGAATGCCACTATCTTGCAGATAATCAAGAACTGTTTTACCAAAAGGTTTTAAGGAAAAATCATGACGATTAGCGGTTCGAGTAAAATGATGGCTATCTAAACCAACATAAGGACGTGCAATTACCCTACCAACAGTATACTGAGGACCATTAACCAAACTACGAGCATATTCACAGATTCGATATAATTCTTTAACCGAAATAATATCCTCATGTGCCGCAATCTGTAATACAGAATCTCCAGAGGTATAAATAATTAAATCCCCTGTTTTCATTTGCTGTTCACCAAGTTCTTCAATAATTTGAGTCCCCGATGCAGGTCGATTTCCTATAATCTTGCGACCTGAAAATTTAGAAATTTTATCCATTAATTCAGCGGGAAAACCGTTAGGAAAATAACTTAAAGGTTTTTTTACCGGTAATTCCATCATTTCCCAGTGACCATCCATACTATCTTTTCCTGCTGAAATTTCTTGCATTTTTCCATAGTAACCTAAAGGATTAACACTAGCAGGAACTCCTTGAATTGGTTGATTTCGCAAATTAGAAATTCCTAATTTTTGGAAATTCGGCAAATTCAATTCACCTTTAAAATAATCACCAATGTGTCCTAATGTATCAGCTCCAACGTCATTAAATTTAGCGGCATCTGCTGCTGCACCAGTACCTACGGAATCCATGACAATTAAAAAAATACGTTGATATTTTGCCATAATTTACCTCCTACTTACCTTCTAAAATTTTCACGGTCGCACTAACACCTAATCTGCTTGCTCCCGCTTTAATCATCGCTAAAGCTTCCTCTTTAGTGTGAATACCACCTGAGGCTTTAACCCCTAATCGATTACCAACAGTTTTACGCATTAAAACTACATCCTCTACTTTAGCTCCAGAATCACTAAAACCGGTAGACGTTTTTACATAATCTGCATGAGCAGCTTCACAAATCTGACAAGCTTTAATAATTTGATCATTATTTAAATAAGATGTTTCAATAATTACTTTTAATAATTTTGATTCTTGGTGAACGACTTCAGCAACTTTTGCTATATCTAATTTTACAAAATCAAAATTCCCCCCTAAAAACTCACCTATATTAATTACCATATCGATTTCCATTGCACCATCATTAATCGCTTGCTTTGCTTCAGCGACTTTAATTTCCGTAGTTGTTGCTCCCAAAGGAAATCCAACGACTGCAATTGGATTAACTCCACTACCTGCTAATTCTTTTGTAACTAAATCAACCCAATGGGCATTGACACAAACTGAAGCAGTTTGATATTTAAGAGCTTCGGCACAAGTTTGCTTAATTTGGTCTGCCGTAGCATTAGGTTGTAGATTAGTATGATCCAAATACTTGGCTAATTGTTCTGTGGTTAATTCCATGATCAAAAACCTTTCGTTCACTTTGTTATATTATAAATAAAAAGATTCTAAAATAATCTCATAAAAGTAATTTACCTTTTATTAAATCTCTTCTATTTTAAAATAATCATAACTTAAGCTCAATGTAAAGAAATTTTTATCAACTAAAGAACTGAATAAATAAATTTAATTATAAAAAAAAGCCACTATCTTAACATAGTAGCTGTTATTCTTTATTTTGTTGCTTGATTCTCCCAAAATTTTAAAATTTAGTTAACAATATGGTCACTATTTTTACCTTCAACAATACTCAAAACGTCATCTAATGAAATATCCACCATATTTTGAACTGCAATATTAGTATAAAAGCCAATATGTGGAGTCAAAATTACATTAGTCATTGCCCGTAACTGCTTAAGTTGCTCACTTGGAATTTCTTTGCCACGCAAATCGACATTAAAAAACTTTTCTTCACCAGTCAAAGTATCCAAAGCTGCTCCGGCAATTTGTTTTTGATTCAAAGCATTAATTAACGCATCTGTATCAACAACTGGGCCACGACATTCATTAATCAAATAGGCAGTCGACTTCATCTGGCTAAAAGCAGCAGCATCAATAAGATTTTTAGATGTTTCGTTCAAATCAACATGCAAACAAATTACATCAGACTCTCGTAATACCTCCGATTTAGATTTAAAAGTTAAAATATTATCTAAATCATGATTAGGTTTAGTATCATAAGCAATTACTTTTGCTCCTAAAGCGTGAAAAAGTTGAGCACTTGTTCCACCAATACGACCTGCACCGATAATTCCAACCGTTAAGGAATGAATTTCAGTAGCTTGTAAACCTTCCCATCGAAAATCCTGTTGTGCCATTCGTTCATCGAATTGAGGTAATTTACGAATTAAACGCATCGTGTGTGTCAAAGCTAACTCAGCAACAGAACGGGGGGAATAAGCAGGAACATTAGTTACTTTCAATCCATTTTCTTTAGCTAAGGTTAAATTAAAATTATCAAAACCTGCAGTTCTAGTGGTTAATTGTTTAAAACCAAATTCTTTCAATTTAGGGTAAACTCGATCATCAATTGGACCTCGTTGCTGAATAGCTATACCATCATACCCTTTTATCTGATTAATTGTATCCATGTTAAGTTCCCATTTTACTGAATCTACCTGCATTCCCTGATGCCTTTTTTCCCATTCTTTAATTGGTGGAATTTCATCATCCCGAACACTTGTTAAAATAAATTTCATTTATCTATTCCTTCTATTAAATTAATGCTAATCTCAGTGATTATCATAGTAAATTCTAATCAAATTACTAAAAAACCTAACAGTTAAAATTTAATCTGCTAGGTTTTTTTATTGTATTATTCCTAACAGACTTTTGACCCGTTAGGCTTAAATTTATCGTTCAAAATAAACTTTCATTCCTACCGGTCGAATTTTTTCAAAAAGTATAAATGAAAGTACAAATAATTATTCAATTGTCTAAGTTGGTTATTGCTCATTTTTCAAATACTCCTGACTAATTGAATGTATATAATGTAATCTATATACAAGTTAAAAGTCAACAACTTTTTTACTTTATACTATTTTTTAAAAATAATATAGAAAATATTAGCTTTTTTTATTTACTCTTTATCAAATTTATGATTTGAGCTATCGGCAAAATCAGGTTCTTCTGACAACTTAGTCCGGTTTAACAAAAGGGAGCTTGAAACGACTGAAATTGAACTTAAAGCCATTGCTAAACCTGCTAATTCAGGACTTAAAATCAATCCCCATTTTGCAAAAACTCCTGCCGCAATAGGAATTCCAATTGTATTATAAATAAATGCCCAAAATAAATTAAGCTTTATTCGTTGAAAAGTTTTTTTACTTAACTCTATTGCTTCAACAACGCCCCATAAATTATTCTTAACTAAAACAATTCCTCCTGATTCAATGGCAATATCAGTGCCTGATCCCATCGCAATTCCAACGTTAGCCAAAGTTAGAGCTGGTGCATCATTAATTCCATCTCCGACAAAGGCAACTGGTCCTTTTTTTTGTTGCTCTTCTACAACTTTTGCTTTATCTTGTGGTAAAACATTCGCAACAATCCGATCAATTCCTACTTGTTGAGCAATAGCTTTGGCAACTCTTTCATTATCACCGGTCAGCATAACTGTTTGTAGACCTTGATGTTTTAGTGTTGAAATTGTAGGAACGGCTGAACTTTTAGGAGTGTCTTGAATTGCAATTAATCCTATAACTTGTTGACCATATCCAACTAAAACAACTGTTTTAGCTTCATCTTGAAGTCTGGTCAATTGAACTTTCAAACTTGAACTTAAAATTTTATTTGTAAATAATGATTCATTACCTATTAAAGCTTCTTGCTCCTTAAAACTAGCTTTTATTCCTTTACCTGCTATAGCGGTAAAATTACTAACTTTTGATATTTTAATTCCTTCTGTCTTAACCTTAGCTAAAATAGCACTTGCCAAAGGGTGTTCGGAATCACTTTCTAAAGCACCAGCAATTTCTAACACCTGTTGTTTAGGACCCACAACGTCAGTTACCACTGGTTTCCCCTGAGTAATTGTCCCTGTTTTATCAAAAATAACAGTTTTAATATTATTTGCTGCCTCTAAAACTTCACCATTCTTTATTAAAACTCCTAATTTTGCACTACGTCCGGTTCCTACCATTAAAGCAGTTGGAGTTGCTAAACCTAAAGCACAAGGGCAAGCAATAATAACTACTGAAACTGCAAACATCATTGCCCTTTCAGGAGTCTCACCGATAATTACTACCCATATTACAAAAGTCAAAATAGCTAAAATTAAAACTACTGGAACAAAAATATGTGAAACTTGATCAGTTGTTCGTTGAATTGGTGCTCGGCTCGTCTGCGCTTTTTTAACCATCTGTACAATTTGAGAAAGCAAAGTTTGATTTCCTATTTTTTGAACTTGCATTGTAAAAGTACCACTTTGATTAATAGTTGCCCCAATTACTTTTGCACCTTTATTTTTAGTTACTGGCATACTTTCACCAGTCACCATTGATTCATCAAGATTAGAACTTCCTTCAATAATTACACCATCCACTGGTACTTTTTCACCAGGTTTCACTCTAATCAAATCACCGACTTGTACTTGTTCTAAGGGGATTTGTTGCCATTTACCATTCCGCCAAACATTTGCATCTTTAGCTTGTAAATCTAATAATTTTTCTACTGCACTAGAAGCACTTTGACGCATCTTTGCTTCTAAAACTTGCCCCAAAAGAATAAAAGTTATAATAAAAGCAGCACTTTCAAAAAATACTGGTTGATGACGATACATAGCATAGAGACTATAAAGATAAGCCGTAGTAGTCCCAATTGCCACTAAAGTATCCATATTAGCCTGATGATTCTTAAATGCAGCCCAAGCACTGTGTAAAAATGGGCGAGCTGATACTAACATAATTGCTGTAGTAAAAATTAATGCCGTCCAATTGCCACCAGGTAACATCCAACCAAATGGCATACCAATCATATTAATTAAAAGAGGTATTACTGCAATCAAAGAAAAAAAGAAGCGTTGTGTAATCGTCATTATTCTATAATTATCTTTCCGTGAAACATATTCATTCCACATCTAAAGTCTATTTCTCTAGCTTGATCGGTATTAATTGAAACTGATCTAGCATCACCAACATTTAAAGCCAAATCAAGATTTAAATCTTTTGATTTAACTTCGTGTAAACAAGCAGATGGATCTTCTTGATAAAAAATTATTTGGGCAGGCTCACCTTGTTTAAAATAGACCGTTTGTGGTTGATAACCTTGTTTAATGATTATTTTTTGTGTTTGCATTTATTTTCTCTCTTTCTTAACAATTACTTTTCCATGAAACATATTCATCCCGCAAGCATATTGATACTCTCCTGCCTTACTTGTATCAATTTTAATAGGATGTTCTTTTTTTTCCGGTAAATATTCACTAATTCCCCAGTCTGGAAAAACAACTTGCTCTAAACAACTTGAAGGATCAATTCTTTTAAAAGTAATTTGTGCGGGTTCACCTTGATAAACAACAACAGTGCTTGGCTGATAGCCCCCATCTACTTTAACTGTTACATTTTGTAAATGATTAACATCTGTTTGTGCTGTAACTGCTTTTTGGGAGCGTGGAATTAAAAACCACCAAATAATAAAACCAATCAAAAACAATGCCCCAATTACAATCAAAATTTTGACCATTAATCTACTCCTATCGTCTACAACTGTAAATATAAAATTAGTATACCTTTAAAGTTTACGCTTGTAAACAGTAAAAAAATATGATAATAGTTCTTTTATTACCATACGCATCATTCTTTTTTTTTCAAGTATAAAATTGAATTTATTTCAAAATAAAAAGCGTTAACTTTTTTAAGTTAACGCCTAAATCAATTTTTAAGTTTATTTTTTTGTAACTTGGGCAGCAGTTTCACCGCCATTTTTGTTACCAGTTTCAACAGTCATTTTATCAACAACGTCTTTACTATTAGTAATTACAACCATTACTGTAGAATCTTTTCCCGCATCTTTAATTGCATTAAGATCCATTGTACCAATTTCTTGGCCAGCTTTAACTTCATCACCAGCAGCAATATTAATGGTAAAAGGAGCACCCTTTAATTCAACAGTATCAATTCCTAAATGTATCAACACTTCAAAACCACTGTCTGTAGTAATTCCAATTCCATGTTTTGTATCAGCCACTAAAGTAACTTTGCCAGAAACTGGCGCATAAATCGTTCCCGAACTAGGATGAATTCCAAAACCTTCACCCATCATTTTTTGCGAAAAAACGGGATCAGCAACATCTGATAATTCAATTACCTCACCCGTAACTGGCGCCTTTATTTCTTCACTTTTATTTTTATGGAAAAATTTAAACATCAATTTCCTCCTGTTTATTGATCGAATCTAGTCCATAATGTAACAATTTTTCTCATTAGTCAATTAACAAATTACCTTAAGGTTAGAAAAATTTGAAAATTTAACTTTATTTTTAATAAGCAACCATAAATAAAATTATCTTAATCAAAAATGAAACAATTTTAATCCTAAAGTAAAGCGCCTTCTTTAGTTTAATTTTTTGAGTATACTATAAGTAAGTAAATAAAATTTAGAATAGAAGGTTTAAAATTGTTTTCTTTTTTAAAACCCGCACCTGATGCCAAATTTAAGATTCCTGATTCAAAAGTTCACTCAATCTACCGCTTACATCAATTAGGCGTTTTAGTTGCCATCTTTATTGGTTATGCTGGTTACAATATTATTCGACAAGTTTTTAGTATTGAGCAACATGATTTGATGCAAGTTTATCATTTCTCTCGCACTCAAATTGGAATCGTACTTTCTTGTTTTGGAGTAGGATATGGTATTTCAAAATTATTTATGGGAGCTTTAAGTGACAAAAGTAATCCCAATCATTACTTAGCAACAGGTTTAATTATTTCTTCAGTATTAAATTTTTGCTTTGGTACTACTAAAAACTTTTTAATTATGTGTGGCTTAATGTTACTAATGGCTATAGCCCAAGGAATGGGAGCAGGTGCATGTCAAAGAATTATTCAAATTTGGTGGGGTAAAAAACAGCGAGGATTAGTTTACGCAATTTGGGGAACATCTAAAAGCTGTGCAGCAATTATTTGTGTTTCGATTGTTAATTTAACTTTATTTTTATTTTCACATTCCTTGAGGATGGTCTTTTTTTCCACTGGTATCTTAGGCGTTATTTTAGCAATAATTGTTTTAATCGTAGGTAATGACCGGCCGACTTCTGTAGGTTTACCAAGCATTGAAGACTATACCCATGATGAAGTAATTTTAGATAATGGAAAAAAAATTAAATCTGAACTAACTAATCTCAATATTTTTCAAATTCTTTATCGTTACATTATCAAAGATAAATTAGTTTGGGCTGTAACATTAACTTCAATGTGCCTATACGTTGTTAATTACGGAATCAATAGTTGGATTCCAAGTTATTTAACTCAATTTAAAGGTTTTGATCCTAATTATACTAAATGGTTAGTAGGTATTGTAAGCATTTCAATTATCCCAGTTTCATTGATTATTGGTTTTTTATCTGGAATATTTAAAAATTACCGTGGCGTAATTTGCTTTATTAGTATGTTAGGAGTAATTATTTGCTTAAGTTTTTATTTTTTAAGTACTAATCACACATTAATCGTCATAAGTTTAATCTTATTGATGAATTTTCTATCAGCACCAACAATGTTAGTTGGTTTAATCATTAATGAAGTTGTTCCAAAGTTTGCCGTAGGGACTTCAACAGGATTTATGGGATTTTTTCAATATATCGTTGGAGAAATTGCAGCTACAGCATTTATTGGTTACCTTGTAGACCAATTTGGTTGGACAGCTTGTATAATTGTTTTATATGTGGCAGCTGGATTATCACTAATTTTTTTAATTTATATTATATTTATAGAAAACAAACTAAATCATCAAAATAAAAAGATATAACTTGCCTAATACTCTAGGAGGTTTTAATGATTATTCCTCAATTAATTTTAAGTGATATTGATGGAACTCTCTTAAATGACCAACACAAATTATTATCGTCAGTAAAAAATGCTATACAACATTATGTTCAAAAAGGCGGACTCTTCTGTTTAGCTTCAGCACGACCTGCAAAAGCAATGTTTGTTTTAGCATCACAAATGAACTTAAAAGTTCCTTTAGCTACACTAAATGGCGCTTATATTATTAAATCTGATCAAAATAAAACGATTTTATTTGAACAGCCTTTATTAAATAAATCAACAATGAAAATTATTCAAATAGTTAAACAAAATCATCTAAAAATTAGTTTAAATTTATATGCAGGAGAAGATTGGTTCATTGAACACCCAAATTATTGGAGTTCTCAAGAAGCTAAGATTACTCAAATTAAACCAAGTTTGATTGATTTTAATTCAATCTATAATCAAAAAAAAATTCATAAGATTCTTTGCATGGGACAACCACAAATAATTAAACAATTAAGTAATTTACTAGCTGGAAGAACACAATTAAAAATCACCGCATCCCACTCTAAACCCACTTATCTTGAAATAACCGACCAAAATGTATCCAAATTAGCTGCCCTTAAACATTTAGCTGCTTATTTTTCTGTTCCCTTAAATAAAACAATGGCATTGGGCGATGGTGATAATGATTTAGCAATGATTAAAAAAGCAGGAATTGGAATTGCTTTAGCTAATGCTTCACCAGCCCTTTTAGCAAATGCTAACTTTATTGTTCCTAGTAATAATGATGGTGGCGTGGCTTTTGCTTTGGAAAAGTATGTCCAAAATAAATGAGTTTTATTTTCCCATTGACATAATAATAAAAGGAAATTATTCTTTATATGTAATTACATATAAAGAAGGGAATTATTATGAAATACAGTTTAGATGATTTTGCTCAAATGATTGACCATACCAATCTTCATGCTAATGCTTCGGCTACTGATATTAAAAAGCTATGTTCTGAAGCTAAAAAATATCATTTTAAAATGGTTGCAATTAACCAAGTTCAATCAGCCCTTTGTGCTAAAGAATTAAAAGATAGTAACGTCCATGTGGGAGCAGCAATAAGTTTTCCTTTAGGTCAAACCAGCATTGCATCTAAAGAATTTGAAACTAAAGATGCAATTACTAATGGAGCCAACGAAATCGATTATGTTGTTAATTTAACTGAAGTTAAAAATCATAACTATAATTACATTAAAGAAGAAATGGCAAATATTGTTAAAATTTGCCATGAACATCAAGTTATAACTAAAGTTATTTTTGAAAATACATATTTAAACAACGATGAAATAATAAAATTAGCCCAAATAGCAAAAGAAATAAAACCAGACTTTATTAAAACATCTACTGGATTTGGACCTAGCGGTGCAAAAATTGCTGACGTTAAACTAATGAAACAAACCGTCGGTGAAACTGTAAAGGTTAAAGCAGCTGGTGGTATTCGAAATAGTGACGACTTTTTAGCAATGATTGCAGCAGGTGCCGATCGTATTGGAACTAGTTCAGGTATTAAAATTATCACCGCTCTAAAACAACGAATGATGACAGATAACGTTAAAAGCATTGAAATAAAGCGAAAAATTTAACCCTTGGTTTTAAATTTTTATAATTTAGCGTAAGATACTGCTATGAGTGAAACACCAAAATATCGACAAATAGCCCAAGATCTTTTACACAAAATTCAAGATAATATTTATCCCTTAAACACTTTAATTCCCCGTGAGATTGATTTAGCTCGAATATATCATGTGAGTCGTCCCACTATACGTCAAGCGATACAATCTTTAGTTGATCTAGGTTTACTCGAAAAAAGAAAACATCGGGGAACTTTGGTCAAACAGCAACGATTGCAACAGCAATTCATGCAAGTGATAGAAAATTATAATCAAGAAATTGATCAAAAGGGGTTAGTTCCTCAAACTAAAGTATTATTTTTTTCGACAATAGCCGCTTCAATAAGTTTATCTGAACAATTACAGATTAAACCACACGACTCGGTTTTTAAATTAAGAAGATTGAGATACGCAAATCATAACCCGATAGTTGCAGTCACAACTTATTTACCTCAAGCTTTAGTTCCCGAAATTGAACACGAAAATTTCAATCAAGTTTCTTTATATCAACGCTTAAAAGATAATGGGCAAGAAGTGGTTCACGTCCGCCGACAATTAGAAGTTAAAGCAGCTTCTAAGAAAGTGGCTAGTTTATTACAAATTAATCCCCAAGATCCAATTTTTTATTTCAAAACTTGGGGTTTTAATAAACAAGAACAAATTGTTGAATATTCTTTAGCCAGTTATCGTGGAGATTTAAACTCTTTTGTTATTGATATTAATCAAAAATCATCTTTAAATCATTTTTCAAATTAAACTAAAAGACCTGTTTCAATTTTTGAAACAGGTCTTTTTAATTTTAAAATTCATTCAAGATCTGCATGACGAGCAAACATTGTTTTTTCTGTTTCTTGTAATTTTATCATCAATTCCAGAACTATACCGTCAAAAGTTAAAAACAATAATTGTTCAAAAGCTGAACCCATAGGTTGAATTGAAGTAAATTTATCTTGTTGATGCTTGAGTTTAGGTGAACTGCCAGGAAGTACCACAATTTTATCAGCTTTTCGAGCAATAGTTGATGTTGGATCCATAGTTAGCAATCCAACTTTTACACCATTGGATTTAGCTTTATTTACCAAAGCAACTAAACTTGTAGTTTCTCCTGAACCTGATCCGATAATTAAAATATCACCCACATTTGAATGGGGACTAGTGATATCTCCAACTACACTAACTGATTTACCTAAGTGCATTAAACGATTAGCAAAAGCTTGAATAGCAACTCCTGAACGACCAGCCCCAGCCAAAAAAATGTGTTTGGCTGGTAAAATCATTTTAACTAATTCTTGTAATTGATCTTCCTTCATCAAACTTAAATTATGAGACAATTCATTAATAATAGCTTGAATATTCTGCTTAACACCCATTGCTAACCTCTTTGAATCGCCTGATGTAATTTATGTGCTGCAGCTACAGAATCCGCTTGATTTAATATTCCCCCACCAACAATAACAATTTCTGGCTTTTCTTTTAAATATTTTTCAATTGTATTTGTTTTAATACCACCAGCAACCGCTAAATCAGCCTTTTTTACTAAGGGGCGTATTTCTTTCAAATCATCCAGAGGGCTTTGACCAGCGGCTTGAGCATCAGCACCTGTATGAATAGCAATTACATCAACACCAAACTGTTCTAATTTTTCAATTCGATTTAAATCTGTAACATTAATTAAATCAACCGCAACCTTCTTATTTCGGTCATGTGCTGCTTTTGTTACTCCTTGTATTGTTAAATCATCTGCCAAAGCTAAAACTGTTACATATTCTGCACCAGCATCAAAGGCTAAACCTGCTTCATAGTTTCCCGCATCCATAATTTTTGCATCACATAAAACTGGCAACTTCGGAAAATTTTGAACTAACTTTTCTACTACATTCATGCCATAATGCATCATTAATGGTGTCCCAACTTCAACTATATCAACATCATCTTGAATTTTTTCAATTAAATTTAAAGCTCCATTCAATGTAATTGCATCTAAAGCTACTTGTAATCTAGCTTGCAATTCTATCCTCCCATTTCAGATTTTGTTTTGACTTTTAAGACATTTGACTTTTTTTTCATAGTCATCTATTACTGCTCGTACATTTTGTTGCCCTTTCCAACCGGAATATCCAAACAGCAACATTCCTAAAGCACCTAAAACAAATAAGATAATTCCTAAAATTTTTAAGATTAATGACCTCGCATGGTAAAAGTAAATAATAACAATTCCAATTCCACTAATAATAGTTGCTAACTGGAACCAATAACCTAAGTTTTGCAACATATGCTTTTGATAAGCAACCTCTTCTTCATATCCTTTACGTAATTCCTCTAAGGTCATTTTTTTTACCTTCATCTAAAATCATTCTTATTTAGTTTTTAAAAAAGCTCTTTTTAAACTTAATTTTAAGTATTTAATAAGATAATCCTGGATTAAAGAATCCTACTAATACACCAACAAATGAAATAACAACCAGTATAATCATTGTCCAAATTGCGGAAACATGTTTTTTAGACATTAACCACCAACAAAATAGAGTAACAATAACTGTTAAGATACCAGGATAAATACTATTAAGTTTATCTTGCAAATTTAAAAAGATTTTACCGTCAGCACCTTTTAGTTTTAAAGAAGTAGTGACGTTAACCCAAGAAGCTAACACCCCACCAACAACCATACTACCAACAATTCCAATTGCTCTTCTTACAGCAGCACCTTGTTTACCAACTAAAAAGTTAACGGCTTGATCACCAAATTTATAGCCACGAAAATATAAAAATCGTTGACCAAAATAAGCAATAGTTACCCAGGCTATAATGTAAAAAATAGCTCCAATTGGTGAACCACCGGAAGACATACCTAAAGCAATTCCCAATAAAATTGGAATTAAAGTTCCATCAATTAAAGAATCGCCGATACCTGCGATAGGACCCATTAATCCCGCTCGCATATCATTAATGGTTTCACCATCAATATCTTTCCCATTAGCTCGAGCTTCTTCCATACTAGCAGTTATCCCTACAATTACTGACCCTAACATTGGGTTAGTATTAAAGAAAGCTGTATAAGCATGAATTGCATTTACTTGATCATCATGGTTAGGATATAGCTTTTTCAAAATTGGAAGCATTGAAGCCATATAACCAAAAGTTTGCATATGCTCCTGAGAAAAACAAGTTAATGCACCCCAAAACCAACGATGAAAAGATTGGCTTAAAGTTTTTTGATCAAGTTTTTTTAAATTATTATTAGTATTTTCCACAATTAAATGTCCTCCTCATCATCACTATCATCTTCATTGACACTTGTCGATCCAGTGGCTGTTACCGGATTTTTATTAGATCCTTTAGCCATTTCAATTTCATATATCAAAACTGCAAATAACAACGAAACAATAGTAATTGAAACTAAATTTAAATGAAGTGATGCAGCTAATGTAAAACCTACTAAAAATGGGATAAAGTCAGTTGGCTTATTTACAATTTGACGCAGTAAAATTGCAATACCAACACAAGGTAACATTCCTCCAACGGTAAATAGAGTTTTCATTGCAATCCCATCCATTGGCAAAGCATTACGTAAAGCCTTTACGGCGGTTGCTCCATAATAAGTTAAAAACATAGTAGGCAAAAATGAGAAAATCGCATGAGAAATCCAAGGCCAAAGAAAATTAACTGCAGGTAATTTATCTAAATTTCCTTTTTGAACATCTTTCCAGCCAAATGATTGCCAAACTAAGTTCATCGTTGCAACAGCATAATACAAAACCGTTCCTACTGTTCCAACTAAAGTACCTACTGATTTAGCCAAATCAGCAGCAGTATTACCCAGAGGATTTAATCCTTGTGATGAAATAGCTACCATTGCTAAAGGAATTCCAATATAAGAAATTGCCCTAACATCAGCCGATACCGTTCCACCAGGAGTAACTAATGCAATATAAACCAACTGCATCGCAACTCCACAAGCAATTCCTAATTTAATATCACCTAATATGATGCCGCAAACTAGTCCTCCAACAAGAGGACGACCAATTGTATAATTACCAACAGCTTGACCAGCCATACACGAATTAGAACACAAACAGGCAAAAAAACCCAAAAGGGCAGCTTGTAACCAATTAATTGTCATTTCTTAATTCCTTTCTTTCTCCCAAAAGTTTTAATATCCAAACTTAGATTTAAACTTATCCCAGTTTCCTAACCTCTGATCAGGTAATAACGCCAAATCAACTTTATACCCTGCTTTTTCAATAGCTTCAAAAGCATCTGCTTCTTCTTGGGTAAACGATTGATTATCTCCTAATTTAATAGCATTGTCTCGATCATTGCCTGGACCCACATTAACAGTTGTAACGTCGCTTGGTTTAAACTTTAAATCTACCAAAATTTTTTTCATATCTTGCGGATTTTTAGTAATTAAAAAATATTTAGTTTTTGAATTTAAAACCTTATCTTGTACTTTAGAAAAATGTTCCATCGTCCACACAAAAGTTTTTTTATCAGAAGCAGCTTTATAAGCTTCTCTTAATACAGGATTATTAGCAGCTTTATCATTTACTGTAATTATCCCTTCACATGGATATTCTTTTCCCCAACGAGTAGTAATTAAACCGTGAATCATTCGATCGTCAATTCTTACAAATGAAACTACCATTTTTCCTCCTTTAAATATCATCATCATTGTTTTCAACAGAATCAACAGTAAATTCCTTGATTGCTCCAGTTGCTTCTGTTAATAATTTATTTTTTAATTCTGGAATTTCTAAATCATTTTTAGCTAACAAAGCAGATAAAGCCATAGGAAAATTCATTCCACCTAAAATTAAGCTTCCCGTTAAACGATGCTGATCATTAAGAATATTACAAACTGTTGTTAATGGGCTTCCCCCAATAATATCAGCCAAAACAATAAACTCTCCTTTAGGATCTAATTTAGCTAAAATTTCAGTAAATCTTTGACCAAAAGCCTGAGCTGATTCGTCTGGCTGTAAACCAACAGCCACAATTGTGTCAGTAGCTTTACCTGCAAACATTCCTAAAGCTTGAGCTAAACCTTTAGAAAAATCGCCATGACTAACTAGCAATAAATATTTCACAATTTAACCCCCCTTTTCTTAATTAAATGCTCCAAAATTACTACAAAGCAATATTGAAATACGCTATTTTCCTGTTTAATTAAGCAAAAAATATTTGGCTTTGCGCATATGCTAGTTGTTTTTTGCATTCCAGTTTTTAAGAATAACGTCATTTTCTTATAAGCAAATTTCATGCCATAATATAAAAATTGATTTAAAGCCAGGTATAAAAAAACCTGTTTCAATATTTAAAACAGATTTAAATTATTTATTAAAATGAATGATGTAAACTAACTAAAAAGTGAAACACTTGACTAACAGTCTAAAATTATTTCTGTAATATAAAGCAATTCATCAGTTGAAAGTACTATATTTAAAAAATTTACCGCCTGCTGTAAAGTTTTAGTAACTATAGGTAAAATTTTTTTTACTTTAGTGCTCGGAGTTGCTTTAAATTTTAATTCAGTTTTTTTTAAACAACGCTCTAAGGCTAAGGCAGTATGCGTAATACATTTAATTTTTTGTCCATTGGTCATCGTTATTTTTAGTTTAATCAATAAATGACTTAACCAATTTTGTAAAGTAGTGTTAATAACGCGTGGATTAAAGTAAACTAATTGCTCATCTAAAATTTGCTGACAAGCATCATCTACAATAATACTTTTATCAGGAATACGCTGCATTTTTCCACTATCTTTTTGGTTAATTAAATTAACCAATTTAGTTTCACCATGATTAATAATTAAATCTTCCAAAGAAATAAAAGGGACAGTTGTACTGGGTTGTTTAGTACCAACTGCTGCAATTACATCATATTCCTTTAAAATTTTAGGAAATACCTCATTTAACTTTAATGAAGAAACGGTTAATACATGAATAGGTTCTAGTGTTGATTGATAAATAATTTTATCAATTAAATTTTTAATTTTTTCTGCTGTTCCTTCCCCGCTCATACAAATTGAAACAATTACTTTTGGCTTTGTAACCCAACGTTCTTGTTGATCATTAATCTTCATACTATCAATTAAATTATGTTTTAATTGAATGCAAAGTGTATTTAAATTAATTTCGAGATAATTAACCTTACGGATAGCCTCTAAAATTAGTGATGTTGTCACATTAGGTAATGTTTGAATTATAATTTTAGTCTTTTCAGATATTTTATTAGCTAAAACACTAAATGAGCCCATATCATAAAGTAACAATACCCCTTTACCTTGATTTACATTCATAACTGCTTTTTGAAGATCATTAATCATTGCATCCGGTGCTACCTCTAATGGCATATCAACCGCAGCAACATTAGCAGTTCCTAATAATCCCTGAGCAACTTTAACCATTGAAGAAGCAGTTGAATCTCCATGAGCAGCAACTACTATACCAACTTTTTTACTAAAAGACATTGATTCCACAGAGTTTAAAAGCATTGTTAGATATATTACTTCAATTTCGGGTAAATCTTGATTAGTATACTTTGTAATTTCCTGTTGAAAAATCCGAGCTACATCATATTCTTTTCGATAAGCTGTTTTAATTTGCTTTTGTTCTTCGGGTAAAAGAATTGCCTTTTTATCTTTACGACTAAAATACGATGCAATATGTAAACTAAAATAATGAATAAACCGCTGACCAAATTTTATTCCCAACTCTTTTTCAGCAATATTTTTAAGTCTTTGAGTTAATTCAATAATCTCCGGACTAACAAATTCTTGTATATTTTCACTTAAACTATTTTGTTTTACAAAATTTTTAATATGCAAAAAAAGATCAGTCATAATATATTGTTGAATTTCTGAGTTAGGAACTTCACGATCTTGAAGCCGACTAACTTTGTTTTCAATTAGACTGTAAATATTTTCTTCATTTTCTGAAGGAATTAAAGGCTTATTAACATAAAACTTGGTAACATTAGTTAGATAATCACTTAAATCAATTCGATAACGATCAACCGCTGCCGTTTTTACCCATCTCTCTCGTAACTGTTCTGGTAAATCAGTTAAACGAATAGTAATTTTTTGTTTCCCTGAAATGTTATTTAAAAAAGCTTGAGCACAAGTTAACTGTACTTCTGATTTAATTTGCCCAATATTACCGTAATTTGGCAAAGATAAAATTATTTCAAAAACTCCACGATCAACTAATAAATTTTTATTGATTCTTTTCGTTTCCCGCTGAAACAAAAACTTAACTAATTCAACTTTTTCTTGATAGCTCCAATCGTCAAATGAAGGAATTTGGATATTCATCGGAATCCGACGCAAAAATGTTTGAAGTAAAGCGGAATTTGTATCTTCAGTTGTTGCACAAATAATTAAAACACTAGAATGACGTGTCTTTTGAGATTCTCCCATTCGACTAAAAATACCATTGTCTATAAAGTAAAACAACATTTCTTGACCTTCTGGTGGCAGGCGGTGAACCTCATCTAGAAACAAAATTCCTCCATCAGCCTGTTCCACTAATCCAGATTGATCTTTAACTGCTCCCGTGTAAGCTCCTTTTGCGTAACCAAATAATAAGCTTAGAAGTAATTGAGGATTATTATAATAATCGGCACAATTAAATGAAATAAATGGAGCATCTTGATTAAAAATTTGCTGATATTTAGCATATTGATAAATACAATTAGCAAAATATGTTTTTCCAACACCAGTTGGTCCTAGTAACATCATATGCAATCCGTGTGGTGGATACATTAATGCTGCTTTAGCTTGAATTACTGCTTGGCGTAAAATACCTCGATAACCAATCATATTTTCTAAAGGATTTTGAAGTTTAGTATCAATTATTTTTGCTTTTTGTGTCCCTGCCAAGTTATGAGTTAAAGGCAAATCAGCAAAAGAATTAATTTCATAATAATTTAAATTTTTTAAATTAAATTCTTTTCGCACAACTTCTACTGGTAAATAGCGTATAGGAAAATCTTTGATTTTTATCACTTTTGCTTGACGTACAAGGCGATTAAGTTCCGTTGAAGTATTAGCTCGACTCAACTTTAACTTAGTGGCAATTTCTTGGGTTGTACTCCCATGCTTTTGCTCTATTTCTTTACATGAAGTTTGACGCCATTCATCTAAAAGTGCTTGATACACTCTCTCAATTCTTTTCATTTATTTTTCTCAATTAAATTAGACTTTATTAATTGCATATTAATCTTTTTTTAATTTTTTTCAATATTAATATCTTTAATTTATTTCCTAGGTAATATTCTTTAATAAAATTGTTTATAAAAAAAGTATCAATTCATCCTGATACTTAAATAATATGAATCAAAAATTAGGTCTAAAAAAATGGTTAAAATTAGTAAATCTGCACTTCCACCTAAACTTAAATGACGATCAGTAAAAATTAGATCTAATTTTTTTAAAAAATTATTTCCCCCAACTGTTTGACTAGCTCCTAATTCAAAATAAATTTGAGCTTGTTCTTTAATCCAAGATAGTACTGATAGTTGATCAGCTCTTTTCACCAAATTACTATCTTTAATATGTTGCACAATTACCATTAATGTATCAACTAATTGAGAGTTACGATCTGTAATATTTGTCGATTTTAAAAAGGGAAATGAATAATTAAATACAATTGGAAAACCTGATTCTGCTTGTCCTCGAATCCCAGTTAAACCATATTTTAAATATTCTTTTTCTCCAGCAGTTAATTTTTCTTTTGGTTTTTCTTTAATATTTAAAAAATCATGAACAGTTAAACCTAAAAGCATTTTTTTAATCGTATTTTGAATTCCTAATAAAGTTAAAGTTGATCGATGACTTAGTTCATAGGAAGTAGCGGTAACCAAAATTCCCAAAGAAAAAATTGCCCCCTTATGAGTATTAATTCCTCTAGTTGCCTGAAACATCGTTTTTTCAGCTTTCATTCCTAATTTTCGAATTTGAGAAAAGAGAACACGTAAATCTTTTTGAGAAAACTTAATGGCTAAATTTGTAATGTCTATAAAATAAGGTTCTAAAGATAATGCACTTGAAATAAATGTAAAAACATCCATATCTGGATGAGCACCATGAGATACAGGATCAACTAATCCTGGTTTAGGATGGACCATCACTTCTTCAATCAAAGCTTGTACTGCTAAATGGGGAATATTTTTAGTTTTCATATTTATAATAATTTTGATACATTTTTGAAATTTTAAATTGTAACTGAAGAATGGAATGTCGTTGGCTTCGAGCACAATTTTTAGCATAGTCACTACAGATTAAACATTTCCGTGATGGTAAGTTTAAATCATTCCTTGAGATTATTTTTCCTTTTGATAAAACATCAACATCAAATAATCTACCTAGTTGAAAATTTTCTTCAAAAGCAACTGATCTTCGTTTAGACTCTATTGCAGAAAAATTAATAATCCAAAATACTTCTGGGCCTGTAACTAATTGATCAAATGTCAATTCATTTTCCACTACAGGGAAGTAATGACGCAATTGTGTTATTCCTGTAGTAAAAATATACTTGATTTTTTCATTGTTCTTAATTGGCCCGGGAATGTTTAATTTAATCGCTAACAGTGTCTTCGATGGAAATTGTTTTAACAATTGATTTTGCAAAGTTGCCCGACAATCTTTATTTCCCAAAATTGCTTCTAATGTTTGCGGTTTCCCAGTTTCAAATAGTTTTATTTTCATTTTTTATGATACCTTGAAATCTTGTAATAATAAAAAATTTTACTTATATTCTTTAATTACTAATTTTTATAGCTATTTAAATTTTTAAGTTAAACTAACAATTGCTGAAGCTTAGTTACATAATAAGTTTTCACTAATACTTCATAATTATTAGCTTAAAAGAGCATTTCAACAACAGTATTGCACTATAATATTAAATGTTTCAAAATCACTACTAAACAGATTTTGTTTTTATAATTTTTATATAAATAATGAAAGCAAACTAAATTATTACTAATTCCATAATATACCAAAGATAATTGACGGTTGGTTTTTAAAAAGTTACGTTTTTGTAAATGATCTAAAATTGCTGATTGAATTTTAAATTTTTTTAACATTGAGAATTAAAATACTATCTAAAGAGATATATTCATTAATGAATTTTAACTTATGTTGTTGCTTAAAATCCTTAATATTGTTGATGCTAATTACATTAATCTTATCACAGAATAATAATGGAATATTAAAATTATAAATTAAACTTCCATTTATTGTTTCTACCTTCTGTCTGTTTTTTTTACTTATAATTATATAAGGTTAACAAATTCACCTTCATATAAAAAAACACACTATGTAAAAGTGTATTTTTTGAAGATATAATTTAATAAATAGATTATATTTTTACCTGATTTATTACATCAATTAAAGTACCATCTCGATATTCAACAAGTCCTACTGGCCGATTAAAATATTCAGGTAGTTGAGCTTCACCAACGATATCTACAGCTTTTTGAGCTAATTCATTAATTGAATAAAGTGGAATACCTGGAATTTTACTAATATAAGAAATTAAATCTTGACGCTGAGGATTAATTGCAATACCATATTCGGTCACGACAACATCAACTGAAGCTCCAGGTGTCGAAATCGACGTCATTTTAGGAACAATCGTTGCTATCCGTCCTCGAGTTAAAGGTGCAGAAATAATTGTTAACTTTGCAGTAGCGGCATCTTGATGACCACCAATAGCACCACGGATAATCCCATCAGAACCACTTAAAACATTAACATTAAAACTAGTATCAACTTGCAATGCCGATAAAATGACAACATCAAGTTTAGTAACCATGGCTCCTTTATTAAAGGGATCAGCATACCAGGAAGCATCAATCTCTTGTTGATTTTTATTATCCCTCATAGAAGTAGCTGCAATTTGATCAAAATCTTGAACATCCATTATTTTATTGACCAATCCTTCATTGAGTAATTCAATCGTCGAATTAGTAATTCCACCTAATGCAAATGAAGATTTAATTTTTCGTTTAAGCATAGCCTGTCGCAAATAACGAGTAACTGCCAAAGCTGCTCCACCAGAACCTGTTTGAAAAGAAAAACCTTCCTTAAAATAAGGTGAAGAAACAATTACTTCATTAATCATTTGTGCAATTTTTAATTCTTTAGGGTCTTTAGTAAAACGAGTAGCCCCCGATCCAATTTTAGTTGGATCGCCTACTTGATCAACTTTTACAACATAATCCACTTGAGTTTGGTTAATGGAAGCGGGAGTATTAGGATAATCTACTAAATTATCGGTTAATAAAACTACTCTATTAGCATAACGAGCATCAATCAAAGCATATCCCATGGAGCCAAACACAGCTTTTCCACTCATTCCATTAGCATTACCCATTTCATCAGAATTAGGCACCCCCAAAAAGGCAACATCAATTTTAATCTTACCGGTAGCAATTGCTCGAGCTCTACCACCATGTGATCGAAAAATTACTGGATTTTTTAATAAGCCACGGGAAACAGCTTTACCAAGAGTACCTCGCATCCCTGAACTGGTAATATTAGTGATAGTCCCAGCTTTAATTGCTTTAATTACCATTTCATTCATGACATTGGTCAATGAAGAAGGTGCCAAAGTTAAATCTTTAATTCCTAAATTAATAATCACCTGCATAACATAATTAAAAATTTGATCTCCTTCTCTTAAATGATGATGAAAAGAAATTGTCATCCCATCTTTTACATTTTCTTTAATTAAATCAATCAAAGAATCCACTACCTTACTTTGATTTGTGTTAATTCGCACCACAGGCGCTACCCGTGAAATTTCAGAATAATCAAGCTTGGTTGTTATAAAAGGTTGATAATGATATTGATTCATTAAATTTTCTGGTAATTCGACACCAATGCTATTTTTCAAGGTAATTACCCTCCTCATCTACTAAATTAGACGCAATTGCTAACTTCATAACTCGCTGGGCTCTCATAACAACAGGGCGATCTACCATTTGACCATTTAGTGCAATTACTCCTGAACCTTTTTCATGTGCTACATTAATCGCTGTAATTACTTCTTGCGCCTGTTCAATTTCGAATTGTGTTGGTTCATAAATTTGATTAATTATTGGAATTTGACGTGGATTAATTACCGATTTGCCATCAAAACCTAACTGATGAATTAACTTGGTTTCACGGATTAGGCCTGCCTCATCATCCAAATTAGTAAACACTGTGTCAAAAGCGCAAATGCCTGCCGCACGAGCAGCATGTAAAATAACATTTCGCCCGTAAGATAATTCCTGACCATCAGGATAACGATGTGTTTTTAAATCAGTTGTATAATCTTCAGCCGACAAAGCGATCCCCATCATCCGTGGCGAAGCAGCAGCAATTTTATTAGCATTAACTACTGCCTTAGCACTTTCAATTGCAGCCATTAATTTTGTCGAACCCACTGGTTGATTAAATTCTTTTTCCGCTGCTGTAGTATCTTTTGCTAGTTGTTGAATCATTTCAGCAGTATCGGTTTTAGCCAATCTAATTACCTCAATTCCTGCTTTTACCATAACCCGAACATCATCAAGATAATAAGGAGTATCAATACTATTGATCCTAACCACTTTTTCCGCTTCACCATAATCAATTGTTTGTAAAGATTCATAAACTAATGTACGAGCAGCATCTTTTTCGGTTAAAGAAACCGCATCTTCTAAATCAAACATTATTGAGTCTGCTCCATAAATTCCTGCATCCTTTAACATAGCAGGACTATTTCCTGGAACAAACATCATCGTGCGACGTAAGCGTTCACTTGCATCCATTTAAAGTTCCTCCCAAGCCGGTTCGGTTTGACCTAATGCTCTTTGAACAGCCGTAATCGTTCGAGCTCTAATAACACAATCTAACGCTCCTTGATCAATAGCTTTAACATGAACCTTGGTAATTTGAAACTTTTGCAAAGTTTCAGTAATTACTTTTTTAATTTGATTACCAAATTGATTTAAAACGTCTGATTCTAATTCAATTTCTAAATTATCACCCGTTGCCGGACTTAAGGTAATCTGGATATCAGAAGATTCTAACGTTCCAGCAATAACTGTTTTTTTAATTTCCATTAATGTTAACTCCCTTCTTAATTCGTTCGAGTAACTCTGATTGATGATCTTGAATAAATTGATAAGTGATCTCAGGCAAAAAATCTTTTACCGTTGTAATTTCTTGATGAGCTATGGCTTGCCGCACCGCTGTAGCAGTAACAATTTGATTACCTTGTTGTAAACGAGGAATTATAACTACCTGTATTTTAGGTGGTAACACTGCTTTGAGTGTTTGATTATAAACGTTAGTTGTATGTGAGAAAGGTTCATCACCTAAATAACGTTTTTTAATATTTAATACTGGCGCAATTTGATCACGAAATAACTGAGCATCTAAAGTCGTTTGATAACGAATTACATTATCTTTTGAAACGATAAAATATGCTGGAAAAGTAGCATAACTAACTAAATAACTCCCACCAGGAAATACCCTCACATTTTTTAAATCTGCGACTCCAAGTTTAACTAAATAAAGACGTTCATCACTAGTAAATAAAGAATGATTAGCTGACAATACAAACACATCAACTATTTCATTTTCTTGTGCCGCTTTTTCGATTAAATATCGATGCCCTATAGTAAAAGGATTTGCATTAACTACAACAGCAGCTACTTGATGCTGCTTTTGATTAGATACATGGGGTAAATTTTTGAAATATTGTTGAATTCCCGGGTTCCCGGCTTCCAATAAACAGCCTTGTATTGTTTTCGTTAATGTTTTAAAACCTACATAATTAAAACTTGCTTCATATTGTGGTTTAGTAAAAACCATCATATGAGTTTGACCATTTTGAACTAAATAACTTTGTAATGCCGAAACAATTTGATTAAAATAAGCTGCTGACAATTCTCCTGGAATTACGGCAATAAATTTTAAAACATTATCACTTATTGATCCGGTACCAAGTAATTTTTGCCCTTCATAAAGTCCCAAAGTAAAATCCAAATTAGTTACTTCAGCTTCAGAAAAACTAGTTAAACCTTGTTGATGTAAAAATTGTTCCCATTTTCTTTTTAAACTAGGAATTTGTAAAAATATTTGACGTATTTTAGTCATTGACCCTTACCCCATAATTAACATAATTATCGGAACGACAATTATAAATAACACTGATGAAGTAACTACAATATTAGTAGCAAACTGTACATCACTATGATAAGTAGTTGCTAAAACTGGTAATACCGCAAAAGTTGGAGTTGCAGCTTGAATAATCAATGTTTTATAAAATACAGGTATTATTGTTAAACCTGCTTGAGCGCCAATAAAAATTAAAATGGTCATAATTATTGGTGCTGTAACAAAACGCCCAAATAAAGTAACAATAACTGAACGATCAAACTTCATATTTTTTAAGCCAAAATTACTAAGCATAATCCCAATATAAATTAAGGATAGCGGGGTTACTAATCCTCCAATTTTAGACAATGTAGTCGTTACAAAGCTAACTAAAAGGTGAGTTTTCAACCAAGGAATAAAAATAAAAGGAAGTGCAACAATAAAACCCCAAAGTGGTGCTGGAATTAAATGATGCCAATCAAATTTTACTTTTTGCCCCTTACTGTTGATAGTAGGATCATCAGCAGCAATAATCCATACTCCTACCGTCCATAGCATAATGGTATTCACAATGTAATAAACTAATAAATAAGGAATTGAAATTGTACCGAATAAAGCTTCATTAAGGGGCATACCAATAAAAACAGTGTTAGCAAAATTCATTGCCGTAATCATTAAACCTCGTTGTCCCTTAGATAATTTAAGAAAACTAACTATTAATGAAGCTAAAAGTAAACCAATACTAATACTTAGAATAGAATATATTAAACCTATTGATAAGTTCGCAAGCTGATTTGGTTTAAAATGTTCCATCATTGACATAAAAATAGAAGCCGGTAAAGCTACTTGCATAATGATTTTTGATAATGATTTAGAAAATTGCTGATCAAACCAATTTTTTTGATCAGCAAAGTAACCAATAGCAATCATAAACATAATCGCCAATACACTTTGAATTGAGGTCCAAAATATTGTCATTCTATACTTCCTAATTTTATTATTAATCTAATTTTAATAATTACTCTTTTAATATAAAAAATAGCTATTAACCCACTTAATAGTGAAGTGTAGTCAATTATTTATTACCATTACGTTCAGAAATTTAACTTAGTTTCTCACTGATAACGCATACTAATTTTGGCATAAATTAATTTTATATTCATTTTTAACTATTATCTACTATTATAGTTATTTTTATATTATATTCCTACTATTTTTCTTCCTACTAAGGTTTAAAATAAAAACCATGATAAAATTAAAATAATTAATTTAAGGAGGCTTTAACTAATTGTCCGATTTTAATCATCAAGAGTTAATCATTGCAATTGCTCAATGCTTTTACTATTCAAGAAATTCAATTAGTGAAATTGCTAAACAATTCAAAATTTCACGTTACTATGTAGAAAAATATCTCGATGAAGCTACTAATGAAGGACTAGTTAATATTCAAATTAATGCCCCTATTAGTCGTCAACGCACAATGGAACGTCTTTTTAAACAAATTTTCCCAAATGAGAAAATAATTATTGTTAAAGATGCTCCCAACCCCACAAATACTACAGCTAACGTTTTCCTATATGCTGCCCAAGAAATTCAACATTCTTTAACACCTAATGAAGTGATTGGCTTATCATGGGGCGAAACAATATATGATCTAATTCAACATTTCAACACAGCTGATTATCCCAACATTCTGTTTACTCAAATTATGGGTGAAAATATGAAATATAATTCAAAAGCTGGTTCAATGCGTTTAGTTGAAATGGCAGCAAACCGTTTAGGAGCAAAATATCAAACCATGGTTGCGCCATTATATGTATTTAATGATCAGTCTCGAAAACTTTGGGCTAAAGAGCCAGCAATTAAACCAACTTTAGCTTTAGGAAGCTCTCTTAATCTAATTATTTGCAGTTTAGGAAATTTAGAATCACTTGAAACAGTTTCTACGTGGCAACAAGAAATTGACCGAATCATTCCTCCAAGTGCTCGAAAACAAGTTGCTGGATTACTTTATGGTCGTCCCTTTGACTTAAATGGTAATTTTATTAATGAAAAAGACATCCCCGTTTTTAGTATGCCTATAAAACAAATTCTTAAAACTCCTAAAAAAATTACCGTTGTAACTAATAAATTAAAAGCTGAAGCCACTTTAGGGGCCATGAGAGGTCAACTTTTAAACACTTTCTACCTTAGTGAATCAGTAGCTAGTAAAATATTGATCCTACTCAAACATTAAATTGAATATTAAAAGATTATTTTGAGCATAATAAAAGGCATTCAATAAACTATAAGTTTACTGAATGCCTTTTACCTTAAATTGTTTTTCAACTATGAAAGGTAAAAACTAAATTTTATTAATTAAAATTTTGATAATTAACACATAAAGGTTGTACCTTAAGAAAACCATTCACAAATATTAATAGTAAATTTAAAAGTCTAAAGTGACTTTTATAGTTAAAATACTAAAATTTAAATCTTAAAGTACCGTTATTAAAAGACTAATTATTAACAGTTAATTCAGCCTTTTTATCTTTGACTAATTTTTCAATTTTATCAAGATCTTCAGCTTTACTATTTTTAATCAAAAGTGAAATTAAATTTGAAATACTTTTTTTCGAAAATTGTGATGCTAAATAGTCTTCTTCAGATAATAATGGCGAATATTTACGTGTTAAAACAGTACCACTGTAACCAATTTCAGCAGTTTTAATAATCTTATTCCGAAGTAATTTCCTTAATACTGCTTGAATCGTATTTAAACTAATTGAAGAATTCTGTTGAAAAACTTCTTTTGCTGATAAGGGTTCCTTTGCATCCCATAATACATGCATAATATCAAGTTCACGCTTTGTAAATTTTAATTTTTCCAAACTTTGTCCTCCTAAATTAAATTAAAATATCTTTACTTTAATACATACATAATAATACATCTAAAACCATCTTTGAAAGTTTATTTCAAAAAATTATTTAAAAATTTTTAATATATATTTTAAAGCAATAAGAAAATTTTACCATTTTTTTTAAAAAAAGATAGAAAATAAAATGTGTAACTAAAATAAAAAAAAGGAACTAAACATTTAATTTACTCAATAACTCAAAGTCCTCAAAAAATTATTCTTTACTTTTTATAAGATCCAAATTATTGAGAAAATTAATAAGTAGATATTAAATTAATGTAGGAAAATTTCACACTTAGAAGCTTCCCTAGTAATTTATTTTTATAATTATGTTTTTTAAAATCTGAAATACACTAAATTATATTCTGAAACTTTTATCAAAATATGGATGGCTTTTCTTATTTAATTGGAAATGATTAATTATAAAAACTTTCTAATATCTTATTAAACTGCAATTATTAAAAAGAATTATTAAAACTCAACTCCTAATTAGTTATTTTACCATTTTTCCATTAAAGATTCATTAAAAAAATCAATAAATATAATTAGAACTAAAAAATAATTAATATTAATTCTAATTAATGGATTAAAAATAAAAAAGCTTTCCTGACCACCAAGAAAGTTGTATTAGTACAATAATTATTTGTTTTTTCTTTAACATTTTTTGAAAAAATATCTTAAATTTTTTATTTGAATTAACTAATGTAAGTTAAATATAAAGCAATATGCTTATGACTTAAAAATGTCATGTAGCAAATTTTTTTTAAAAAAAGAGCTTATAATATTTTTATAGGATTATAGTATTTTTCATTCATTTTAAATAATTAAAGTCAAAATCTATTTCAATATATAATATAGTATTTAATATTGAATAATATTAATATTATCTAATTTCATTAGAAATAATGCTAAATTTGCATGTGTATAAACTAAAAAAACGAAATCAAACTTTAATTTCAAAATTTGATCTCGTTAAATTATAAATAATTAATTTAATAAACTATTTTCTTAAAACCTTTTTTTGATAAATAAAATCGGTTATTAAATAGTAAAAGGCATAAAGAACTAAAAAGATGCCAATGGGAATTATTAAATTTTTATATGGTTCATGAATCAATGTAGTTACTTTAAACATTTGTAATCCAAAAAGGACGTGAACAATTCCAAGTAAAGCCGGTAATAGAAAAATAGTCCCTATTTCTTGAGCAATTGAATATTCTAATAATTGATGTCGGGTTCCAATTTGCTTTAATATCTGGTAACGATGCATATCATTATTTGCCCCTGAAAGAATTTTAAACATTAAACAAGATGCTAACATTGCTAAAAAGGCTATTCCTAAAAATAATCCCATAAATTCAAAACCCGAAAGCATTCCATTAATTACAAAAAATATGTTATATTTTTGAGTCGAATCACGATTAACATCCAATTTAATTTTTTTATTATCTGCTAATACTAGAGGTTTAATCTGATTTTTTTCCGCCATAAAATTTTTTAAAACATATAAGTTAATTGTATGTTCTTTTCCCGTTTTAGTTTGAAATTCTTTTTTTGGAAGAAAACCACCGGGAAGTATAGTTGATGCATCGCCCAAGTATGATTGTAATATACTAAGCCATTTATTCTTATCTTTTAACATTTGTTTACCAGTAACATGAGAATATTTAATTGGATTAAAAGATCCATTAGGTATTACGTAATTAAAAGGTTTAAGATCAAAATCATCAACCAACCAATAAACTTTATTTGAAGCAACTTTATAGTGATATACACTTGTATCTGTTAATTTGAGATTATTAACCTGATCTAATTCTCTAGTACTTGGATCATGTAAAATAAAATCATAATCTGAACAGACGTTAGTTATAGTAGCAATATCGCGATGAAAACCAATACCTGCTGTAATGGCACCAAGAGCTAAAGCGAACATGATTGAAATCATGGCCAGTAATTTTGTTAAGTCACGTAAACGAAAATTTAATTGACCTAAAGTAAAGCTATGTAATCTTTTTAAAGCGAAGTTTGGACGGTGTTGCAAATTTTGAACAATCGCTAAAAATAAGGAATCAAAAACGAAATAACTTCCAGAAACAATCGTTATAATTGCCACAAAAATTCCTTTTATGTTTAATATATCTAAATGTGCTAAGGCCCAGTATCCAATTGCTAATAAAACTATCCCGGCAATAATTTCTCCACCCCACAATAAAGGATTTTTATGAGCACGAACTGGAGTTTTTTCTTGATTTAATAATTTTAAAATAGGAGTATAGACTAGTTTTCTTGCATTCTTGAGAGCAAAAAAAACAAAAATAACTAGAAAGAAAATTAAAGTGACTAATATTGCTTGGTTATTCCATGGCGAATAATGGATCAAACTTAAATCCAACTGCCTAATTAGTAACCTACTAATTAATTGAGTTAAAATAATTCCACATACTATGCCGGCTAGAACGGCTAAAAGACCTATGACTATGGTTTCTAAAAAAATGAGTTGCGCAATCTTCCGTGATTTTGCTCCGAGCATTAAATACATTGCATAAATACGCGAACGCAAATTTATTAAAAAATTATTTGCATAATTAAGATAGGCAAAAGTAATAATAGCTAAAAGAAAAGTGCCTAAATTAAAAATAACAACAATGGATAATAAATAGGTATTACTTTTTAAAAAAAGTGGGTTAGCTGCTAGGGTTTGAAACATGTAAAAAATTGCTGCAGAAATTGTTAATCCAGAAAAAAGAATGAAATAGTCTTTTAGATGATTTTTTAAACCACTTAATGCCAATTTTAAAGTCATTTTTTCACCATTAGCTTTCAAAACTTTCAATTTCATTTAATATTTGATGATAAAAACTTATTCGATCTAAATTATTTCGCCGCAGTTCTTTACCGATAACCCCATCTTTGATAAATAAAATACGTTGGCAAAAACTTGCAGAAACTGGATCATGAGTTACCAATAAAATTGAAATTTTATCTTTTTGATTTAAATTAGTCATTGTATTTAATAATTCACGAGCACTACTTGAATCTAATGATCCTGTAGGTTCATCACCCAATAATATTGCCGGCTTAGTAATTAAAGCTCGTGCCGCAGCTGCACGCTGCTTTTGACCTCCAGAAATTTCTGCTGGATATTTTTTTAAAATTGATGAAATAGAAAGTTTTTTAGAAATTAATATAACTAAAGCTTTAATCCTTTTTGGATTCATTTCTTGCAATGACAATGGTAAAGCAATATTTTCTTCAACAGTTAAATCTTCCAATAAATTGAAATCTTGAAAAATAAAGCCAATTTGGTGAGCTCGAAAATCGGATAACTTATTACCGCGCAATTTTGTAATATCATAACCATTGATCAAAACTTGCCCTGAAGTTGGACGATCTATAGTCGATAAAATATTTAACAAAGTTGACTTACCAGAACCAGAAGCTCCCATTATTCCAATAAATTCTCCTGTTTCCACCTGGAAATTGACATCCTTTAAAGCAACAGTTTTTTCTTCATGAACCTTACCATAAACTTTTTTTACTTGTTGTACTGCAACTATGCTGGTCATCATCTTTCCTCCATGTATTTTTCACCCATATTCTAACAAGCAGGAATTTAAATAACCTTACACTTTTGTAACTTAAAAAAAGCGCTTAATACTGATAATTTTTAATATCTAAAAATATTATCTGATAAAGTATTTTACGGCTTTAACTCTAAAATTGAATTAAATGTCTTTTGTGAAAGCTGGACATTATTTTTTACAGCTTGACGTTTATTAATATTCTGTCGACGCAAAAGTTCTTGCTTTTTCGAAATACTTTTTTTATTACCAGAAACTGCAGCATTCTTTCGCAATGGTGGAATGTCTACTCGAGCCAAGGTCTTACCTTCAACTACTGCTTGCACTGGCATAGGATAAAGCATACGAGGTACCGTATATTTTAATTTATGAACCAACTCCTGGGTTAAACTTGGCGCATCTTCGCGATGTACAATAAAAGCTAAAGCATCAATTGGAGAATAATTGATATCTACCTCTATTTTTACTACGTCTGCCAAATCATATCCAGCATCGTTAGTTTCTAAACTCGCATAACCATGAGAAACTGATTTTAATTTATTAAAAAATTGATAAGCAACTTCTGAAAGAGGAATTTTATAAATTACTTCTGTATTTAGATTTCGCTGATTCATATCTTTCAATTCACCTTTATGTTGATCAGCCAATTTCATCACCGAAGTTAACAGCTTATTAGGAACAATAATTTTAGCCTCAATCATTGGTTCTTCAACATAATCAATATCATTAAAATAAGGAAATTGACTTGGATTTGTAATTTCTGTAAATTGATCTGAATTTTTTAAGTAAACTCGATATGTAACATTAGGTGCTGTCGTCAAAACATTTAAACCATATTCGTCTTTTAATCGTTCTTTAATAATTTGTAGATGAAACATTCCTAAAAATCCACAACGAAAACCAGATCCTAAAGCTTCTGTAACCTCTTCTTGATAATTAAAAGAAGGATCATTTAGCGCAAGTTTAGCAAGAGCGCTTTTCAATTCAGGATAATTATTATCTTGGGGATAAAATCCCGCAAAAACTACTGATTTAGCGGGTTGATAACCCGGTAATGCCCGATCAGTTGGATTTTTTTCTAATGTTAAAGTATCACCAACACGTACTGATTGAGGATCTTTTAAACCTGTCACAATATATCCAACATCACCTACACCTAATTTTTTACAAGCTACCATTTTAGGCGTAAAAATACCCACTTCACGGATTAAAAACTTCTCATCTTTCGCCATTAACAAACCTTTATCTTGAGCTTGTAATTGTCCGTCAATTATTCGAACATATGCTACTATACCTAAAAAAGAATTATATAAATAGTCGAATACTAAAGCTTTAACTGGCGCTTTAGGATTACCCTTTGGTGCAGGTATGTTGGTTCTAATTGCTTCCAAGACCTCTTTAACGCCTTGCCCTGTCTTTGCCGAAATTCTTAAAATTGGTGCTTTAGCAAATTTAGGATCTAATTTTTTAATTTGATCCTCAGTTTTCATTACTTCTGCTGCTGGTAAATCAATTTTATTAATTACCGGAATAATTACTAAATGATTTTTTTTAGCCAAATAATAATTTGCTACTGTTTGTGCCTGAACCCCTTGAGTTGCATCTACCAATAAAATAACCCCATCACTAGCAGCCAAACTTTTAGAAACTTCATAAGAAAAATCAACATGTCCTGGAGTATCAATAAAATTATACTCATACTTTTGTCCATCAACTGCTTGATAAATATTTCTTACAGTACGAGATTTTACTGTAACACCATGTGCTTGCTCTACATTTAAATCATCAAGTAATTGATCTTTTTGTTCACGTTGACTAACGGTATTAGTCATTTCCATAATTCGATCAGCTAAAGTAGACTTCCCATGATCAATATGGGCAATAATGGCAAAATTACGAATATTTTTAGAATTCAAAATTTAACTCCTTTTTTGTTTTTGAACAATACTTATCTTCACTATTAAAAACATAACTTTGTTTGAAATAGTACCAAAAATGCTTAAAAAATCTGTTACTTTTTTGTTTCTTTTAATTATCACCTATAGCGTAATATTCTTTGAAATTTTACGATACTATGATTAATTAATATAATGAAAAAAATCACTAAAAATAAAAACCGTATCCAATATCCCGATCCGGTTTTTATTAAATTTAAATTATCAAATGGCTTTAATTAAACAATGGATAGTTTAACTTGATTATTCTTTAAAACTTCTTGAGCATAACTAGTAATTTGATTATCAGTAATTACTTGATCTACTTCATCGAAGCTAAATTGTTGGATCAAACTTGGTTTTTTAAATTTTTCTGAATCCGTTAATATGATTATTTGTTGGGCTTGTTGCGCCATATTACGAACAGTTTCTGTACGCATTAAGTTATCGCCAAAAAATCCTATCTGAGGATCAAACCCATCAGTCCCAACAAACAATTTCTCAACATGAAAGCCACGCAAAGATGTTTTAACCAGTGGTCCCACAACTACTTGAGAACTTACTTGATATTGTCCTCCTAAAACAATCAAACTAAGGTTAGAATATTTAGCAACGTGATTAGTAATAAAATAAGATACTGTAATAATAGTAATTTTTTTCCCTTGTTTACCAAGTTCTTCTGCCAATAAAGCACAAGTTGCTCCAGATTCAATCATAATTGTATCTTGATCCTTAACTAAACTAGCAGCCATTTTTGCTATACGCAACTTTTCAGGATAATTTTGTGCTAATCGATAATTAAGATTGTCTGGATTATTAATAATTGCAAAACCATGTTCCCTTTTTAAAAGCCCATGAGCCTCTAAATTTTTCAGATCTTTACGAATAGTTACTTTAGAAACCATCAATAATTTAGCCAAGTCACTAACTTCAACTTTTTTTTTCTGATTAACAATTTCTAAAATTCGCTCTGATCTTTCTAATTTCATTTCATTTTTCCTTAAGAATTTTTAACCTAATTATAAGTCAAAAAATTAAAGAAGATTAAAAACTACATCAAATTAAAGCATTTTAATTAAAATCTGGCAATTATCATTATCATAAAATACTAAATATAACCATTTACTTAACTAAAAATAATTTTAATTGGTTATTCTTGATCATTTTCAAAATATAAATTTAATCATAATAAAATTTTTTTCTTAAAGTCTAAAGTGATTGCTCTGTACGCGCAATAATATCATCCTGTGTTTCTTTAGATAAGCCAACAAAGAATGCTGAATATCCTGCAACTCGTACAATTAAATCACGATATTGATCCGGATGTTTTTGTGCAGCAATTAAAGTATCACGGGACACTATATTATATTGAACATGATAACCATGCAAACGATTAAAGAAAGTTCGTAATAAAGCAACCAATTTTTGACAATTAGTATCAGTACGTAAAATTTGCGGTGACATTTTCTGGTTCAATAAAACTCCACCTGTAATATCGCAAGTTGGCAACTTCGACACACTTTTAAAAACAGCTGTAGGACCATTAGTATCCATCGCATGTTCGGGAGAACAGCCTTCAGCCAAAGGAGTACGAGCATAACGTCCATCAGGAGTAGCTAAGGTACTATGTCCTTGACCCACATTAGCTGAAATTGATGAAGTTCCCGCATAACGTAAACCGCCAATTGGACCACGACCGTAACGTGTATTACGATATTTACTAATTTCATCAATATATGGCTGATAAGCTTCAACAATTAATTGATCAACTTCATCATTATCATTCCCATATTTTGGTGCTTCCCTAATTAACATCTGACGAATTGTTTCCCCAGCTTTTCCCGCAAAATTATTTTGTAGGGCTTGCCATAATTGTTTAGGTGTTAGTCGTTTTTCTTCAAAAACTAATTTCTTAATTGCAGCTAAAGAATCAGCTAAATTCGCAATACCAACTTGTAAACCGCTAATATAATCATAAATTGCGCCACCTTCTTTAATTGTTTTACCACGGCCAATACAATCTTCAGTTAAGATTGAACAAAGAATATCAGGAAAGCCTTGTTCTAATACCATATCACAACTATTTTCAATAATAACACTTTGACGAGTCACTTCACGAATAGAAAGATCCCAAGCTTTTAAAAGTTGTTCATAAGAAGTCATTTCTGTAAACTTCCCATAATTAGGTAATAACTTTTTTTGAGATTCAGGATCAATACCACCATTCATTACAATTAATAAAACTCGCGGAAAATTAATAAAACTCATTCCTGTACAACGGTAGCCCCACTTACCAGGAACTGCTGTCTCAACGCAACCAATAGCACTATAGTTATAAGCATCAGCTTTTTTGACTCCTCTTTTTATAAATGAAGGAATGATTATTTCATCATTATTAAAGGCAGGCATGCCTAACCCCTGCTTAACTACTTCAATACACTCTCTCATAAAAGTATTGCTCAAACCATGAAAATAACGAACTGTAAGGTTAGGTTGAGGTAAATGAGCTTGAGCAATAGCTCGCAAAATTAAATAAGAAACTGGATTAGTTGCATCCTTTCCATCACTAGTCTGACCCCCAATAGTAATGTTTTGATATAAAGGACTTCCAGCAGAAAACTCAGTATGGGCCCATGAACGAACTTTATTAATTGTCAAAGTTTTCAAAAACAAATTAGTTAATAACTCTGTTGCTTGATCCACATCAATATTACCGTTTGAAAGGTCAGTTTCATAATACGGATCTAAATATTGGTCCATTCGACCGTAGGAAACGGAATGACCATTAGATTCAATTTGTAAAATATCATGAATGAACCAGACCGATTGAACTGCTTCATAAAAATTACGTGCAGGTTCATAAGGTACATGACTCATAACACAGGCAATTTGTTGTAATTGCTTATTCCGTTTAGCATCATTTGTATTTTTAGCCTGCTCTTTTGCCAATACAACATAACGTTTAGCAAATTTTTTAATAGCCTGAATTACAATCAAACTAGCTTGATAAAAATATAACTGCTTTTGTTGCGAGTAATCAGTTAAATCTAATTTTCGCTGTTTATCTCGAATTCGTTTTTCATACCACTTTAATCCATGTTTCAACAAATCTTGATAGTTAACAGCAATATGACCATCACCAGAAGTAATATTTCCATCAGCTCCAATAATTCCTAAATCATAAAATATTCGACTATTAGGTGGAAATGCTGCTAACCCACGATCCTCAAGCGTATTATTATGCCAAAACGGAGCAATTTTTTTTAATTTCTTTTTAGTATCTTCAGTAATGTAGAAAACATCACCAGGTCGTTTCTCAAAAGTATCCAACTCTTCAATAACCCATTTCATTGAATATTCTGGAAAAATCGGTGCCCATCGATTAGATTGAGCTTGATTACCTACTAAAAAAGTATCTGGCTCAATATAAATGGTCATTCTTTCTAAAATATGGGCTAATACATTAGCTCGCAAAACATCAGTTTGTTCCTGTTGGTGTGCCTGATAAGCTTCTGTAGTCAAAACTGCGCGTTCAGGATCAATGTAGGCTTTGGCCTGTAATATTGATTCCCGGTAACGATTCATTTGAGAAGTTAAAGTTCCAAAATGATTAGTAGAATGGTTTTGGTTAGTTTTAGTTAAAATTTGGGTATTCATAATCCACTCCTTTTTCTAACGAAATTATTTTTCTTTCTTTTGAAATAATTATTAATAATTCTATTAAAAAAATCAAGATTGCAAATTGTCACTTACTTTTAAAATTAAAAAGAAGCTTATGCCTTTTGTTTTATTTAAGCTTATTAATATTTAATTGATTTAAAATTGCACAAATGTTCATTTTTTGCTTTTTATTCGAACGAAACATTTTTTTATTGCTTAAGAAATATCAATTAGTATAATTAAGGTAATGAATGATGGAGATATTTTTGATGAAAATTGACCTTATGAATCTACGAACTAAAACAAAACCACAAGCTTCCAAAGGTTTAATTTTTAACGTCCAAAAATTTAGCCTAGATGACGGTCCCGGAATTCGAACTGTGATCTTTTTCAAGGGATGCCCCTTAAGATGTAAATGGTGCGCCAATCCTGAATCTCAACTATTTCATCCTGAATTGATGTATGACGAAAATCAACAACAGAAAACCACTGTTGGTAAATATTGGACAGTTACTGAATTAATGAAAGTAATTATGCAAGATCAACCATTTTATGAAGAATCTGGTGGTGGTGTAACTTTTTCTGGAGGTGAAGTATTATTACAAGCTTCTTTTGCCATTCAATTAGCTCAAGCTATTAAAAATGCTGGCTTAAATTTAGCTTGTGAGACTACTGGTTATGCGAATTCACGAGTATTTCAAGAATTCATGAAATATATTGATTTTATGTATTATGACTGTAAACAATGGAATTCAATTATTCATAAAAAAGGGACCGGCGGTGGAAATGAACTTATTTTAAAAAACCTTCAAATTGCTTTAGATGCCGGAATTAATTTACATATTCGAATTCCTATAATTCCGGGATTTAACTATACTAATAACGATGCTTATGAATTTGGTAAATTATTCCAAAAAATGGGAATTAAAGAAGTTGAATTATTGCCTTTTCATCAATTTGGTTTAAAAAAATATCAAGATTTAAATCGTGAGTATAAAATGAAAAATGTTACTCAACTTCATGCAGATGACTTAGTTAAATACCAACAAATTTTAGAAAACGCCGGTATCAAAGTTTTAATTAATAGCTGGTAAATAAAAATGCTAAGCAAATTTGCTTAGCATTTTTATTTAAAAGCCAAAACAATTCATCATCTATTATCATATCGATTATTGAGCTTTTTATTAAATTAATTTTCAAACTTCTTTGTTTTAAAAATAAAATTAAAAGTTACAATTTTAAAAATCGCCTTTTAATTAAATT
>CALYQJ010000012.1 GCA_945285405.1 uncultured Lactobacillaceae bacterium | reverse complement strand
ATTGCTTAACTAATAAAGATGGTCGAATATTTTTACTACTCGCAAAGTGTTCGGCAGGATACCAATCAACTTGACCATCAGTTGGTCCCGCATTTTGCAATAATTGATCATACTCGCCTAAACCTGGATTAACCGTATCATAGTCCCAAGCTGAATTAAATTTAATAGAGTTTGATTCGGCCAAAACGGCCACTGCCCCCGACAGTGGCGAGACCAACATTATGACTGAACTCACCAATACCCCTATTTTAAATTTCACTAAATAATTTCCTCCTCAAAAAGTTTTTAACTATTACTTATTCTATCATTAATATTGCAAATATTATTTATTTTTTTATTTTAAATACATTAATTAGATCAAATAAATATAAATACTATTTGATTTTTATTATATTAATTGTGTTTATAAAAAGATTTAAATTATTAATGATTAAATTTTTATGGCTTTTCGTTTAAAATTTTATTTTTTTATAGCTTCAAAAATCACAACTCAAATTACCTTAAAATCAATTACTTTGAAGTTCAAAACTGTAACTAACTAAAATATTTATTTGGAAATATTATTAGATATTAAAAATTGTAAAAAGTCAGACCACTTTATGCTACATCAACAATAAGAATACCTAGAATCCAATTTATTTCTTTGAAGTAAACAATACCCTAACATCTTTTCAATTTGGAAATATTTATTCTAATAATTTTAAAGCATAAAAAAAAACACCCAAAAGGTGTTTAATTATACTTTATTTTTATAATTCTTGTTGATAAATATAATTACGTGTCATTGGTAAAGTTTGATTGCTACGGCCATTAGAAATCAAAAACTGCATTACATCAATATTTCCAGCCTCAAAAGCACCAGCTGCAGCTTGTAAATATAAATCCCACATCCGCGCAAATTCTTTTCCATATGTTTTAATCGTATCATCATAAACTTGATGATAATTATGTGTCCAACATTCAAGTGTCTTTTGATAATGACGCCTCAAAGGTTCTAAATCATCTAATTGCAACTTAGCATCCATAATATGTTGTAAATTTTCCGCCATATTAGGAATATAGCCACCCGGGAAGATGTATTTGACTAAAAAAGGATCAACTCCCAAACCTTCATGTTGTCCCGTGATTCCATGAATCAAAGCAATACCATCAGGAACCAAAAGGTCTTTAATCTTTTGGAAATACAAGCCTAAGTTTTCTTTACCAACATGTTCAAACATCCCAACACTTACAACATAATCAAAATTAACGTCCTTAGGTACTTCTCGATAATCTAATAACCAAACGTCAACTTGATCTTCCAAATGATTTTTCTTAATTTGTTCTTTAGTGTAATCATATTGCTCTTGGCTTAAGGTAATTCCTGTAGCTTTTAAGTGATACTTTTGCGCTGCTCGCAAAATTAAAGCCCCCCAGCCGGATCCAATATCCAACAAAGTCTTACCAGCTATGGGTTTTAATTTATGTAAAATATGTTCAATTTTGTTTTTTTGGGCTTGAGCTAAGGAATCATCATCATGCTCAAAATAAGCACAAGAATAAGTCATTGTGGGATCTAACCACTTCCGATAAAAATCATTACCTATATCATAATGTTTTTGAATATCTGCTTCACTCGCCTTTTCCGAATGTGACATTTTAGGTAAATATTTAATTAAGCGACGATTAGTCAAAAAACTATCTTGCGCAGCAAAAGCTGCTGCTACTAATTTTTGAATACTTCCTTTAATATCAATCTTTTCGGTCATATATGCTTCGGCTAATCGAAGAGTTGGTTCATGCATAAAATCATTAATCGGAATCTCTTCGTTAAATTTGATCTGAATTTCCGGTTCACCATTACCATAATCTTCGGTACTGCCATCCCAATAAATAACCCGGATTGGAAGATCAAAAGCATGACTTAAAATTTTACGATAAATACTTTTATTAAATACCATTTTTCACCTCAAGGATTTTACAGTTATGAATTATAAATCTCTCCTATCAGAAATCAAATTTACTCCATCAAAACCAAACTTGCAATGCAAGTTGAAAATTTAATCGCTTTTAGCGGCTTTTTTAAGATAATGAACTTTCATTAAATAAAGGCCACTAGCAGGTGCGGTCCACCGCGCTTGAGTCCGATCTTTAACTTGATAAAGGCGCAAAAAGTCATGAAGATCACGCTTTTTACTACCGATTTCTAAGAGCACTGCCACCATAATTCTTACTTGATTGTACAAAAAACCATCTCCAGTGAAATAAAAGCTTAATTCCTGATTTTGATCATCTAAATTCGCTTGAGCTTGAGTAATTGTTCGTACCGGATTCTTAACTTGATTACCACTTGCTGCAAAACTAGAGAAATCGTGAGTCCCTAAAACATCTTTTAAAGCTATCTCAATTCGAGAAAAATCAATTGGGTAAGGATAGTGGGTAGTGTAAAAACGTTTAAAAGGGTTTACAAATTTACCTCGATCCACGCGATACCAATAGGTTTTTTCGTGAGCGGCATAACGAGCATGAAAATCATTAGAAACTGCTTCAACTTCTTTAATTTCCACATCTAAAGGCATTAAACTATTTAATGCTAAACGCATTTTCTCCGGTGGTAAATATGTTGGATAATCAAAGTGAATTACCTGTCCTAAAGCATGAACTCCGGCATCAGTCCGACTAGCACCATAAACAATAATTCGGGGACCTTTGCTCATCTTTTGTAGGCCCTTTTCAATTACCCCTTGAATCGTTCGCAAATGCGGAGCCTGTAATTGAAATCCCGAAAAATTAGTTCCATCATATTGTAAAATTGCTTTATATCGCTGCATTAGCTTTGCCTCAAAATAATTAGTAAAACTGCTAATAAACCTAAAATACCAAAAGCTGTACTATCTTGCCAATGCCAATGCATCACATGAAAATGTGTCCGTTTAGCCAAAGGAATATAGCCTCTTGATTCCATAGCTTCCGATAATTCATCTGCCATTTTAAAATTACTTTCCAGTAATGGAACAAGAATAGGAATAATATTCATAATTCGTTTTTTCAAACTTGAAGCATTAAAATCCACTCCCCGTGCCATCTGTGCATTCACAATTTTTTGTGCCGCATCAGCAATAGTAGGAATAAATCTTAAAGCAATAGAAATAATTAAGCCAATAATTTGTACTGGTACGCCAAAGTAACTTAAAGGTTTAAGTAAAGATTCAATGGAATCAGCAATTAATAAAGGTGAAGTGGTTAAAGTTAAGATCGTCGAAATATTTAAGTTAATCAATAGCCTTAAGAACATATAAAAAGCATTAATTAAACCCATTTGAGTAACCCGAAGAATACCCCAATGCCAATATGTTATTCCCCCGTCAGAAAAAAATATTTGGATAATAACTACAAATAAAGCTAAATAAATAAAACTTTTCATTCCTGCAAAAAAATAAGCAAGTGAAATTTTAGACATATGAATTAACCAAAAGGTAAAAAATAATAACAAACCATAAGTAATTAAGTTATTAGCCCAAAAAACGATAATAATAAATAAGATTGTAAAAACCAATTTCCCACGAGGATCTAAACGGTGAATCACCGAATCTCCTGGCAAATAACGGCCGATTAAAACTTTACTCAATTGTTGTACCTAAAATTTTCTTTTTTAATTCAGTAACTAATTCTGCTATTGTTAAAGGAATCTGAGGTAATTGAAGCCCTTTATCTTGCAGTTTCTGATAAAAAATCACACTTTGCGGTTTCATCAATAATTGTTGATTATTAGTAAAAATTTCCCGCGGAGAAGCCATTTGAATTAATCTTCCTTGATCAAGCCAAATAACTTGATCACTATATTGCGCCACATCATCCATAGAATGACTAACCATAATGGTAGTTAAATGCCATTTTTGATGGAGACGCCAGAATAATTCCATCATTTCTTCATGAGCATAAGGATCAAGTCCCGCCGTTGGTTCATCTAACACTAAAATTTTTGGCTTCATTACTAAGATTCCCGCAATTGCTACACGACGCATTTGACCGCCTGAAAGCTCAGTTGGTGAACGTTGTGCTAAATCTGAATCCAAACCAACTAATTTAAGGGTCGCTAATGCCTGTTTTTGCGCTTTTGCTAAAGGAACTCCAAAATTAAGTGGCCCTACAGCAATATCTTTTAACACTGTAGATTCATAAAGTTGATTTTCCGGAAATTGAAATACTATCCCTACTTGACTACGTAGTTTGGACAAACTTTTACGTTTAGTTTGGGGCGTAATTTTAAAACCCGCAATATTGATTTCACCTTGGCTCGGGATTAATAACCCATTAAGATGTTGAATTAGTGTCGATTTACCACTGCCAGTTTGACCAATAATCGAAGTAAAACTATGTTCTTTGATCGTAAAATCTAAATCTTTAAAACCAACTGTTTGCAGCGGCGTATTGGCATTGTAGTAATAACTTACGTGATTGAATTTAATGTCCATAAATATTGCACCAACTCTGTTGTTGATAATTGTTCATTTTCAAAAGAAAATCCGGCTTTTTTTAATTGCTGGATTAGTTCAAGGGTAAATGGTAATTTTAAATGATTTTTAGTGATTAACTCCTGATTAGCAAAAATTTCCGCAGGAGTTCCTCTCCCTTGAATTTCACCATGATTAAGTATGTAAACATAATCGCTAACTAATGCTTCACTTAAGTTGTGAGTTACCGAGATAATCGTTGCTAATTGTTTTAACTTCAAATTTTGAATTAGCTTGCTAATTTCTTGACGCCCTTGAGGATCCAACATACTTGTTGCTTCATCAAAAATCAAAAGTTTAGGACGATAAGCCAAAGCACTTGCAATGGCTACTCGTTGTTTTTGTCCCCCAGACAAACTCTCTGGTGTGCGAAAACGATAATCGTTCATCCCAACTAACTTCAAATACTTCGTAATAATTTCGTTCATTTCTTCTGGAGGAAAACAATGATTTTCTAAACCAAAAGCTACATCATCTTCAACGGTAGATCCCACAAACTGACTATCAGGATTTTGGAAAACCATTCCTATTTTAGCTCTAATTGCATTTAAATGAGCTTTATCTAATAAAAGATCATCAATAGATACCTGACCATTTTGAGGCAAATTAATTGCCCCAATTAAACGTGCTAAAGTACTCTTGCCACTACCATTCTCACCAATAATGGTCACATAAGAATTTTGTGGTACCGTTAATGAAATATTTTTTAAAGCGGGACGGGATTGATTTGGATACGTAAAACTTAAATTTGTTACTTTAACTAATGACAACTTTTTTCCCTCCCTGATATTTTTAAACCGCAAAAAGCAGCCTTTGACTAATTATACAGCAAGGAATATTTAGCTTACTTGGGTAATTTTATTAGTTTAATTCAAGCAATGTTATCTTTTGCTTCGACAAGAAAGAAAATTTTAACAACCGTTTAATTCTCATTAATGAATTAACACAAATAAATAAAGTTTTCACGTATATTCGTATCGTTAAAACTTTTAAATTTTTATTGAAATTAAAAAAATTGATTTGTTTTTATAATTCGCAATTTAATTGATCGTCTTTTAATTTTAGATATAAAAAAAGTCCTATGCACGTTATAGCTGCAAGGACATTAAGTATCAATGTAAAATTTCTACAAATTTAAACTAATTCGATAACAACCATCGGGGCACCATCGCCACGACGATTAACTGTTTTATAAATCCTGGTATAGCCACCGTTACGTTCTGCATAACGTGATGCCAAGTCTGAAAATAGTTTTTGAACTGCTGATTGAACAACAATTTCGTCATCTTTTTCTTCGGTACTAGCAACTACGTTTCTTACATAAGCACTAGCTTGACGCCGTGCATGTAAATCACCCTTTTTACCTAAAGTGATCATTTTTTCAACAACTGAACGCAGATCTTTAGCTTTAGCTTCAGTAGTCGTGATGCGTTCATGGATGATCAGATCAGTTGCTAGGTTTCTGAGCATAGCTTTTCGATGGCCACTATCACGACCAAATTTACGATAAGACATGGACTTATTCATCCTCCTTCTTAAGTGATAATCCTAAACTCGCCAGTTTAGCTTTGACTTCTTCTAAAGACTTACGTCCAAGATTTCTAACCTTCATCATATCTGCTTCAGTCATTTGCGTTAATTCGCCTAAAGTATTAATCCCTGCACGCTTTAAGCTGTTATAAGACCGAACAGTCAAATCGATTTCCTCAATCGTCATATCAAGAAGTTTCTCAATATGCTTATCTTCTTTTTCAACTAAGGTCTCTACATTACCAGCATCACCATCAAGCTCAACAAAAATCGATAAGTGATCTGTTAAAATTTTGGCAGCCAAACTTAAAGCTTCAGTTGGCATAATAGAACCATTAGTCCAAATATCAAGGGTTAATTTATCAAAATCATTGCGATTTCTTACCCGAGTACTTTCAACCTGGTAATTTACCTTTTCGATTGGTGTATAGATTGAGTCAATTGCTAAAACTCCAATGGGCGCTCCATCAGTTTTATTTTCAACTGCCGCAGCATAACCGCGACCTTTTTTGACCGTCATGCGCATGGTAATTTCACCATTACTTGCAAGCGAACAAATATATTGACTTGGATCCAAAATTTCTAATTCCGAATCAGTCTCAATATCAGCAGCAGTTACCACTTTTTCACCCTTAACTTTCAATTCGACAACTTTTTCGTCGACATCAACTAATTTTAATTTTAGTTTTTTTACGTTAAGGATAATATGGGAAACATCATCAAGTACCCCATCGATCGTTGAAAACTCATGATAAACGTTATCAATTTGAATATCAGTTACCGCTGAACCTGGCAAAGAGGTTAATAAAACGCGACGCAAGGAATTACCTAATGTCGTTCCATAACCTCGCTCTAAGGGTTCGACAATAAACTTCCCATGATTTGGAGTCTCTTCTATCCTTGCAATCGACGGCTTTTCAAATTCTATCATCGTAATTATTACCCCTTCCTTATCCGATATTTTAGATTAAAAATAGGACTAATAATTAGACACGACGACGTTTAGGCGGTCTTGAACCATTATGAGGAACTGGTGTATCATCACGAATAGCCGTGATTTCCAAACCAGCAGCCTGTAGCGATCTAATAGCAGATTCGCGGCCAGAACCTGGTCCTTTAACTGAAACCTCTACATTACGCATTCCTTGTTCCATGGAAGCTTTCGCCGCAGCTTCAGCAGCTAATTGTGCTGCATATGGTGTTGACTTACGTGAACCTTTAAATCCTAAAGCTCCTGCGGAAGACCATGATACCGCATTTCCTTTCGGATCAGTTATCATAACAATTGTGTTATTAAATGTTGAGTGGATATGAGCAACACCAGTCTCAATATTTTTCTTTACTCTACGCCGACGCGTAGTTCTTCTCGTTGCCAAATTTAACTATTCCCCCACTACTACTTCTTCTTACCGACAATTGATGCCTTTTTACCTTTACGAGTTCGAGCATTATTTTTGGTATTTTGTCCTCGAACAGGTAGGTTAAAACGATGGCGTAATCCACGATAAGAGCCAATTTCTTGTAAACGTTTAATATTTAAGTTGACTTCTCGACGGAGGTCACCTTCCACTTTATATTTATCAACTGCCCCACGAATTGCGTCTTCTTGTTCTGGGGTAAGATCTTCTTGACGGATATCTTCAGAAATATTCGTATCTTTCAAAATTTTCTGAGCCGTAGGAAGACCAATTCCATAAATATAAGTTAACGCTATTACTATTCTTTTACCTCTTGGTAAATCTACTCCAGCAATACGAACCACTATTTAATCTCCTAACCTTGTCTCTGCTTATGCCTTGGGTTTGCCGAGCATATAATCATTACACGTCCACGACGTTTGATTACCCGACAATGTTCACACATTTTTTTAACTGATGGACGAACTTTCATCCTGACCTCCGATAATTATCTAAATCTGTAAGTGATCCGACCTTTAGTAAGATCATATGGAGATAACTCTACCGTTACTTTATCTCCTGGAAGAATCCGAATATAGTGCATTCTAATTTTACCGGAAACGTGAGCCAAAATTTCTGCTCCATTTTCTAATTGCACTTTAAACATTGCATTCGGCAATGTATCGGTAACTTTTCCACGTACTTCGATCACATCTTGCTTTGCCAAAAATAACCTCCAATGATTGCTTTTCTGGGCTTAACTTACTAATGATATCACATAACACAATTCTTTAAAAGAGTCAAACTTTTTTGAGAATTTCTTGAATCTGCTGAGATACTACATCAATTGCTTGACTACCATCAACATTTGTTAACTTACCCTGTTTTTCATAATAAGCAATCAAGGGAGTATTCTCTTCAATGTTTACCTTTAACCGATTTCGCACAACTTCTGGACGATCATCATCGCGTTGATAAAAATCATGACTTCCACATATGTCACATGTATCTGCAACTTTTGGAGGATTATAAACTCGATGATATGTGGCACCACATTTACGACAAATAAAACGACCAGAAAGTCGATTAACCAAAATTTCAGGATCAACTTTAATGTTAATTACTTGATCAATATTCGTATTTAATTGTGCCACAATTTGATCTAAAGCTTCTGCCTGATTTAAAGTTCGAGGATATCCGTCTAACATAAAACCTTTAGCTTTAACATCCTCCTGACCAAGACGTTCTTTAACGATTCCATTGGTTACTTCATCAGGTACTAAATGTCCTTGATCAATGTAATTTTGTGCTGTTTTACCCAATTCAGTTTTATCACTCATTGCTTGACGAAACATGTCTCCAGTTGAAACATGAATCATTCCAAAATTCTCAGTAATTTTCTCTGCTTGGGTGCCCTTACCAGCTCCGGGTAAGCCCATTAAAATTATATTCATCTTTTATTACCTAATAAATCCTATATATTCACGCTTCATTAACAACCCATCTAATTGTCTAGTAGTTTCCAAAGCAACTCCAACAACAATTAAAAGACTAGTTCCACCTAAACCAATCGACTGAGGTAAGTTCCAAATATTACTTGCTAATAATGGAATTAAAGAAATTAGGCCTAAAAAGACGGAGCCAACAGTTGATAATCTAATTAACAACTTCGATAAATAATTTTCGGTTTCTTCTCCAGGACGGACTCCTGGAATATAACTACCTTGTTTTGTTAGATTTTCTGCAACTTTCTCTGGATTAACTTGTACAAAAGCATAAAAGAAAGTAAATAAAACAATTAGCACTGTATAAATAGTTACACCCCAGTTACTTTGTAAGTTAAAGATTGAATCTAGAACTTTAAACCAAGTATCTTGGCCATGACTATTTCGAAAAGCAGTTAAAATTGTTTGCGGAGTAACAATAAAGGAACTCGCAAAGATAACAGGAATTACTCCAGAAACATTTATCTTTAATGGAAGGAAACTGTTATCACCAGTTCCTGTAGCCCGTCGAGTAAACTGAATTGGAATTTTATAATTAGCTTGCTGGACATAAGTTACAAAGGTCGTAATTATAATTACCGCAATAACAATTAACAAGATAATGAAAATGTTCAATGCTAAACGACCTTTACTTGCCCCTACGATATATTGATGATAGAGTCCCATAAGTCCATTAGGCAAACGTGAAATAATACCACCAGCAATAATCATTGAAACTCCGTTACCTAAACCTTTATCTGTAATTTGTTCCCCTAACCAAGTCAAGAACATAGTTCCAGCTGTAAGGATAAAACCAATTTCAATAAAAGTTCCAACAGTAGGAGTTTTTACTAATTTCTGTCCGTTATTATTCAGTGAAGAAAGGGCATTAAAACCACCAGTAATTGCAACTGATTGGAGAAATGCCAAAAAAATCGTTAGGATCCGGGTCACGTTATTTAATTTCCGACGACCAACTTCACCTTGTTTACTCCATTCTACAAAAACAGGAACAATATCCATCTGAAGAAGTTGAACCACAATTTGTGCCGTGATATATGGGGAAACCCCTAGAGCAAATACAGAATAATTAGCTAAGCCACCACCACTGACTGTATCAAGAATTGGGACTAAGCCACTCTGAGCAATGCTAGACATTGCCTTTGCATTAATTCCAGGGACAGTAAGTAAAGACCCAAAACGATAAATCAAGAATGCAAAAAAAGTAAACAAAATCCTTGATCTAATAGTTTTTTCTTTTAAACCCCTGAATAATGTTTTGAACATTAATTTACCTCAATGGTTCCACCGGCATTGACGATTGCTTCATTCGCCGACTTTGTAACTTTGCTTACTTTAAGCGTAAGTTTCTTTTCAATTTTACCGTTACCAAGAACTTTAACACCAGAAAGGGTCTTCTTAATAATTCCTTTAGCTAATAATGCTTGAGAATCAACAACGGCACCATCATCAAATACATTTAAATCAGAAAGACTTACTTCTGCATATTCTTTTCGATTAATATTATTAAAGCCTCGTTTTGGCATCCGCCGAAACAATGGCATTTGGCCCCCTTCAAAGCCCATTCGGATTTTTCCACCTTGGCGCGATTTTTGGCCTTTAGTACCACGTCCCGCAGTCTTACCATAACCAGAGGAAAAACCTCGCGCAACGCGTTTACGTGAATGCCGTGAACCAGGCGCTGGTTTTAATTCATTTAACTGCATGCTTTTCCCTTTCCTATTCGTCTACTTCCTCAACCGAAACTAAGTGAGCAACTTTTTCAATTGCTCCTCTAATTGAGGCATTGTTCGGCAAGATAGAGCTCGAATGAACCCTACCTAATCCTAATGCTTTAACTACTTTCCGTTGTTCCGGAATTCGATGTAAAGCACTTCTTTCGAGAGTAACTTTAATTTTTGTCATTTTAGCGCTCCTATAACGAATCTACTGAGATACCACGCAAATCTGCGGTTTGCTTTGCAGTTTTTAATTTCTTCAAGCCATCAAAAGTAGCTCGAATTACGTTTATTGGAGTATTACTACCTTGAGATTTACTGGTAATATCACCAACACCAGCTAATTCCAATACGGATCGAACGGAACCACCAGCTGAAATACCAGAACCTTCGCGAGCGGGTTTTAACAAAATATGTCCTGAACCATAGTGTCCTGTTACTTCATGAGGGATCGTTGTGCCCGAAGTAGGAACAGTAATCAAACTTTTCTTAGCTGCATCAGAAGCTTTTCGAATTGCTTCAGGAACTTCTTGGGCCTTACCGGTTCCAAAACCAACCCGTCCTTTTTTATCTCCAACAACTACAATAGCCGCAAATCTTAAGCGTCGACCACCTTTAACTACTTTGGTAATCCGATTAATCTGAACGACGGTTTCTTCAAATTCATTATCTCTTGCATCAAAATCTGCCATGAACGTTCTTCTCCTTCACTAATCTTAAAAGTCTAAGCCAGCTTCTCTTGCACCATCAGCAAGAGCCATGACACGACCATGATACACATATCCGCCACGATCAAACACAACAGCTTTAATATTTTGATCAAGTGCCCGTTGACCTAAAATTTTACCAACTGCTTTTGCTTGTTCGACTTTAGTTCCTTTACGATCAAAATCTTTTTCCAAACTTGAAGCACTAACTAAAGTTGCACCTTTTGCATCATCAATAATTTGTGCATAAATGTTTGTATTTGAACGGAATACATTAAGGCGAGGCTTTGCGGCAGTGCCATTGATCTGGTAGCGCATCCGGCTATGACGTTTTAGTCGAACTTTGTTTTTCTCAATTTTTTTTATCATTTTAACTACTTACCAGTCTTTCCTTCCTTACGACGAACCTGTTCATCATGATACTTGATTCCTTTGCCTTTATAAGGTTCTGGTGGTCTAACTTCTCGTACTTCAGCAGCAAATTTACCAACAGTTTCCTTACTAATGCCAGAAATCACAATTTCAGTATTTGAAGGTACAGTAATTTTAATTCCTTCAGGAGCAGTCATTTCAACTGGATGTGAATACCCAACGTTTAAAACTAACTTTTGTCCTTGCATTTGCGCTCGGTATCCAACACCAACAAGGTCAAGCTTCTTCTCAAAACCTTTAGTTACACCTTCAACCATATTGGCAAATAAAGCTCTAGTAGTACCATGAAGTGGTTTAAATTCATCACTTATTCGATCAAAGCTAACAACATTGTCTTCGGTTTTAATAGTTATTTCTGGGCGAAAAGTACGAGAGATACTACCTTTAGGGCCTTTAACTGTGACGTTGTTGCCATCTTGGGTCATCGAAACGCCTTCCGGCATTACAACTTTTTTATAACCTATCCGACTCATTTAAACACCACCTTTACCATACATAGGCAAGCACTTCGCCGCCTACATTTTTTTGTCGAGCTTCTTTATCAGACATTACTCCTTCAGAAGTCGATAAGATTGCAATTCCCAGTCCATTAAGTACGTGAGGTATTTTTTCAGCTGAAACATAATTTCTTAAACCGGGTTTAGAAATTCTCTTTAAGCCAGAAATTACCCGTTCGTTGTCGTAACCATATTTAAGAAAAATGCGAATCATGCCTTGTTTATTATCTTTGCTTACGACATAATCCCGAATAAATCCTTCACGTTTCAAAATGTCTGACATTGATATTTTAATTTTTGATGCAGGTACATCCAAATATTCATGACGAACCATATTCGCATTACGAATTCTGGTTAAGTAATCTGCAATTGGGTCTGTTAATGTCATTTATTCCGATCCTCCGTTTACCAACTTGCCTTATGCATACCCGGAATTTGGCCTTTGTGGGCTAATTCACGAATACATAACCGGCAAAGATGAAATTTCTTATATACAGAGTGCGGGCGACCACAGCGAGCACAACGCGTATAATTTTGCGTTGAAAACTTTGCTGGTCGATTACATTTTTCTATTAAAGCCTTTTTAGCCAAGTTTTTTATGTCCTCTCTTCATCGCTATCTTGTGAATGGCATACCTAATTGACTTAACAACTCCAAAGCTTCTTCATCAGTCTTAGCTGTTGTTACAATTACGATATCCATTCCTCTAACTTTATTTACATCATCAAAATTGATTTCCGGGAAAATTAACTGCTCTTTTACCCCTAAGGTATAATTGCCCCGACCATCAAAAGATTTTCGACTAATTCCATGAAAATCTCGGACTCTTGGCAAAGATACATTGATCAGCTTATCTAAAAAATCATACATCCGGTCACGTCTTAAAGTAACCTTTGTTCCAATAGCATTACCTTCTCTTAACCTAAATCCGGCAATTGAATGCTTTGCTTTTGTAATAATCGGCTGTTGACCAGAAATAAGTTTCAATTCATTTACTGCTTCATCTAAAAAGCGAGAATTAGAAACTGCATCACCAACACCCATATTTAAAACAATTTTAGATAATGCTGGGGTTTCCATAATTGATTGATAGTTAAATTTCTCGATCAATGAAGGGGTAATCTCTTCAACATATCTCTTCTTTAAACGATTTTCCATTAAATCAATACCCCTCCTTAAGCCTTATCAATTGGTTCGCCAGATTTTTTAGCAACCCGAATTTTCTTTGTTACCGGTTTGCCTTTTTCATCAATTACTGGTTTACCATCTTTTTTAACTTCCTGGATTTCGATTTTAATCCGGGTTGGTTTATTAGTTTTTGGATCAAGTAGCATAACATTTGATGCATCGATTGGAGCTTCCATTTCAACAACGCCACCTTGATTGCCATTGCTACTAGGTTTTACGTGTTTTTTTACTTTATTGACGCCTTCAACAATTACACGATTTTCATTTCTAAAAACCTTTTTGATTTCGCCAATTTTGCCTTTATCAGCTGACTTGCCACGTACTACTTGAACCTTATCAAGCCTTTTTAAATACAAAATTTATCCTCCGTATGATCTCTTTAAAGAACTTCTGGGGCTAGAGATACAATTTTCATAAAATTATGATCACGTAACTCTCTCGCCACAGGTCCAAAAATACGAGTCCCTTTTGGGCTTTTATCAGCATTAATAATTACTGCTGCATTATCGTCAAATTTAATATATGAACCATCAGGACGGTGAACACCATAAGCTGAACGAACAATGACTGCTTTTACAACGTCAGACTTCTTGACAACGCCACCAGGTGTTGCTTGTTTAACAGTTGCGGTAACAATGTCACCAATATTACCATACTTACGATACGAACCACCCATTACCTGAATCACAAGAAGTTCACGTGCACCAGAATTATCAGCTACCTTGAGCCGAGTTTCTTGTTGAATCAAAATTTATTCTCCTTTTGACTAAATTCAATCCTATAGGATTTCTGCTTTCTTAACAATCTCAACTAAACGAAATCTTTTAGTCTTTGAAAGAGGCCGAGTTTCCATTATCCTTACAATATCGCCAACTTTAGCTTCATTTTTTTCATCATGAACATAATATTTCTTGGAATATTTGATTTGTTTCTTATATATTGGATGAGTTTTTCTCGTATCAACCTCAACGGTAATTGTTTTTTCACCTTTATCGGAAATTACTTTTCCTTGATAAACCTTACGGTGGTTTCTTTCTTCAGCTACCATTAGCTTTCACCTCGCTTTTGCTCTGTTAAAATTGTCAAAATTCTTGCAATATTCTTCCTGACTTTCTTTAAGCGAGCTGTATTTGTAAAGTTACCAGTGGCTTGTTGAAAACGCAAATTAAATAATTCTTCACGATATTCTTTTTCTTTGGCAATCATTTCAGCGGTTGAAAGTTTTCTAATTTCACTTGCTTTCATTATTTATCACCATCCGTTTCTTGCGTTTCAGCACGGGTTACAAATTTAGTCTTAATTGGTAATTTGTTTGATGCTAAACGTAAGGCTTCACGAGCAACTTCTTCAGGAACTCCTGCAACTTCAAAAAGGATTTTTTCTCTTTTGACTACAGCTACCCAGCCTTCTGGAGCACCTTTACCATTTCCCATTCTGACTCCAACGCCTTTAGAAGTATAAGATTTATGTGGGAAAATTTTGATCCAAACTTTACCGCCACGTTTCATGTAACGAGTCATTGCGATACGAGCAGCTTCTATTTGGCGATTAGTAATCCAGTGATTTTCTAGGGCTTTTAGCCCATATTCACCGAAAGCAACTTGTTTTCCGCCTTTAGCTTCACCCCGCATCTTACCCCGAAATTCACGACGGTGTTTTACACGTTTAGGTACCAGCATTTTAAAATACTCCTTTTTTAACGACTTGTATTACTTGGTCGTCTATTTCCATTGTTTTTACGATTATTATTGCGATTATTATTACGATTATAGCGGTTATTATTTCGTCTTTGTTGACCACCGCGTTGCGGACGTCGACCACTTTCAGCTAAGTTTACACGAGGTTTACCTGGTAAAACTTCTCCACGATAAATCCATGTTTTAACACCTAATTGACCATAAGTCGTTGTTGCTTCATCCCAAGAATAATCAATATCAGCACGCAAAGTATGAAGAGGAACACTACCTAAAAAGTGTTTTTCTCTCCGGGCCATATCCGCACCATTTAATCGACCAGAGATTTGCGTCTTAACACCTAAAGCACCAGCACGCATTACTCGTTGCATCGCTTGTCTTTGAGCTCGACGGAATGCAATTCGAGCCTCTAATTGGCTTGCTATGCTTTCCCCTACTAAATGAGCGTCAAGGTCAGGCTTTTTAATTTCAACGATATTAACATGAACAGTACTTTTTGATAAGTTAGCTAAGTCACGCCTTAATGCTTCAACTTCACTTCCGCCTTTACCAATTACCATTCCGGGTTTAGCTGTATGGATAAATACGTTAACCATATTAGATGCTCTTTCGATTTCAATATGCGAAACTGAGGCATTTGCTAAACGTTTAAAAATATACTCTCTTAATTTGATATCCTCGATTAAAAATTTGGAAAAATCCTTTTCAGCGTACCATTTGTCTTCATAATCGCGGATAACACCAATTCTAAATCCAATTGGATTAATCTTTTGACCCAAACTTTGTTCTCCTCTTATTCTTCGTTTTGTTTGACAACTACCGTGATGTGACTTGTTCTTTTATGAATCGCTGACGCTGAACCCTTAGCTCTTGGGCGAAAACGCTTCAAAGTTGGACCTTCATTCACATAAGCTTCAGATACATAAAGGTCTTGGGCATCGAGGTCAAAATTATTAACTGCATTTGCTACTGCTGAACGCAACACTTTATTTATAATAGGTGAAGCGCCTCGAGGAGTAAATTGCAAAATTGCATATGCTTCGGCCACTTTCTTACCACGAATTAAGTCAATAACGAGTCTTGCCTTTCGGGGAGCAATTCGGACCGTTTTCGCGGTTGCACGCGCAGAAGTAATCACTTCATCTTTTTCATCAGCCATAAATCTCTCCTTTATTTCCTAGATGGCCCTGCGGCCGTTGTTTTGCGGTCTTCACTGCCAGAATGTCCTCTAAAAGTTCTAGTTGGTACAAATTCACCTAATTTATGACCAACCATATCTTCAGAAATATAAACTGGTACATGTTTGCGACCATCATAGACAGCGATCGTATATCCAATAAATGAAGGAAAGATCGTTGACCGGCGAGACCAAGTTCTAATAATCTGCTTTTTTTCACGATCCTTTTGAGCATCAATCTTCTTTAAAAGATGTTCATCAGCAAAAGGACCTTTCTTTAAACTACGAGTCATATAACCCTAATCTCCTTATTTCTGTTTCCGATGACGAATAATAAACTTCTCTGATTTAGCTTTGGTATTACGAGTTTTCTTACCTAATGCTTTCTTACCCCAAACTGAAACTGGTGCTGGGCGACCAACTGGTGCCTTACCTTCACCACCACCATGCGGGTGATCATTAGGGTTCATAACTGATCCTCGAACAGTTGGACGAACGCCTAACCAACGTTTACGACCAGCTTTACCAAGTTTAATCAATTCATGTTGCTCATTACCAACTTCACCAATAGTTGCACGATTCTTAGCTAAAATATTTCGCATTTCACCAGATTGTAACCGCACAGAAACGTAGTTACCTTCTTTACCTAACACTTGAGCTGAAGTTCCCGCAGAACGAACTAATTGACCGCCTTTACCTGGTTTTAATTCAATATTATGAATCAAAGTTCCATCAGGAATATTTGCAAGTGGTAAGGAATTACCAACCTGAATATCAACATTATCACCAGAAACAACTTTTTGACCAACTTCCATACCCTTAGGAGCCAGAATATAAGCTTTAATGCCATCAGCATAATAAAGCAAAGCAATATTAGCGCTTCGATTAGGATCATACTCAATCGCTTTAACTGTAGCTTCTACATTATCCTTTTGCCGTTTAAAATCAATAATACGATATTTACGTTTGTGTCCGCCACCAATATGACGAACCGTAATTTTACCTTGAGAATTTCGGCCACCTTTTTTTGATTTTGCTTGAAGCAATGATTTTTCTGGCTTCGATTTCGTAATTTCTGCAAAATCAGAAGTGGTCATATTCCGCCGACCATTAGTTGTCGGTTTATACTTAATGATTGCCAATAATCTGCTCCTTTATCTACTTTTTATCATCTTTTTTAGCAGAATCAGCGTCTTTTGACTGATCGCCTTGATCTTGTTGTTTTAATACAGGGATTTCTTTTGAATCTGTTGTTAAAGTGATAATTGCTTTACGCTTAGCAGCTTTATAGCCACTGTATTTACCATAACGCCGAAATTTTTTTCGTTCGTTCATCAAATTTACTTGTTGAACTTTAACATCAAAAATTTTTTCAATAGCATTACGAATTTCAATTTTATTAGCATGCGGTGCAACTAAAAAAGTGTACTTACGATCTCCCATGAGATCCATCGACTTCTCTGTGACTACCGGTGTTTTTATCACATTGTGGACACTGTCACTCATGCGAATACCTCCTCGATGATCCCCAGAGCTTTTTTCGTAATAATCAGTTTTTGACCTTCCAGGATATTTAAGACATTAATTCCTGTTGGTGTAACAAAGCGAACTTTTGGCAAGTTGCGACCAGAAAGTACAGCATTTTTGTTTTCTGATTCAATAGCGATTAAAGCTGAATGATCATTTGCTTTAATATTATCTAAGAATTCAATAAATTCTTTAGTCTTAGGCTGATCAAAATTTAAGTCTTCAACCACAATCAAATCTTGATCCTTTACCTTTTGAGAAAGAACGGATTTTAAAGCTAACCTCCGAACTTTTTTCGGTAATTTATACGAATAGCTGCGTGGATGTGGTCCAAAAACTACTCCGCCACCTTTCCACTGTGGTGAACGAATAGAACCTTGTCGAGCTCGACCAGTTCCTTTTTGCCGCCATGGCTTTTTACCACCACCTGAAACAGCTGAACGATTTAAAACTTTAGAGTTACCTTGACGCAAACTTGCTCGTTGCATTACAACTGCATCAAAGACAACATGTTCGTTTGGTTCAATCCCGAAGAGAGAATCACTAAGAGTTATTTTCCCATTCTCGGAACCATCTTGACGATATAAAGTGATTTCCGTCATTATTTCTCCTTAAACTTACTTAGCGACCGCTTTTACGGCATTTTTAACAGTGACAAATGATTTGTTTGCGCCGGGAACGCTACCTTTAATTAAAATTAAATTACGTTCTGCGTCAATTTTAGCGACCACGAGATTTTGCATTGTTACTGTATGATTCCCCATTCTACCTGGTAATTTTTTACCTGGGAAAACTCGATTAATAATTGCACCCATTGAACCAGGAATTCGGTGATATCTTGAACCATGAGTTTCTGGTCCCCGTGATTGGTTATCCTTCTTAATATTTCCTTGGAAACCATGTCCTTTGGTAGTCCCAGTTACATCAACTACATCACCGACATTGAATTGATCAACTTTAACCGTTAACTCTTTAGTTCCAAATTCTACATCGCCTAAATCTAAGTCACGAATTTCTTTGACAAAACGACGAGGTTGCGTATGAGCTTTTTTAGCATGACCCTTTTCAGGCTTATTACTCAAAACTTCTCGCTTGTCACCAGTTCCTAGTTGAACTGCATCATAGCCATCATGTTCTTTGGTCTTAACTTGCAAAACTGCGTTGGGTGATACATCAATAACTGAAACAGGGATCAGTTCACCATCTTCATCAAAGATTTGGGTCATCCCAATCTTGCGACCAAGTATTGCTTTTACTGCCATGTGAACCCTCCTTTTATAGTTTGATTTCAATATCAACGCCACTTGGAAGATCTAACTTCATCAGGGCATCGACAGTTTTTGGTGTTGGATTTAAGATATCAATTAAACGCTTATGAGTCAGCATTTCAAACTGTTCCCTAGCATCTTTATACTTATGGGGTGAGGTTAATACTGTATAAAGCGATCTTTCCGTTGGCAACGGAATTGGTCCTGAAATACTTGCACCAGTTCTTTTCGCAGTTTCCACAATCTTTTCTGCTGACTGATCAAGAATTCCATGCTCATAAGCTTTTAACCGAATTCTAATTTTTTGACTTGCCATTTTGTCCTCCTCGTCAAAGTTCTTGTATTGACTAGCTCAGTGAAAGAACCAACTCACTCTGCAATGGCAATGCAGCCGGGTGTGTTGCAACATTCCACGTCATCGCTAAAGAGCTCTACCCTTTTTAAGCATAGAGATCCCTTGTTTTCAAATAACAATCAGTAATTATACTATAGAAAAGTAGCTTCAACAAGAGTTTTTTAACTTTTTTTCTTGAGTAATTTTACTAGAAAAATTAAGGAAAAATTTTTATAGCTTCAAGCAAATAACTAAAATTGAAACATTATGAGCTATAACGAATAACAACCAAACTCGCATAAAAATTGGCAATATTCAAAATTATATCCCCCGTTAAGAATACAAAAATTTAAGAATTGCTGAATAAAATAACTGCAAAATGTAAATTATTGCCCTCTCTTTATTTTATATTTGTATTCAAAAAAAGAATAAATTTTGCCTGATTTATTTTTAATATTTTAAAAACAGTAAAAAATAATTATTAAAAACAAGCTTTAAATAAAAGGAATGCCTTAACTCTATTTGATTAAATTTTTTAATAATAAAGTTTACTAAAGAAAAATTCCAAACAATTATTGTCATATAAATTAATGAATTAATTAATATTTTAATGTATCTAATCAATTTGACTTTTACATTATATCAGCGTATTATACCAAATATAAATTTAATAAAGCAAAAAAATTATAAAGAATATTGAGGAAATAATGAAAGAAATTATATTTTATACAAAAAATAGAAAAATTATTATCCTGTCATTGATTATCTCAATATCTACCGGCTCAGCGATTTTAATCCAATTTTTAAAAGGTTGGATCTTTGATTCGGCAAGTAAAGGCAATCAGAATAAAGCATTAACTCAGTTAATTTTATTTTTAGTGCTAATATTCGTTGAAGTTGCTTTCTATTACATTGAATGGCAATACGAAAATCATATTATTTCCGATTTTTTTAACAATATAAAAATTAAAATTATGTCCAATGTCCTTAATTTTAATAACCGAAGTAATCCTCTTGATGTTAAAGAAGCAACCCATATTATTACTAATTCAGTTAATTCTTTAGAATTTACTTATTATTATGCTTGGTTTAATAATATTTATCTTTCCTTTCGCGTAATTTTTGTCTTTCTATCACTGATATATATCAATTTTATAGTTGCTTGTATCTTATTATTTCTACTATTACTTCCACTGGTAATCACCAAATTTTTTAAGAAAAAAATTTCGGCCAGAAATAATCTTTATTTAGAGCAACTTGGAAAAAACATGAAGAAATATGAAAATTTAATTTTTAACTTAAATAATGTTCATATTTTCAATCTTAGATCATTCTTTTTAAATACATTGAGGAAAAACATTAGTACAGAAAAAAGTTACCGCATAAATCTAAAAAGCTATCAAAATGCATTAAATTTTTTTTATTCTTTAATTTCCTATATTTCATCCTTTATAATTATTGCTTTTTCGATGGATCAAATTTTAAAAAGTAAAATGACAATTGGAGTTGCAATCACCTTATTAGGACTTGTAGAACAGATGAGTTTACCAATACTGTCCTTATCAAGAAATTTTTCAAACATTAGTAGTACAGTTGATGTTCGAAAGCAAATTGATCAAATGGCAACAAATATTGGTACTCCTAAACCACAAATTTCGTTTAATTCAAAAATTGATACCAATAACCTTAAAGTTTCTTTCAGTGATCATCTAATTACGTATAAAAATTTGCACTTTGTAAGAGGAGAATCTTATCTGATCCGGGGGACAAGTGGAATCGGGAAATCAGTGTTTTTAGACATTGTGACCGGTTTAAAAAAATATCAGACTGGAAGTGTTCGCTATGATGAAAAAGAGATTGGCAACCAAGCCAAAATGAACACATTTTCTGATATTGCGTATATTACCGCTGATAATAGTCTTTTTGCGACAACAGTTATGGAAAATATTTTCTTCGAGCGAAAACCAACTGATTCCGAGCTAAACATTTGTAAAAGACTTCTTTCGGTCAAAATTCTCAATTCAGAAACAGTCAATAATCTTTCGACGGGAGAAAAAAGACGGGTTTTATTGTTAAGAGGATTAATGGCTCAAAAAGAGACCTTAATCTTTGATGAACCAACGGCAAATTTAGATAAAAATAATGCAAGACTATTTTGGAAACTTTTATGGGATTGGAAACAAAAGGAGCAAAAGCGAACTTTAATTGTCGTAACACATGAGGTTGATTTAGAGGATTTAGATCATTTTACAGACCACATTGTTTTTAAAAATTAGAACAATAATGACCAAAGAAATTTTGGAGGCCAATTTGCAAGGTAAAGCTTGGAACAATACCTTTTTACCTTTTATCGAAAGAAAGTTTTTCAAAAGCTAAATGCGATTATATTAAGCTATTAAAGGGGGTGATAAAAAAGCAAACTAAAAAGGAGGTAAATAAATATGTTATTGTGGATTTATCAAAAAGCATAAGTATTGAAAACGATAGAAATTGAAATAAAAGATTTATCTATAGAATCATCATTATGCAAGTGATGGTCATCGCAGCAAACTTGCTTAGCACGATTAAAAACTTTATATTAGTAAATTTAAATTTTAAAGCACTTACTCTTTTAGAGTAAGTGCTTGTTTAAAAGAAATAAATATAAGGAATATTAAATTTTTTACGGTAATTACAGCTTCAATTGCTGATTTGATAACATATTAATGGTTCTTTTCGGGAAATCCTTACATTAGAATTACACTCAGAAATTTGGCAAGTTTAATTCTTCCATGTAATGAAACTTAATCAATTTCCGTTTATTTTCAGCAGAATAACTAAAAACATCAATTACTAAATATGCAAAATGTTTCTTAAATTTAGTTTTCGACATTTTTAAAAGTTAATAGACTTAAAAATAGTGGGCGGTAACTCTCCTATCCCTAATTCGTTTCATTATATGTTTAATATCAACGTTAAATCAGCTAAACCACTCTAATAATTTAGTGAAAACCTCATTAAAAGAGCTTAAATTATGATAAGATCAATTTATGGAGGATTGAGCGATGAAAATCGAAATAATCCAAGGTGACATCACCAAAAGTCATGTAGATGCAATTGTTAATGCGGCAAATACCAGTTTAATGGGCGGCGGTGGCGTTGATGGAGCAATTCATCAAGCTGCTGGGCCTAAACTAGACTTAGCTTGTGCTAAACTGCAAGGCTGTGCTTCAGGAAAAGCTAAAACTACCCCCGGATTCTTACTCCCTGCGAAATGGATAATTCATACGCCAGGACCAATTTGGCAAGATGGCATGCACCATGAACCAGAAGTCTTGAAAAATAGTTATCTAAATTCTTTAAAAGAAGCTGAAAAACATCAATGCCAAACCGTAGATTTTCCTTCTATTAGTACTGGAGTTTACCATTTTCCCTTAAAACAAGCTGCTCAAATTGCTTTATCTACAATCATTAACTTCCAGCAACAAGCCCATTATATTGAACGCGTACGTATTGTAGCCTTCGATATTATAACTAAAGAAGTTTATCAAGAAGTACTTGAGGACTTATTGCAATAACTTTAAATAATTCATCTTGTAACTTTTGCAAGGGAAGTTGTCCTGGAGCAGAATTCGTATTTAATTGACTAAAAGTTAAACTGGAGCCAAACTTAAAGCCAATAATACGACTTATTTGCCCAACGTCTCCCATACCAATACTGATTAATGGTTGTTGAATGTGGCTGTTTAATTCTCGAGTTTGAATTAACAATTTAATAACTTCAGCTTTCGAATGTGGTGTTACCGCAATTTTTAAAATTTGAGCTTGACTTTGGCTCATTTTTTCTCCCAAAACTAAAAAGTTGCTGGGAAGCTTTTGAAAGTCATGCCATGAACAAATTATCGCAATTTTTCCGTCTAATAATTTAATCAACTTCGTTATTTTTTTAAAAAGTGGAAATTCAACATCTACTGCTGCAAAATTAGCAAAAGCGGCCCATTGATAAAAACGTAAATATAACCTTAAATCAAATGGCATTCTACCCCCTTGGCTAGTAGTTCGCCAAGTCAAAATAAGTGGTTTTTCAGTTAAACCTCTTATTTTTTTAAAATCAGATAAAGTCAATGTTTTTGATAGCGATTTTTGATGTGCTAAAAAATAATCTAACCGCCACTCAATCACATCGGCTCGACTTTTATTCGCTTGAATTATTTGTTTACAAATTTCTAAATAACTACTCGCTGTAACTGGTACTGCTAATGCTGGGAAATTACTAGTTTTAAAATTATTTAATTGCAATGGCTTAAAATTCACCGAGAACCTCTTTTAAAACCACGATTTATTACATCAATATAGCGATGATTAATTAAATTCTGATTTAAAATTTGTTTTTGATGATTTAAATTAGCAATTTTTCTTTCTAAAGATAAAATTTGTGAAGATGTGGCAATTTCTTTTTGAGATAATTCATGTCTTTGCCATAAGGCCACTCCCAATTTTACTTCTGCAGCAATAACATTGTTCCTTTTTCCTGTTGTATCAATAATCAAATCAGCAATACTACGATAAATTTTATCTCGCCGTTGCCAAAGTTCAAACAAATCTCGACTAGAATTATGTTCAATTAAAGGACGTTTATGGTTAGGTAAAAGCCGTGGCATCAGGTGGGATAAATCACCATAAAGATAAACTATCGTTGCTTTACTTTGACGTAAAAGCTGTAAATTATACCTCAATTCTACAATTCCCCCTCCTGTTGAAATAATGCCATGTTGAGTTAAGGCTTGCGCCAAAACTTTGCTTTCTACTTGACGAAAATATACTTCTCCATGAGATTGAAAAATTTCTTGGGGAGTTGCTGCTTGAGATTTAGTAATCATTCTATCAGTATCACAAAAATTAACTTTAGTTTTCCTAGCTAAAAATGTCCCAATGGAAGTCTTACCAACTCCCATAAAACCTATTAAAACAATGGTTTCCGTCGCCATTACTTAGTCCCCTTTTTAAACAATTAATTGTTTTAAATCTCTAAAAAAATTCGGATAAGAAATTTCGATTACTGAAGCATTTTTTAAAAACACTTTTCCTTTAGTTATTAAAGCAGCAACAGTTAACATCATTGCAAGCCGATGATCACTCTCTGAATCTAAAGTTACTGAATCATTACTATGCAAAGGTGTTTGACCAGACACTAGAAAGCCATCAGGTAATTCAGTAACTTTAGCACCTAATTGATTTAATTCTCGCGTAACACTGGCAATCCGATCAGATTCTTTCACTCGCAATTCCTGAGCCCCCGTAATTTTTGTTACTCCTTTAGCCTGAGTTGCTGCTAAAACCAACAGGGGAATTTCATCAATTGCTGCAGGAATATCGTAAGCATTAACATCGATTCCATGTAAACATTGGCTAGAAACCTCAAGATCTCCTCGAGGTTCATAATCATTTTGATAGTTTTTAATGATTATTTTAGCTCCCATACGTTTTAATAAATGTAATAAACCTGTTCTTGTAGGATTTAAACCCACGTCTTTTAAAATCAAATGACTTTTGGGAGTAATTAAAGCTGCAACGAGCCAAAAAGCTGCTGCTGAAAAATCACCTGGTAAATTTAATTTAGCAGCTTGAAATTGATTTTGTGGTATTACTTCAATTATCGTTCCTTGTCGTTTTAAATTGATTCCAAATCGACTCAGTAAACGCTCTGTATGATCTCGTGTAGCTATTGGTTCTTCAATTAATGACGGACTTTTTGCTTGTAACGCCGCGAAAATTAAAGCACTTTTAACTTGAGCTGAAGCTACGGGCAAACGATACTGTATACCATTTAATTGGGAAACTGGTGTAATTTTAGCAGGAAGATGCCCTTTTTGAGTTGAAATTTTAGCTCCCATTAATTCAAGTGGTTTGGTCACACGAAGCAATGGTCGCTGACTTAAACTGGCATCACCAACAAAATTAATTTCAAAGGGTTGCTTAACTAAAAGTCCCATTAATAAGCGTGTACTTGTGCCCGAATTTCCCATATTTAAAGAAACATGCGGATTTTTTAGTTGATTTAAAGAACGACCATCAATTGTCAAAGTATTTGTCGTAGCAGTAATATTAACTCCCATATGTTTAAAAGCAAGTATTGTCTCCCAACAATCGCCAGCAGCTAAATAATGAGTAATTTGAGTTTTACCTGGAGTGATGCTTCCCAACATAATTGCTCGATGAGTCATACTTTTATCTCCGGGAACGTTTATTTGACCATTAAGACCATGGGTCGCAAAATTAAGTTCTTGTTTCATTTTAAAAATCTCGAATTTCTTGGCGATAAACTGCTACTTGTTCTTTTAATCGTTGGAGACTATTAGTATCAAACTGATCTAATATTTCTTGAGCTAAAACAATTGCAACCATAGATTCAGCTATTACCGCTCCTGCAGTGACAGCAGTGGTATCTGAACGTTCAATACTAGCTTTTTGTTCTTGGTGAGTTTGAATATTAACACTTCTCAATGGATGATATAAAGTTGGAATTGGTTTAATTAATCCTCGAACCACAATCATTTCTCCGGTAGTCATTCCTCCTTCAAATCCTCCTAAGTGATTTGAACCGCGATAAAATCCTCGTTTTGGTGACCAAAAGATTTCATCCATTAATTCACTGCCCTTTTTATCAGCATTTGCAAAACCAAATCCAAAATCAACTCCTTTAAAAGCGTTTATTCCAATCAAAGCTTGAGCAATTTTTGCATCTAATTTAGTATCAGCACTAACATATGACCCTAATCCAGGCATAACTCCAGTAGCTAAGACACATACCGTTCCACCTAAAGTATCACCATCTTTTTTTGCTTGGTCAATTGCTGTCTTCATTGCTTTATCAGTAGTCGCATCTAGTGTACGCGTTAAAAATTGCTCACTTACTTGACGCACTTGGGCTAATGTATGATATTTTGCTAATAATGATATTGGCGTCTTTACTGAACCAATTTGACTAACAAAACCATGGATATCAATTCCAAGCTCCTTTAATAATTTCTTAGCAACTGCCCCAACAGCAACTCTCATAGTTGTTTCACGGGCACTTGAACGTTCAAGAATGTTACGTAAATCTAGATGTTGGCGATATTTCATGGCCCCAACTAAATCCGCATGGCCAGGTCGCGGTCTTAAAACCTGACGACGTGAATTATTAAGATTGATTTTTTGATAGGGATCCATAATTTCTTGCCAATTTTGATAATCTAAATTTTTAACAACCAAAGTAATGGGGGATCCCAGAGTCACTTGATGACGGATACCACTAAGAAATTCAATTTGATCAGTTTCAATCTTTTGTCGCTGACCGCGACCATATGCTTTTTGACGACGCGCCAATTCCTTATTAATATCCGCTTTCGTCAAAGTTAATCCTGCCGGAATTCCTTGAATAATCGCGGTTTCTTGGGGACCATGTGATTCACCGGCAGTAATGTAATTCATGAACTACTCCCTTCAATAAATCTTCAACCTGATTAAGTGGTTCTAATACAATAATTGGATGGCCTACTGCTTTGAGCACCACTAGATTTAAAATTCCATGACGATTTTTTTTATCATTTTTTAACAAACTAATAAACCCAGGACTCCCAATTAAATTAGATGATATTGGTAGTCCAACTGTTTTTAACCGCTGAATAAGTTCTTGCGTCAAGCCAGCGGGACTAATTTTAGCTTTTTCAAAAATTCGCGTTAAAGTTACCATACCGATACTAACTGCTTCACCATGTCGCATTTGGCCATGATTTAAAGCCTCGATTGGATGACCAAAAGTATGGCCAAAATTTAAAAATTTCCGATTACCTGCTTCTTTCTCATCAGCCATTATTATTTGAGCTTTATAAGTAATTGCCTTTTCAATTAAAGTCAAAGCATTTTGTCTAATTGCTGCAACATTTTGAATACTTCCAGTTAAATCAAAAAAATCTGCACCTGCTAATGCACTAGTTTTAACAACTTCACCATAGCCTTCAACTAAATCTCGATTTGATAAAGTTCTAAGATAGATTGGATCCACTATTACTAAATCTGGTTGATAAAAAGTACCCAAAATATTTTTAATTCCAGCCAAATTAACGGCCGTTTTTCCACCAACACTAGAATCGACTTGTGCAGTGAGCGAAGTAGGAATTTGCAAATAAGCAATTCCACGCATATATAAATTTGCTGTCAAGCCAGTTAAATCTCCAATCATCCCCCCACCCAGGGCAATTAATCCATCATCACGAGTAAAACCAACTTGAGCCATTTGTTTAATTAAATCTGCTACTTGTGTTAGAGATTTACTGTTCTCGCCTGCAGGAACTACCAAAGGCTTAATCTCAAATCCTAATGCATTTAGTTGCTTAGATAAGTCATCAAGATACAAAGTAGCTACATTTTCATCGCTTACAATTCCCACTTTACGAGGTGACCAAATTGAACTAATCAGAGATCCCGCTGTGTCCTTAATTCCTTCTTTAATAATAATTTGGTAATTCTTAATTGAAGATGATATTTTTACTTGAATCATGATAATAATTGATGAATTGCTTGTGCTTTATCATTAAGTATTTTTAATTGTTCAGGAGTTAATGCTTGTCGTCCATCCACAAAAGCTTGCTTTGGATGATCATGAATTTCAATAATTAATCCTTGAGCACCAGCAGCACATGCAGCTAAAGCGATAGGAGTAACTAATTCATTAAAACCGGCAGCATGCGAAGGGTCTCCAATTACAGGATAATGAGTCAATTGCTTCAACACCGGAATTGCGCCAACATCAAAAGTATTTCTAGTATATTTATTATCAAAAGTTCTAATACCACGTTCTACTAAAATAATTTGCTCATTACCTCCAGCTGCAAGATACTCAGCCGCATTTAGTAAGTCATCAATTGTTGCTGCCATGCCTCGTTTTAAAAGAATTGGTTTATTTTGAGTACTTAAAGCTTTTAATAAAGAAAAGTTTTGCATATTTCGGGCACCTACTTGGAAAATATCAGTATATTTACCAACCAAGTCTACATCCCGAGAATCCATGATTTCTGTAACCATGTCCATTCCTACTTTATCTGCAGCCTCACGGTGAAATTTCAAACCTTCTTCACCCAATCCCTGAAAAGTATAAGGTGAAGTGCGGGGTTTAAATGACCCACCTCTCAAGACTGTTCCCCCAATCTCATTAACTGCTTGTGCCATTTTTAACACATGAGCTGCAGATTCGATAGAATCAGGACCAGCCATCAATGTAAAATTATTACCACCAATTTTGCTATGGGGTGTACGGATAATTGTATCTTCCGGATGGAATAGACGACTGGATTTAACATAAGTAGGATGTTTTTCGTAAACTTTTTTTACTTTTTTTGCATCGTAACCGGGAATTTCACTAATTCGGGAAAGTTGGGGATATGCCACTCGATCTTGATGAACAAAAGCTATTTTTTTGGCAGCTATTGCAACTTCCTGAGCTTTTTGTGCATCTTTCACTTGATTAAACTGAATAATCATTTTTTTACTCCTTTTTCAATTTAGTTTAAAAAGAATCTATAAAAAATTGTACCAGACCCCCAAAACATTGCGAATTTTATAACAAAAAAGGCGATACCAGTAGGCATCGCCTTTTTTAAAATGATTATCAAAAAATTAAATTACTTAACTCCATAACAATTGGAATTACGATGACAAATAACACTGTACTAGTCGTTACTAAGTTAGTTGCATATTTTACATCACCATGTGCTTGCCCTACTAAAATTGGCATAATTGCCAATCCAGGTGTAGCTGCTTGAACAACTAAAGTACTTTGTTCCATTTGCGGAATCGCTGCTCCTAAATGAGCACCAATTAAAATGAAGATAATCATAAAAGCTGGGGCAAAAACAAAACGCCCAATTAATCCCCAAATTGTATCACGATCAAAACGAATAGAGCGCAAACCAGCATCTGCTAAAATAATTCCGATATAAATTAATGACATCGGTGTCACAATTCCACCAACCATATTTAAAGTATTATTAATAAATGGAGGTACAGGAATTGCAATTAAAAGGAATACCAATGCAATTAGAAAGCCAACTAATGGCGGTGGTAATAATTTTTTCCAATTAAATTTTTTCGTAGTTCCTGGTTTAAGGCTAGGGTCATCAGCTGAAATAAAGAAAACACCAACTGCCCAAGTAGAAACTGTATTAGCAACATAATATACCAAAAAATAAGGTAAACTTTGTTCGCCAAACAAAGCTATGTTAAGCGGTAATCCAATAAAAATTGTATTAGCATTAGCAAACATATTGATAAATGTACCCCGCCGACCAGGACGAATTTTTAAAATTTTCGTCAAAATCCATCCTAACAGATAACTTGCAGCACAACTAGCAACAGCATAAATTAAACCTCCGGTAAGCCCTACTAATTTATCCCGTGTTAAATATTTTAAAACCGAAACAAAAATTGAAGCAGGTAAGGCAATATTCATAATTAAAAATGAAATATTTCCGCGAAACTGATCTCCCAGTTTACCAGACTTACGTAACCAATAACCCAAAGCGATAACAATAATAATTTCAGCAACACTTTGAAGTGAAGCAATTACTGCTTGCATCTTTACAAGCCTCCTTTTGAAAATACAAACTAATATTTAGGTTCCCATCTCAAATTAGTTACTGCATCTTTAGCTGATACTAATTGCTCTTTGCTAACACCTTCTTTAATAGCTTGGTTACAAACATTTTCCGCAACTGTTTGTGAAAAAATTGATAATTGAGAAACCGGAGGTAAAACTGCTGCTCCCGGCTTCTTTGAATCGACCAAGTTACCTAAAGAATGAGCTGCTGCACTAATCATCCCTTTACTTAAAGTTTTAGCTTTAGCGGCAATTGCTCCTAAACCTAATCCTGGATATACTAACGCATTATTAGCTTGACCAATTTCATAATTGACCCCACGGAAGATTACTGGATCGGCAGGGATTCCTGTTGCAACCAAGGCCTTACCATCAGACCAATTAATTAAATCTGAAGCAGTTGCTTCCGCCAATTGAGTTGGATTAGAAATTGGAAAAATAATCGGTCGAGCAGTATGTGATGTCATTTCTTTAACTACTTCTTCGGTAAAAGCTCCTGACTGAGTCGAAGTACCAACCAAAATAGTAGGATGAATTTCAGCGACAATATCTTTTAAATCTTTTAAAGAATCAGGATGACTAAATTCACTCCGTTTACGTGTAAATTCGCGTTGTTCTGGAGTTAGATCAGGTGTATCTTCAAATAATAATCCTTGTCGGTCAACTAAATAGAAATGTTTTTTTGCTTCCTCAGGTGATAACCCAGAATTTTCCATTTCTAACATTAACTGAGAAACTATTCCCGTACCAGCAGTTCCAGCACCATAGCATAGATACTTTTGGTCAGTTAGTTTTTCACCACTAATTTTTAATGCCCCTAGAATTCCTGCTAAAACAATAATTCCAGTACCTTGAATATCATCGTTAAAAGTTAAAATTTTATTTTGATATCTTTTTAAGATACTAGCCGCATGATCACGACCAAAATCTTCAAAATGTAAATATAAATCTGGAAACAACTCTTCAACTGTTTCTACAAAATTATCAATAAACTGGTCATACTCCTTACCGCTAACCCGATGTTGATGTAAACCTAAGTAGTTAGGATTATTTAAAAGTTTTTGGTTATCGGTACCAACGTCTAAAACTACTGGTAAAACCGTCGCTGGATCAATTCCAGCCGCAGCTGTATAAACCATTAATTTACCAACAGAAATATCAACACCCTGAGTACCCCAATCACCAATACCTAAAATTGCCTGTCCATCAGTAACCACAATTAATTTTATCGAACGACCAGCAGCAGCATTGATTAAGGATTGCTTCATTTCGTCTTGTTGATCAATAGTCAAAAAAGTTGCATTTTGTGGATCAACAAAAAGATCACTATAATTTTCAATAGTTTGGGCAATAGTCGGATCATAAACTACTGGCATCATTTCCATTACATGTTCACTAAAAATTTTAAAAAACAAAACCCGATTGGTATTAAAAATTGTCATTAAAAAGCGTCTACGATCTAAGTTTGATTGATAACCGCGATATTGTTGATAAGTTATCTTAGCTTGTTGTTCCAAACTTTGGATTTGCGGGGGCAACATTCCTTGTAATCCTAATTTTTCTCGTTCTTCTTTTGTAAATGCAGTCCCATGATTTAAAAAAGGATTATTTAAAATTTCAGTAGCTTGATTCGACATTTTTTGCCTCGATTTCTTAATTTTTATAATATATTTTCATTATAACAGTTTAAAAATATTATTTAAATATCAAAAAAACTCGGTAATTAAACCGAGTTTTTCGTTTTTTTAATCCTTAGACCAATATTTACGTTTAAAAGCGCTACGGCCGCCAGATTCTTCTAATTCATAACGCAAAGGATTTTTGCGGTAGAAATCTTGATGATAATCTTCTGCCAAATAAAAAGGCTTTGCATCTTCAATTTGGGTAACAATAGGATCTTTAAATTTACCTGATTCAACTAATGCTTTTTTTGAAGCTTCCGCAATTCGTCGTTGTTCCGGGCTATTAACAAAGATTACCGGTCGATAACTATCTCCCCTATCTTGAAATTGTCCCATCGCATCTGTTGGATCAGTTTGCTGCCAATAAATTTCAACCAATTGTTGATAACTAATTATTTCCGGATCAAAAGTAATTTTTACTGCTTCGGTATGACCTGTCTTATGTTGACAAACCTCTTCATATGTAGGATTAGGAACATTTCCTCCCGTATAACCAGAAACTACTTTCTTAATACCTGGCAAAGTATCGAAAGGCTGTACCATACACCAAAAGCACCCACCTGCAAAGATTGCTGTATCTTCCGCCATTATTCTTTCCTCGTCTTCTGCTTTATTTTTGGAAAAAATGCGGCATATTCGCCATAACCTTGTAATTTTAATTCTGCAGCTGGAACAAAACGCAAAGCTGCTGAATTAATACAAAACCGCAAACCACCTTTTTCTTCAGGACCATCAGTAAATACATGACCTAAATGAGAATCAGCATCCTGACTGCGTACTTCTGTCCGTTGCATCCCTAAAGAATAGTCTGATTTTTCTTTTATTACTTTTTTATCAATTGGTTTCGTAAAAGACGGCCACCCACAACCAGCATCATATTTATCTAAAGAAGAAAATAATGGCTCACCACTAACAACATCCACATAGATTCCTGGACGATAAAAGTCATCATATTTTCCACTAAAAGGTTTTTCTGTTGCTGCTTGTTGTGTTACTGCTAATTGTTCTGCCGTAAGTTTTTTTAATTTTTCAGCTTTTTCTTTCTCATTCATAAAGTGCTCCTTAATTCTATCTAATTAACAAATCTTTACTTAAATTATTTATTATTGTCTTTAATTAACTCTTGATATTTTAAGAAAACACTACTTGTTACTGGTAATGGTACATAATATACCATCTGCGTGTCAGTCATAGGAGTTCCATTGTAAACTCCGGGAAAAGTACTATCAAATAAACGCGCTTGATAAATATTACCATCATCAGTTAACAGATAAGCCTCAAATGGCTTACTAAAATCGATATCTTCTTGTCCTACTCCATCAACCAATCCTTGTTTACCAGTTTTGGAATGATAAATAATTAACGGTTTTTGTAATGGATGCAAAGGATAACTATTATTTTGACCAATTTTGCCGTTTGACGCTTGATAAAATGAATTATCTTGTAAATTTTTCGGTTCAAATAGCATCACTGCTAATTTATTTTTACTAACTTGCTGGCCTAACCAATCATTAAAATGACTCGTAATCTTTTCTTTATCGTTATCATCCAAATTTGATGCTTTAACTGGATTTAAACGATTATTCGGACGTTCTCCCTTAGAAATTAATTCTGGCGCATCCGTTTCATAAGGGTAACTAGCTAAACCAGATTCTTTTTCTTGATTATCATAATTTTTAGGATTATTTGTAAATTTCTTCCATAATTTTTTTGTAGCTTTATTAGTATAGGAATAATCCGTACGTTTAACTTTTTTGAAATTTGGAGTTTGATAGAACCGTAATAAATCGCGCTGAATTACTCGATCAGAAAGGCTTAACTGAGTAGTAACTGCATTATTTAAATTAGCCAATTCTGACTTTTCATTATCACTTTCATTTTCAGAAGCAATATGTTCGCCAGTTGTTGTTAAATAATATTTACCTTTAGCTTTAGTGTATTTGGGAGTAACAAAATTACCATTACGCTGGGCCACTATTTGATTACTTTTACCTGATAATAAATCTTGACCAAATTGAATTGTTTTTGAATTATCAATCCCTAAAAGATCAAACAAAGTTGGCAAAAAATCAATTTCTCCTCCATAAGTATGGTCAATTTTACCAGATAACCCTGGGGAATAAAAAATTAAAGGTACACGTTGAAATTGAACATCATCAAATTCATTAAAATGATCACGACCTAAAAGCTGTTTGACTGCTGGCTTATGGTTATCTGAAATTCCATAATGATCACCATAAAAAGCAACGATAGTATTCTTAGCCATGCCACTTTGGTGCAACCAAGTCATAAATTCACCAACAGCTTCATCTAAGTAACGCGCCGTTTGAATATAGCCATCGACTGTTTTATCTCCTGTATTAGTACGTTCAATCGTCACATCTTTTTTATCAAAATTAAAATCGTAATGATTAGAAACCGTAATTATCTTGGCATAGAAAGGTTGAGGCAATTCCTTTAAATACTTCGATGTATCTTGCAGAAAAATTTTATCTTTTAAACCGTAAGCATAATAATAATCTTTTTTCTGAGAAAAAGCTCCACGACTAATAAAAGTGTTATAACCCCAACCTTTATAAGTTACATCTCGATTCCAAAAGCTAGGCCATCCTCCATGAAATACCGCCGTAGTATAATTTTGCTGTTGTTGCAAAATTGCGGGAGCAGCGGTAAAAGTATTCTCGTTACCATACATGCTCATAGCAGCTCCGGCCGGTAAACCAAATAAAGAATTTTCCAACATCATTTCAGCATCACTAGTTTTGCCTTCACCAACTTGATTAAAAAAGTTGTCGAAACTAATGGAGTTAGGATTGTGAAACAAGGCATTAATATTTGGCGTAACTACCTTACCATGATACTTATAATCAATTAAAAACTGCTGAAAACTTTCTAAGTGAAAAATAATCACATTTTTCCCTTTAGCTTTGCCGAAATACTGGGGACTTGCCGGAACACGGTGTTGATCAAGATATCGAATAACACTACTTAAATCACTCGCATTAGCTTTAGAACGAATTGCATTAGTTTCATGAGCACGAAAAGTATTATATCCAGTAAAGAAATTAATTCCTAAATATTTAACAATATAGTTATTATCGAAAGTTCTGGTTAATAATCCTGAACGATCAGTGTAAGCTAAAGATAAGTTACCACAAAAAGCTACTAAAGAAATCAAAATTAAAGTAAAAGATTGATAAATCTTTAAAGGAGCAGAACTTAATTTAATCACTTTAGTAAAAATTAAAATCAGCAAAATAACCAAATCTAAATAAACTAATAAATCTGAAACTTTGAAAATTCCAACAATACTACCGCCTAAGCCGTTAGCATTTTGTGCACTTTTACTAATTACCTCAATCGTTAAAAAGTCAGAAAACTCACGATAATATAAAATATTAGCAAATAGCAGTGTTGTCATTAAAAAATCAATGACTAAAATAATGATATAGGATTTTCGTCCTTTAAAAAATAAACCTATCCCCAACAAAAAAAGTGCTGAAGCTAGAGGATTCAAAAACATAATTAGTTTTTGAAAAAAAGTCTGCGCTCCTAAATTAAATTTAGTGAGATAAGTTAAATCGGTTTTAATTAAAAATAAAATTGCAGTAAGAAAATAAAAGCCGATTCTTTTTTCAAAGAAAAAAATTTTCAACTTTCTTAAATTCAAATTAATATCATAACTCCCTATTGAAGTTAAGCTCCTAAAATATCGTAAATTTCAATTGCTACTAAATCAATATTGTCGAATTTATATGATTCACCATTTTTAAGTTCGTCAATTTGAAAAATTTGATTATCTTCATCATAAGTAACTTTAGCCAAATCTTCACCATTTTTTTCAAAATGACGAGTTTTAATTTCACCATTACCATCTTGCATGGCAACCAAACGACTAATAATTCCCGCTAATTCAGATTTCATAAAATAAATTTCCTTTCAATTCAAAGCAGATTAATATTGTTCATCCTTTTTGAGTGTACTATACGCCTTCAAAAACTTCTATGATGTTATTAAAAGTTCATAAAAACTTCAACTTAATTATTTTAATGTTTACCATTTAACTTAAAATAAAGCTTACTAATTTTATAGTGGCGATTTATTTTGATTTTGTAAATCTTGTTCTAGTTTTTGGTTCCCCCAATGACGAATAAATTCAGTTTCATCAGTATCTGCCAAAAGATCTAAAACTGCATTTAAATCCACACCAGGTTTTTGAGCAATATTTAAAGATTGTTGGATCCCGGTTTTTAACTGATCTTGTAAAACATTTAAAGATTGAAGTCCAATTTGAGCAGAACCAATCGTTCCAACATACAAAGAATCATCAGTAAATACCTCAAAAATTGGAGCAATTTCTTGATACACATCTTGATCTCCACCAACTAAAATTGAAATCGATTCAAAATCATTGATTAACATGATACTATCAAAAAGTTTGCCAGCAATTTTAGTAGTATTTTGGCGCAAATTAGTTAAATCAAAATTCTTCAAGCTAGAGAGATTAATCATAACTTGATCCGCTTGTAATTTTTTAGCCTGCTGAATTAACAAATTTTGATCCGTAAACTCCACAAAAATTATTTTGGCTTTGGTTAACAGAGCTTCAAAGTTATTCACAATAGTTACTTTTTTAGTTTCACGAACGTTATCTTCGCTTGGTAAAGCATATACTTGATAATTTTGTTTAACGAAATTACTTAAAATTAAACTTCGATTTTTCCCTTCACCTGCATAACCGATCGAATATTCATTAAGATCTTCATCATGATCGTGAATTCGCGATAACTTTAAATAACCACTAACTCGTCGCATCATGCTAACTTCTTCCTCATTAAGTCCTTCTTGCTTTTCTCCTTCGAAATGTTCTTGTAAATCATAGTAAAACTCTAAAACCTTTTCGCCAAAATGTTTTGCCGAAATTTGGGTCAATTCCTGTTCTAAAACATCTTTTTTTATTGGAATATTTTTGGTCAAGTATAACAACATTAAATTGGTTAACTCGTCCTCTTTAGAAAAAACTGCACCCAAACTAGAATCATGCAACAAATTACGATCATAATCATTATCCCAAGCCAATACTTGGGTGTGCGCCGCTAAAGATTCTAAAAAAGTTAACCCTTGAGCCTCAGTATTACTGGCTGAAGCAAAAATATTAGCTTGCTGATAATAAGCTACCACTTTACTATGATGAACATATCCGGTAAAAATAACTTTTGAAGCGATCCCTAACTCACTAGCTTGTTGCTTTAAATCATCAATTGCTGGACCATCACCAACAATAAACAAATAAACGTAAGGCAATTTTTTTAGTAATTGAGCAAAACTTCGAAGTAAAAAATCAATATTTTTTTCATAAGCTACACGACTTACCGAGAGAATAACCGGTGCATCTTGAGGAATATTATATTCTGTTCGTAAATTAATATTAACTTTTTGGCTATATTGGGATAAATCGACGCCAGTAGGAATAATCCGCATTGGAATCTTAATTCCATAACGAATCATCGTATCCATTACCCGTTGACTCGGACAAATTAAACCAGTCATATGGTACAGAAAAGCTCGCGATAATTGTTTTACACCTGAAGGATGTAAAAGATGCCCATTCATAATATAGTGCAAATAGTCTTCATACATCGTATGATATGTATGAACTGCAGGAATTTTTAAAGCATGAGCCACATACTTACCAATGTAACCCATAGAAAATTCAGTTTGTGTATGGACTAGATCAAGTTTTAACTTACGAGCAATTGTTACTGCTTTAAATAATCCCCGAACTGCTACCCGCCTTTCAGTAAAAGAAGGAAAAGGAACACTACCAAAACGATAAATATTGGGTTCATTAGTCCCTTTTGTTACTAAAGGATCGGTCGTTGTAAAAATATAAACATTATGTCCTAATTTTTCTAATTCTTCTTTGAGGGTTTTGATAGAAGTAGCTACTCCACTAATTTGAGGAAAATATGTATCCGTAAAAATTCCGATATTCAATATTTCTTTAACCTTCTTTTAAAATTAAAAGCAATGCTAATGCTTTTTTCAAAAATTGATGTTATCAAATAAATTTATTATATAACAAACTCCTACAAAACATCGAATTAGCAAAATTATTCTATTAGTAAGCCTTATTAAAAATCTGAATGAGTAAATTAGAATAAAAAGGTAGAGTTTATTGACAAAAAGCAAATTTTTTAATAAAATGTTTAAGTTAATGCACTAAGCCGGTGTGGCGGAATTGGTAGACGCGCTAGACTCAAAATCTAGTGTCAGCGATGACGTCTCGGTTCGAGCCCGAGCACCGGTATTATTAATAAAAAGCAGATTATAATCTGCTTTTTATTTTTCTAAAAAAATTACCTGGTACGGGGGATACCAGGTAAATAAAAGATTAATGTGTTTAGGGGAGAAAATGTGAACTGCATTCATGCCTTCAGCCTAAGTGAAGAACACTTGCTGCTGTTCGTATATTATTATCGGTAAATTTTAAGCTAATGCCATCGGTCGTAAGTATGATTTATTAAATAATATAGCTATATTATTTAAATAATTTTCTAAAAAACCATGATTTTAAGACTTTTGTTGGCGTTTTTACATGAATGCGTTAAAATCTAGATAAGAAGTACTCTTAAGGAGGAAAAATGGCCGAAGATAGTTTTGAAACAGCATTAACTTGCTTAAAAAAATCAGGCGCAAAAATTACCCAACAGCGCAAAACAATTTTAAAATATTTAATAAACAGTCATACTCATCCTACTGCACGACAAATTTATAATGATCTAAACCAAAAAGATCGGTCATTAAGTTTAGCTACTGTTTACAATACTCTTGAAGCACTAATTAAAGCTAAACTTGTAATTAATATTGATGATAAGAAATCAAATGAGCACCATTTTGACTACTTTGGAACACCTCATTATCATATTATTTGTGATCGTTGTGGTCTAATTGTGGATGGACATAATTTTGAATTTCAAGATCTTTTAAGAAAAGCCGCAGCAGAAAGTAATTTCTTAGTTAGGGAAGCTCAAATTGAAGTTCATGGATTATGCCCAAATTGTCAACAAGCAGTATATCAAAAATAGAATACTTATATATTTAAAGATTAAAAGCCAAGTCAGTTTTAATTAAGCTGCTTGGCTTTTTAAGAAATTCTACTTTTTTATGATTAAATATTTAGCCTGAATCCACTGTTGCATATTTCCTAAACAATAGTAAAGTTCGTTATTAATAGTTCTTTTATCAAAGACCCGCCATTCACTACCTGCTTTTACCTTTTGATTCATTCGCTTACCTTGCTCATTTCTTAGATAAACGTAATATCCTGGAACATAGTTAACCTTACCAATTTTTATAATCGATGGTTGATAATCTTTTTCAAAAACTAAATACTTTTTTTCCACCCATAGATTATTATCGACTAAAGCAAAAACTTGATTCCCAAGTTTTTGAGTTTTTTGAACTTTCACTTTTGTGCCATCAGCTAAATATTTGTGAGGATTGCTGGGAATCATCTTGTCATGAGAATTTTTTTGCCATATTAAAATACTATACGGACGTTGTTGCACTCGGTACTGAACAACCATGGTTGAATTATTGCTTTGTGGTGAAATTACAAGGGGTTGAGACATTTTTACCCCTGCAATAGCTGTACTTAAAGCAACTTTAAAACTTTGGAAATTGTGCGGTAAAGTCAAAGTAAATTGGTTATTTTGACCAATTACGGTTTGTCCAATTATGTTACCTTCTTCATCAGAAGCTAATAATTGTTCACCTAAAAGTTTCACTTTGGCATTTTGATTAGTAATTTGTCCTTTAATAATTACATCTGACCCTTGATAACTTAAGGACGATACTTTAATTGTTTCAAATTGAGCAACTTCTTCTTTAGAACTAATCATCGTTGTGGTTGGAGCAATCGTTTGAATAGAACTGGTTAAAGTCAATTTTTGATTTTGGGAAAATAATGGTACTTTAACTTGAAAAGTTCCATCATTACTTGTTATTTGACAATTGCCAACCTCTTGATTATTTTGTGCAAGTATATGAATATTACTTCCTTTAGTTTTATCATTACTTAAAACTTGGCCCCTGATCACGGCATGATTATCATTAGTATATTTTATTGTTGAAACCGTGACTGCATTAACTTGATGATTTTGATTAAATAAATTCAATTTAGCTTTTAATTTTAAAATACGATAAACATGATCATTGATTTCTTTTTCAGAGATTTTTCCCATTTGGACTTGCTGTTTAATTAAAGGAATTGCCGTAGCATAATCATTATTCATGATCATATCATTTCCCGCGGTTAACGCCATCATATCTGCACTCACTCCCGCATGGTCTTTAACAAAATCACTGATTGCTCCCATTTCCAAAGCATCTGTAACGATAACCCCTGAAAACTTAAGTTGATTACGTAATAAATCAGTAATTATAACTTTTGAAAGAGATGAAGGATAAAGCGGATCTAAATTTTCATAAATGACATGAGTAATCATCACTGAATCAACTCCAGCCTGGAGGCCACTTTCAAAGGGTAACAAATCTTGACTTAATAGGTCTGACTTCGACTTTTGAACCGTAGCAAAAGCTGTATGGGTATCTTTAGCAGCACCATAACCAGGAAAATGCTTTAAAGTTGCAGCAACCCCTGTACTTTGCCAAGCAGGAACAACCCGTCTAATATAATCACTCGTAGTTTCGTAATTTGCCCCTAAAGTACGGGAATAGATAAAACTATTTTGATCACTAGTGCTATCAGCTACTGGCGCATAATTCCAGTTAATTCCTAAGCTTTTTAAAAGCTGACCAACTCTTTTAGCTTCTTCCAGCGTTCCATCTATCCCTCTCTTTTGATAAATATCTTGCGGTGATGGGAAAGCTTGATCAGGCCATAACGTACTTAGCCGTGATACTTTTCCTCCTTCTTGGTCAACAGCAATTAATAATGGTAAATTTGAACTATTTTGAAAACTATCAATTTTAGTTTTAAAAGAAGATGCTGTTTGATTTTGTAAATCTGATCCATAAATAATATAGCCACCCAAATGGTATTTTTGAGCATCAAAACGCGCTTGTTCAGGATTATTAGGAGTACGAGAAATAAATAATTGACCGATTTTTTCTTCTAATGACATCTTACTAATTAGGTTTTGAATCTGGATTTCATCAGGCTGGTTTGAAGAATTTGCTTTAACTGTTTCTGGTTTTGCGAAATTACAAATCAAAAACACTTCTAAAATAATTAAAAAAAATGGTAATTTATTTTTTACATTTAATTTATTCATCAATTTTCCTTTTCTACTTTTATAAAGCCCTTTCAAAACAAATTTTAAGCTCATTTAATTGAAAAAGTAAATATTTTTCTATTAAAAATATATAAATAAAAAAAGACAAAACTATTACTAGTTTTGTCTCAAATAAAAAAGCAAGGCGGTAACCGGATTTGAACCGGTGATAAAGGTTTTGCAGACCCGTGCCTTACCACTTGGCTATACCGCCAAAAAAAATAAAAAAATTGGGATAGCAGGATTCGAACCTGCGCATGAGGGAGTCAAAGTCCCTTGCCTTACCACTTGGCTATATCCCATTAATATAGGCGGTATATGAGGATCGAACTCATGTATGTCGGTGCCACAAACCGATGTGTTAACCACTTCACCAATACCGCCATAACAGGGATAGTAGGAATTGAACCCACACTGGCGGTTTTGGAGACCGCAGTTCTACCTTTAAACTATATCCCTATTATTATGGAGGAGAGTGGATTCGAACCACCGAACCCGAAGGAGCGGATTTACAGTCCGCCGCGTTTAGCCACTTCGCTACTCCTCCAAGGTGGCGCGGGACGGAATCGAACCGCCGACACAAGGAGCTTCAATCCTTTGCTCTACCGACTGAGCTACCGAGCCACAAACTTAATGCAAAAGCACCTGCAGTTATTAATTATACTCTCGGACCACTCACAATTGCAAGATTTTTTTTAAATTTTAGAACTTCTTTTTGTTGAAGATTCTAAATCCTGAATTATTTTAGCTTGATACTGCTTAGAAATCAAGAATAAATCTTGGTAGAATTCTTTCAAATAACTTGCTAGGTGCTGGTTTTGCAACTGTTTGGTTTCTTCACTAATAATCACCGCTTCTCGTTTCCAATCAGTTACTGGCTGATTTTGCTCAAATTTATGTTGAGCAATTTTGGCACTTAATTTCATCCGTTGTTCAAAAAGTTGAGTCATTTTTTGATCAATTTGATCGATTTCTCGGCGTTCATTCAATTTCATATTTCTCCAATTTAATTAATTCAACATGTCACGCAATTTTAAGAAAAAACTATTTAAAATAGAATCTGATATATAATAAAAAGCACTAAAACAAATAATACATATTTTCCAATACAACAATAACTCTCTATCTTCTAGTACAAAACTCGTTCTTAAGCAATCTTTAAATATAAGTTCTATAGCAGAAGCGTATTTAATCTATTTGACAACCACTTTCATCGCAAGTTTACTAACAAACTACCATCTCTAGTACACTATTCTTATACATCTGAAATATTTTTTTCAAATTGCTAAGCTGATTTACTTACTAGTTTTAATCTTAAAAATAAATTTGAAAATAATTAAACTTTCAATGTGTGAAGACCAGTTGGAATGTTTCTATTTAAACATTCTTATTTAATTGTTTTCATTTGAGAAGGAGTTAAAATGTCGAACATTATCTTTCAAAATCAATTTTATTCAGTAAATATTGGAATGGTAATATGTACCAATTTTAATCATAATTTTACTCCTTTTTGGTTTCGAAAATTAAATATATAACGCAAAAAATGTTAACAATCAAAACAGCAATACCCACATCTACACGAGCATATTTCAAGAAACTAATGAATATTAGAAACATATAATTATATATTTTTATTAATTTAAATAAAATTCTCCTGCAATAAGAAGGGCAGACTAGGAGGGAGAAAACCGCCTACCCTTCTTATTGCAGGAGAAATAATCCAATATTATATATGAAAATCAACTGCAGTTAATTCTTAAAAACAAACTATTTAAATTGATCTAAAAACTTGTCAAACTTTTTAAGATTTGTTCCATTTTCTGGGGTCCAATTTACTTTATCTACTAGTTTCCCATTATCAAATTTCGCTATCGTTGGGGTATATTTAATTCCATACTTTTTGGTAAAATTTTGCCAAGCATTTTTATTTTTTTTTAATTTAGCAACGTTCATATATTTGATACTTGAACCCAATTTTTTTGACTTTATCATTTTAATCAAATATGGTTCAAATTGATTACAATCGCCACATGAAGGTCGCCCTACATATACTAAAACTTCTTTACCATTCTCTACTTCATTTTGAAAATTATTAATAGTAAGAGAATCAATTACATCATATATTTCAGGATAAGTATTTTTTACTGCTGCTAAGTTTTTGTTCAGAGATATAGAATTTTTGACACTATATCCGGAATATATTGCCAGAATCATTGTCAAAATTGATAAAGTTATAATGGTTATTACATTCTTTTTCATTAAAATACGTCTTTCTACTGGGATAATAATTCCCTTAGTTATGCCAAAAAATGGAAATTATGGCCTAAACTATCTATAATTATTATTTTTTGTCATCCTGCATTTCTATTTTTATATGATTTTTTTCAGCATTTTTTTGCATATCTTTCATTTGCTCTTCAGTTAAATTAATACTTTCTCCTGGTTTAATATTTTTTAAATCAGGTGATTTAGTCATTTTTTTTACTATTAAAAATATTACTCCTGCTAAAACAGCTGTAGCTAATACACCAATAATTATCCATTTTTTTGAGTTTTTTCTTATTTTCATTTCTTCTCCAATCTTGATTTATATTACTTAATAAGTTCTACAACATCTTTTTGAGATGCACTTTTTGATGGAATATAACTGAATACTAGCCCCACTAGAATCGAAATCCCCATCGCTAGAAAAGCAACAAAAGGATCAAAAGAAAAATCAAATCTCATTGCTTTGCTGATAATAAAAGCAAAGAATTCTCCTAAACTATAACCAATGATTCCGCCAAATAATGTCAACATCAAACCTTCTAATAAAAATTGTAACTGGATAGCTTTTCCTGTAGCACCTAAAGCTCTTCGAATCCCAATCTCTTTTATTCTTTCCGAAATTGAAGTATAAACCATATTCATTACACCAACCCCCGAAATAAATAATGAGATTCCGGCAATAAACGTTACGATTAAGGTTAGCATTCGCAATGTTGAACTAATCGAATCAGTTAATGCTGCGCTGTTCGAGTAGCTATAATTTCCAAGATTTTTCATGCTTCCTTTTTGACTCAATACATCAATTACTTTAAGAGCAACACTAGCAATATTCTGTTTACTAGGAACTGTAATTTGAATATTTTTTTTATCTGTGCCACGAAAATAATTTAAATAAGTTTCTTTATTCATCTCAATTTGAACGTTATCAGAAACATTAAACCCAAATATTCCTTGTATTAGAAAAGATTCATTATCAATTTCAACAGTTTTACCAACAGCGTCAGTGGCACTTTTCAAACCAGGAAATAGTCTTTTTGCCAAATTGTCAGAAATTGTTACTACTTTATTTCCAATATCAGATTTACTAAGATCTTTCCCGTCGTCTACTTTATTTCCGGCTCCATTAACTAAATGAACTTTCTCATTTTGTGTACTACTATCGACCAAAACTGACCTCTGACGATAAATTTTATCTGGAGATTCTACTTGATAATTCACCTTAGATACTCCTGGAATAGAGCGAATCAAATCTAAATCACGCTCATTAAAAAAATTAAAACTACTTTTATTAAAGTTGTCCTCATCTTCAGGAGAAAAAGTAATTGACGTTCTATTATTTTTAATATCATCACTATCCAGAAGTTGCTTTAGCGAATACTTTTCATAGCCTCGTCCGACGGTCATAATTGTAATAACTGCTGCAATCCCAACAATAATCCCAATTACCGTTAAAAAACTACGACGCCTATTTTTCAAAATTGCCTTAACAGCAGTTTCAATACTAATTGTTAGTTTCAAATTAACCACCTATCCGATTACTTGACCATCTCTAACTTCAATTATTCGTTTACAGTATGCTGCTGCTTCCGAATCATGAGTCACCATTAATATTGTGACATCATGATCGGCATTTAAATTCTGAAACAACGTCATAATTTCTGTAGATGTATGCGTATCCAATGCACCCGTTGGTTCATCAGCTACTATAAAGGTCGGCTCATTAGCTAACGCTCTCGCAATGGCTACTCTTTGTTTTTGTCCGCCTGACAGCTGACGTGGCAGCTGGTCTTTCTTTGAAAGCAGTCCAACTTTCTCCAGCTGATCTAAGACAATCGGCTTAGCACTGCGATGAGTGGCACCTCGATATAATAAAGGCAATTCTATATTTTCATAAATTGTATCTGTTTCGATCAAATTAAATGACTGAAACACAAAACCGACATTCTGATTGCGCATCGTAGAAAGATCTTTATCCTTAAACTCTTTCACGTCTTCATCCAAGAAATAGTATTCACCTTCAAAATCCCGATCAAGAAAGCTGATGATATTAATTAAAGTCGACTTCCCTGAACCGCTTGGTCCCATGATTGCTGTAAACTCTTTTTCTTTAATATTAAGATTGATATTTTTTAAGACGTAGAGAGGTGTTTCATCATCATTTAAGATGTAGGATTTACTAATGTTATTCATCTTAATCATAAGCTAGTCCGCATCTTTATAGTTTTTCACGATTGACTCATCATTCTTTAACCCTTTAGTAACAACAAAGTAGTTGTCTTTCTTAAATCCTTGAATCCCTTTCTTCATATTCTTAGAACCATTTGCTTTATAGACATAGAACTTCTTATCTTCTTTCTTCACCGCTGAGTTTGGAATCTTGATTTCTTTCAAGGGTACTATAACTTGGACGTGACTACCGTTTTTAAGTTCAATTTCAGGTTTAATCTGAGTCGTATAAGTTGAAATCTTACTATTAGTATTATCAGGACGATTTGCAATACTTGTGATTGTTCCTTTAACCTTAGTTCCTGAATCACCAGGCACAAGTTTTACCTCTTGGCCTTGATAAAGATGACTCAAGTCATATTCACTGACCGAAATAACTACACTAGATTCATTGCTACTGATCTCAGCTAACGGCTTCATACCATCATTGCCTGTTGAAGTCAGAACTGTTAATACACCATCAAATTGCGCATAGACCTTGTTAGGAGCATCATCACGCATCTTACTAATTTCTTTATTTAACTGAATCACCTCATTAGTGAGATTTGCGATCTTCATCGAGTTATTCTGAACATCTGCTTTAACATTATCAATCTCGTTATTTTTTTGTCGTACCTTGCTTTGTTTATCTAAAAAAGTGTTGTAATCTTTCAAGTGGTAATAGGTGGCAATTAGTTCACCTTGAGATACTGCTTCGCCGTCTTGTTTCTCCAAGTACAGGTTCTCGCCGAGAGCTTGGTTAAGTGTGATACTTTGCGTCTTTTTCGATTTAGAGATCCCGTTAAAACTTAGCGGATCACTCTTCTTAACATTAAGAGTTTCTGTAACTCTTTCTTGCTTTTTGATATTTTGACTGTCTTTGTTCTTTAAATACAGAAATATCGAGCCACCAGCCAAAGAAATAATAACAACTATTGTTATTACAATAGGTATCAAATGTTTCTTCATACTTAAATTCCTTTACATATATTTGTTGTGCTCCTATATGGTAACGTTTAATTTCAGAATTTATTTCATTCATACCTCAATTGTTCTTTTATGAACGGGAATCGACAATAGTACAGGGTATAAACAATATTTATTTTTGAATATTCATCCCACCTCCACCTCCTCTTAGCATATTTTTTAAAGATTGTCTCGGTGGCATTCCTTGACCCGCTAAATTCAAGTAAGCCATATGTCCTTTCATATCACCGGTCATCATAACTACGCCATCATAAGGCTCGCTTAACTCATGTTTATTAACTAATTCTCTACCAGCTTTACTATTTGTGTTAACTTTATATACTTTTGCTGAAAATTCATTAGCAGCATCAACAAATTTTTTAAGAGCTTCATCATATCCCTTACTTTTCGGATCACCCAAAAATATCATTACACTCTCTAAACCTTTGGTTTTTTTTTCAAATTCACTAGCTGGAATTTCTTCGACATCGTCCACAGTTAAGCGTCCCTTTTTTTCATCTTCTTCTTTGGATGAAGTTTCATTAGGGCTTTTGTTTGTTTTAGATTTTGTAGTATCACTTGCTTTACTACTCTCTTTTTGAGATTTATTTTCACTACTTGATTCTTGCTTTGATTGGCAGCCAGAACCTAAGGATGTAAAGCTTAACAATAGTGCTAAAAATTTAATTTTTTTCATTTATCAGTATCCTTATTTTGAAATATTTTTTTAGTTTCTGAATAATCCCTTGTACCTTCGTATCTATTTAATATTTGTCCTTTATGTATCCGTAAAATGGTTGGAGTGCTGTATATGTTTTTCTTTTTATTTGAATTTATATACTTTGTATGTTGATTCAACATTGAAGTTTTTTATTGGCTCATCAAAGATATAAATTTCCCAATCTTTATAATAATCACAGCAATACCATGAACCAGTACTTGCTAAAGCGACCTGATTTTTACTCATTTTTTCATAATCACTTTCTCCATCCTTTAAGATATATGTACACTTTACTTAAAAAACAATCTCTCGACTTAAAAGCAACGTGAATTGCAGTTATTCTTACCTAAAACCATAAAAAATAGCTATTCACGTAATACGCGAATAGCTATTTTTTATTTAGAATTTTTAATATGCTAATTAGCAGATAATTCACTAATCAGATTCTATTGATAAGTCAATTCATCTAATAAATTGTTTAATTTTCTTAGTTGCCTCCTAGAGCATAAAATACTAACACCATTAGACATCATGATTATCTCTTTTTTAGTCGAACAGTTGACCACCATTTTTAAATTAATAATGATACTTCTATTAATTCGAAAAAAATAGTCAGGCAATTCAGCAATAAAACTACCTAAAGTACCATAACACTCAAAAATTTGGTGCTTTGATAAAACTTTAATTTTATGATTTCCGACTACTTCCAACATTATAAGTTCTTTAGTTGGTATATGCTTTTCTTCATGATTCGATACAAATTTTTTAATCTGCATATTGCCTTCATCTTCTTGGTTATGTTGATCAGTCTGATATCTTTCAGAAATGGCCTTAAGCGCAATGTCTATTTTATTTGCAAAAAGCTGCTTATCCGACGTTTTTACAATATAATCAAAAGCACCTAATTTATACTCAAAGGTTAACATTCCAAATTCTAAATGTGATGTAATAAAAATGATAAAACTATGTACATCAATACTTCTGATCTTTACTCCCAATTTAAGACCATCATAAGATACGCTATTTAAATCTATATCTAAAAAATAAACATTTGTGGTTTTGGGATTTATATTTTTAATAATTTCTATAGGATTTGTCGTTGCTAAAGCAACTTTCATTGGAACATCGGAAAAAACTATTTTATTCTCAATCACTTTTCTTATCATATCCAGATGATTTTTTTGATCATCACATATAAATATTTGAATCATTATATTCCCTTTATAAATTACTATATTTTCTCATCTAATTTATGAAAATCTTCTGTGTAAATAAATAGTTAGCGCATGTCGTTTCTAAGGATAAATGATTTGAACTATTAATAATTTCATCTAAATTTTGTAATCCCATGCCATGATTCTCTCCTTTTGAAGTTTCGCCAGGAGTTATGTGAAATGTTCTCTTAATACAAGTATTTGCAATAATAATTATAGTTTGATGGTTATCGTTAATAAAAGCTATATTTATTTGACCATTTTCCTGTTTTTTACACTCTTCTATAGAATTATCAAGAATAATGCCAAGTGCCCTGGATAAATCAAACTGATCTACTTTTCTAATATTAATTTCATCACTACATTCAATAAAAACATTAATTCCTAATTGTATAGCTTGAATTGTTTTGGTTGAAACTATTCCTTTTACAGCAGGTAAATTGATCTTTTTAATTTGATTAATTGTTCCCGTTTTTAAATGTACTGAATTTTCTATCATCTTGTGTTTTTCAAAAAAATTTATAAGTCCTGAATCATCAACTTTGCTTCCATTAATAAAACCACTAATGCCAATCATTATATTCATATGATCATGCTGGACTTTTTGAATATCTAACTGCATTCTTTCTAGTGTATCGATATAATTTTCCATCATAACTTTTTCTTGTTCGAGTCGCTTATTCCGACGGTTATTTCTAATTTCAAAATTAATATAAAGTGAAATAAAAATTATAAAAGATGTAAAAATCAAAAAAATTTGGTAAAACTTACTGGCTTCTCCAGGTCTACTTTTGTATATTAATTCTTTTGTTCCATTAAATTGGAAATTTTCATTATTTACTGTTTCACCATTTTTTATATAAAAAAAATATCTACTAGTAAATGGACCATTAGATACTAACATTTGAAAAGCAAAAAACAATAATAAACTAATTGTAGTTAAGATTATTTTCTTTTTTGTATTAAATAACATTGAAATAATAGATTTAAATTTTTTCTTTAATATATATGAAATTAAAACTTGCAAAAGAAAGTTTAACAAAAATTCATATGGGACTATTCCCAATATTAATTTATATTTTATAAATGTACTAATCACTTGCTTAGAAAAAACATTCTCAATTAAAAAGAATAAAAGAAGGGGGAAAAATTCTGATTTTTTATCTTTAAGAGTTAAATAAAATCCGCCAATTACTAAACTTGTAATTATCAAGTACTGATCTTGACTAACAATAATTTGATCAATGTGAAAAGTAGATATAAATAGAAATACCATACAAACAACTAAATTTACAAAGGCAAGTAATATTTTATTTTTTTTACTAAAAATTTTATTAAAAAATATAAATACATTTGCTTCTAAAGCCGCAATCTCTAGTAACACAGATAGTATAATAGGCATCTTTTCCCTTTTCAATTTTCAATTTTAATATCACAAAATTTTACATAATATTAATAATTTATCAAATAAAGTTTTAAAACGAACTTCTCCTTTGTATACAATAGCTTGTACAAGTTTATAATAACCTTCACAAAAAATCAATTTAGTTAAAATACTAGATATTTCGTTAGTCATAGTTTCATCCAACAAAGACATTTGAACCTAATTAATAATTCCATTATGTGAAGAAATCGAATAAAAATGAATAATCAAAAAGTTATTAAAATTTTCTATTGGATTTTTTATTTTGTATCTCTTAACAAAATATTTTTTAACTTGAATATATTAATTTTATGCCAAAAATATTTCTTATTCCCTTAATCGTATAATCTTAATATATAAGCTATCTAAGCAACTTTTTTTCAGCAACTAATCCAGACTGACGTTAAGCAATAGAATCTACTTAATGTCATAACTAAAAGTTTGATTGAATTACCAATCCAAACGCCATTTACTAGAATAATTGCAGTAAATAATACTTTACGAATCCAGGATATATTCTGGTAAGTCTTACCCCGAATTCACCGAATGTTTCTTCCGGCTTTATATAAGAAAATTTGAAAATCAATTCAAATTTTGATTTAAAACACATTGACATAACACTAAACAATTTGTTAAAATAATAAACAGTTTGTGACCATGGAGGATTACCCAAGTCCGGCTGAAGGGAACGGTCTTGAAAACCGTCAGGCGAGTAACATCGCGCGTGGGTTCGAATCCCACATCCTCCTTAA
>CALYQJ010000011.1 GCA_945285405.1 uncultured Lactobacillaceae bacterium | reverse complement strand
TAATTTGATACGCATATAGCAATTATAGCATAATTACACTATTAATTTAGTTAGTAGAAATAAATTAAGAATTAAAAAAGGCAATAGAAATATTATCGTAGTCGAAAAATTAATGATAATATGGCAATATAAGCTTGATTTCATCAATAATTACATTGAAATTAGGCAATTCCTAAAGAAGGTGATTTTGTGAAATTTAAGGCCATTTTTTTTGATTTGGATGGAACTTTAATTGATACAACTAATGTGACTTTAAGTTCACTGCAAAAGGTTTTACAGGAAGAATTAGGTATCAAAAAAACATTAGCAGAATTATCATTTACCTTGGGCATTCCTGGTTTAAGAGCTTTAGAGTCTTTTATTAAAGATAATAAATTACGTAATCATATTAATGAACTTTGGATGGAAGCTGTTGCGCAACAATCTGATGAGTTACAGCTATTCCCTGGTGTAACATCAATCGTAAAACAATTAGCAGCTAGCGAAATAATTACAGGGATTGTTACTTCTCAAACTGCAACAGAATTTCAAACTGAGTTTTCTCAATTTGGGCTCAATAAATATTTTAATTTAATTGTTAATGCTTCAATGACCAAAAAACATAAACCTGATCCTGCGCCGATCGTCTATGCAATAAAAAAAATTAATATTTCTCCCGATGATTTTTTATATGTAGGTGATACAGCTTATGATTTAGAATCAGCTCATCGGGCAGGAACAAAATTTGCTTTGGCTCAATGGGGTACTGATAAAAAAACTAAGTTAACCACGGCAGATTATTTGTTAAAAAAGCCTTCAGATATTTTAAATCTAGCTTAAATTAATTAAAATCTTTTAATTATTCAAGCTTAAAAATAAAAAATCGATCTTATTTTTTAAAGTAAAAAATAGATCGATTTTATTTTGGTTTATTACATTATGTTGGATATTGCAATATTGCTATTTAAATAATTAAGCAAAAAGTAGTGCTAAAAATGACAGAGTATCAAAAAGATAATGAACTAAAAAACTAATCCAAATATTTTTTGTCTTTTGATAAGACCAAGTCAAAATAATTCTAGTAAAAGTTAGTCCTAAAATTACATACCCAATGTTGAAATCATAAGTTGAAAGATGAAGTAAAGAAAAAATTAATGAAGAAATAATGTTACCCCACCAAGTAGGTTTAGGTAAATTAAAGTGATCAGCTAGCTGAGTAAATGCTAAAAATGGCATTAATGCTAAGAATTCTTCACCCATAATTTGAATGGCACTAGTTAAACGTTCATATGCAAAAATTCCCCAGACATGAGAAGTGTGGATGGTTAGTCCAGCAGCGGCACTACCAGAAACACTGCTAAATAAAGATTTAGAAATTAAACCAGTAACGATGGAAATAACGTAAGTTAAAATAAAAAAGATTAAAGCTATTCCTAACTCTTTTAAAGTTGGGCGATGGAAAAGGTGATGCCATTCATGTCCCGTTACTAATCGTAAAGCTATAATTTGAATAAATAAAAAAAGACTTACAATGAGAATTTTGAATAAAGCAGCAACCAGTAAGGGATGGTCATAATCAAAGATTAAATTATTTGGTAATTCTATAAAATAAGGTAAAAGCAAACAACAATATGCGACAACGTTTGCTAGTAAGATTAAGATCCATTGAACCCAATTGAGACGTTTATGTCCGGAAATTAAAGGATAACTTTTTTGCATTTTGCTTCCTCCTAAACTCTTTTTATTTATTATAAGTTTATATAGATAAAAATACCAACTTTGTATAAAATAATTAAATAAACTTTTTAAGATGATAATAAATGTTAAAGAATTTATTTTGAAAAAAATTAGGGTTACTGGCAACAATATAATATACTATATATCGGTGACTTAAAGATATAGTGCTACTGTATATAGAAAGATAGAAAAGAGAATAATGATGATTGTATTAAGTGGGATGATTGGAGCTGGGAAAAGTAGTATGACTGAGATTCTTGCAAAGCACTTGCATAAAAAGGCATTCTATGAACCAGTAGATAATAATCCAGTTTTACCATTATTTTATAAGAATCCAAAAAAGTATGCTTTTTTATTGCAGGTTTACTTTTTAAATATGCGTTTTGCTTTAATTAAGCAGGCACTTTCAGATGATAATAATGTTTTAGATCGATCGATTTATGAAGATAACTTGTTTTTTCATATTAATGCAGAAATGGGTCGAACAACACCTATAGAAGTGGAGGTTTATGAGCAACTTTTTGCAAATATGATGGAAGAATTACCCTATGCAGCTCATAAGAAAGTACCAGATCTATTAATTTATTTAAAAATTTCTTACCGTAAGATGTTAAAACATATAAAAAAACGTGGTCGTAGCTATGAGCAACCTGAAAATGATCCTTCTTTAATTCCTTATTATCAAAATTTAATTAAACGCTATCAGCAATGGTATGAAAATTATCATCATAGCCCTAAAATGGAAATTGACTGTGATCAATACGATTTTGTTGGAAATTCCAATGATCGTCAAACCGTTTTAGAGATTATTGATCAAAAGCTAGCACAACGGTCTAAAAGTAATTTTTAAATTAAAAAAAGCGTTCTAATAACGCTTTTTTATTTGTTTAAATCAAAGTTTGAGCAATATTTTTAAAGTCTTTATTCTTGAGAGCATTAGGAGATTGATTAGTAAAAAGAATTACCCCATTTTGGTTATCTTCACTTAAATACATTTCATTAGCATAATTAGGATGAGCGTTTTTAGTACCGTTACTGGAGAGGTAGCCAAAAATGTATTTATAGTTATTTCCTTGCCAGTTTTCATGATACATTCCCCCACGGTAATTAGAAGTACTTTTAGTTGAATGAGCAATTAACTCTTGATAATCATCAGCAGTTAAGACTTTACCATTAATTAAAGATTGTTGTAGTAAGTAATAATCTTCAGGAGTTCCATAAAGATTACCTGCACCTAAAAGAGTTGCTGCTAATGAAGCTTCAAGTTGATTTTCATTTTCGTAATCTTGTTTTTCGTAAATATAACTTTTAGCTAAGTGGTAATCATTGGGTAAGTTATTCCAAAAGAAAATATTTTTAACTCCCGCAGGCTGTAAGATGTGTTCAGTTAAAAATTGTTGATAACTTTGTTGAGTTATTTGACGAATAATTCCAGCTAAAAGTACATAATTAAGGTTAGTATAATTGAATTTTTCGCCAGGAAGATTGCAAATTGTAAGTTGACCTAATTGCCAATTTATAGCTCCACTTTCTAGAAGACTAACTTCAGGTCCTTTTTCAGGTGCTGTAAGTCCAGATGAATGGCTTAATAAATGTTCAACTGTTATTTGATCAGCTCGGGGAATTTTAGCGAAAAAGTGATTTAAAGTAGTTGATAAATGAAGCTGGTTATTTTTTATTAATAAATAAATTGCAGCTGCAGTAAGCGGCTTTTGAAATGACGCTAAGGGATAAATAGTTTTTACGGCGCCATTTAAAATTTTTTGTTTTACGTCAGCGAAACCTTCACTAATTAGAGTAGATTGTCCTTTTTTGATAATTAAAACTATCCCTTTGAGATGATTTTTAATTAGAATGTCTTTGACGTTATTATTCATCATAGTCCTTAATACTTTTTTATTTATTAAGTATTATTTTACACTAAGCAAATAAAAAAATACATATTTTAAGCTAAATTTATTAATTAAGCTATCTTAATTCAAAAGCAATTGTTAAAATAGATTAATAATTATAAAACGGTTGTTTTATAGTAATTGCTTTTTTAAATTAATACATAACAAGGTTTAAACTGTTAACTATTTTTTAAAGATGATTATTTAATTTAGTTTAATTAGAATTCGAGGTAGGATTAAATGGACTATTCTCAAACAGCGCAAGCAATCTTGAATGCCGTCGGGGGTTCAAAGAATATCCAAAGTGTTACCAATTGCGCTACACGTTTGCGTTTTGATTTGGTTGATGATCAAAAGGTACAAGAAGCTACTTTACGTCAAATCGATGGGGTTATTGATATTAATAAAAGTGGTGCGCAATATCAAGTTATTATTGGACCAGATGTGGGAAATGTCATGGCGGCTTTAAATAATTTATTGGGTGATACAAACAATAATAAAACATCAGCAACCGCTAAGAACCAACATTCCCTTATGGATCGTTTTTTTGATGCAATTTCGGGGATTTTTACACCAATTATTCCAATGTTGACAGCGGCTGGGATGCTCAAAGCATTATTAGTTCTTCTAAAATTTGCGGGGATCTTAACCGAAAAAGCTCCAAGTTATCAATTTTTAAGTTTTGTTTCAGATTCGGGATTTTACTTTTTACCAATTTTTGTTGCTGTTTCTACAGCAATGAAATTGAAAACTAATGTTTTTCTCGCAGGGATGGTAGGTGCAGCTTTAATTCATCCTAACTTTGTTGCATTAGTGACTAAAGGTGCTAGTATTTCACTTTTTGGTTTGAAAATCCCTAATGTAACTTATCAATCAAGTGTTATTCCTTCAATTTTAGCCATTTGGTTTATGAGTTATGTTGAGAAGTTTGCCGACCGAATTTCACCAAAAGTAATTAAGTTTTTGATGAAACCATTAGTAACTTTAATTATTGTTATTCCATTTACTTTCTTCCTATTTGGTCCGCTGGGTTCTTTTATCGGGAATATTTTAGCTGGGTTCTTTGAATTCTTAAATCAGCATATTCCGTGGTTAGTTAGTACTTTAATGGGTGCTTTATTCCCGCTATTAGTAATGACAGGAATGCATTGGAGTTTTACTCCAATTATTGTCCAATCTTATGCAACTTATAACTACGAGGCAATTATGGGACCAGGTAGTTTTGTTTCGAATATTTGTCAAGGGGCTGCAGCATTAGCAGTGGCTTTGAAAAGTAAAGAATTAAAAATGAAAGAAATTGCTTCTTCTGCTGGTGTTACAGCCTTGCTGGGAGTTACTGAACCTGCTTTATTCGGAGTGACTTTAAAAGTAAAAAATGTTTTATATTGTGTTATGGCCGGTGGAGCAGTCGGAGGTTTGTATTCAGGATTAAATGGGGTTGTTCGTTATACTGCCGGAACTCCAGGTTTAGCTAGTTTTGCTGTATTTATTGGCAAAAATCCTTTAAATATTGTAAATGCTTTTATATCTGTAGGTATTGGTTTCGTAGTTACTTTTGCTCTTACTTGGTTTTTTGCAAAAACAGATCCAAAACCTGAAGTTAAAACGGTAGGAGGGACATCAACGGCTAAAGAACCATCTACGACTCCAGCAAATAAAACTATAAGCTTAAATAAGCCTCAAGTAATTAATAGTCCTTTAGCTGGTGAAGTAGTAGCCTTAAATGAAGTACCAGATCCAACTTTTGCCAAAGGTTTAATGGGACCTGGAGTGGCAATTAAACCTGAAGCTGGATTAGTTAATGCTCCTTTTTCTGGTAAGGTAACAATGCTTTTTGAAACTAAACATGCTATTGGTTTAACAAGTGAACAAGGGATCGAAATATTAATTCATTTAGGATTAGATACTGTTGAATTAAAAGGTGAAGGTTTTGAAAGTTTAGTTAAGCAAGGGGATCAAGTAGTTTTAGGTCAGCCATTAATTAAATTTGATCAGAAATTGATAGAAAGTAAACATTATAATTGTATTACGCCAATTATTTTAACGAATTTTGATAAAAATAAAATGAAGTTAACTATTACAGCAAAAAATAAGGTTAATAAGGATGATGAATTATTAAAAGTTTCCGTTAAATAATTAATTTAAGAAATAAAAAAACCGCCAAATGCGGTTTTTTTATTTGATTTTAATCTCCGTTCCAGCGGGAACCGACATCATTCTCAATCTCAAGGGCGTCTAATTCTTTCATAGTTTGATGATCTATTAAATCTTGAATTGTATGTGGATGATTATAAAAAGCAGGAATAGGAGGAATGATCTGAACTCCTAATTTTGCTAGATGAGTTAAATTTTCTAAATGAGTCACATTAAATGGTGTTTCACGAGGCACGATGATCAGTTGTCGTCTTTCTTTAAGCATTACATCAGCAGCTCGAGTAATTAAATTGTCAGCAATGCCATAGTTGATTTTAGCAATCGTGTTCATACTTGCAGGTACAATAATCATTTTTGAAGTTAAAAATGAACCGCTTGCAATTTTTGCTCCTTGATCTTGGTTTTGATAAGTGTAATCAGCTAATTGTTTAATTTCTGATAAGGAAGTAGTGGTTTCTAATTCTAAATTTTTTTGAGCCCAAGAACTTAGTACTAAGTGAATCTCAATTTGAGGTAGACGATGAAGCCTTTTGAGGAGATCAATTGCATAAATTGTTCCAGAAGCTCCTGTAATTCCAACAATAATTTTTTTCATTTAATTACCTAAAATATTATTTTAAATATTTTTGCCAATCGGGAATTTCTTTAAAATGAGCTCTTTTAAAGCGATCTTTAAGATCGAATGGTACGGTACCATCAATCACTAGCTTTGAACTCATTCCCACAAAGCGGATATTATGGTCATATTCAGGTGTTTCTGAAGGATCAAGGGGATGATTACGCATTCCTGGTAAAATCATCAGGTCTTGATCAGCTTGAAAACGAGTGTTGATAGTCCAGATAACATCATTCATGTCAAAAATATCGACATCTTCATCAACTAAAATTACGGTTTTTAATTCTTTAAAGGCAGCAAAAGCTAAAATTGCTGCTTGGCGTTGAATTCCCTCATCTGCCGCATTATCTTTATGAATTTGCATAATTGTCATCAGTTTACCCCCGCCCGCTGGAGGATTATAGACGTTTGTGACTTTACCAGGAATTGCTTTATTTACCATCTGTAAAATGCTAGCTTCAGTAGGGATTCCTGCCATTGAAACATGTTCTTCACTTGGGCCAATGACGCTTTGCATGATAGGATTATCTCGACGATGTGTAACAGCTGTTACTTTAATTACTTGTAGAGCTGGATTAGCAAGACCATCATATCCTGGAAATTCCGGCATGGCCTTACCGGTATGAGTATTAATGTCTTCTTGAATTCTTTCATTAGGCATAATGTAACCTTCAAGAGTATATTCTGAACGTGCGATGGCTTTTTCATCAACGGTAATTGCTTTAACTAATTGAACCGCTTGTTGACGAATACTACCAGCAACACCTAGTTCGTTATAACCTAATGGTGTGGTTGGTGGTTCAAAAGTAGTTCCAATAGTAATTGCTGGATCCAAACCGATGTTAATTGTAATTGGCATTGGTTTATTAACCGCTTCATATTCTTCAGCAAATTTTCCAATATGGCGACCACCAGGCATAATATAAATTCCAAGTTTGTCTTTATCTTCAATTACCATACGGTGGATTGTAACATCACTTTTAGTGCCATCTAAACTGGAACCAAAAACAACGCCAACGGTGATATAGGGCCCAGCATCTTCAGGAGTATTAGTGGGAGCTGGGACTAATTTTCGTAGATCAAAATCAGGGTCGGTTGCGCGATGGATAACTTCGTGAGCGGGAGCTTCTTTTTCAGATACGGTTATTGGCCATACGGGTTTAGTAACTGCTTCGTTGAGAAACTGACCCAAGGTATGGTAATCGTGGTGAAATATTTTACCAACACGCTTACGACTGGCCATCAGTCCCATTAAAACTCGAGTATCTTTAAAGCCTTTGATATTATTGAACATCATGGCTGGTCCCTCTTGAGTTGGCCTTTCCACTGTACCACCAGCACCGATATAGCGATAGACTCCTGATATTTCAGCATTAGGATCAATTTCTAGATTAGTTTCATGATATTGAGTAGGATTATTTTGAATTTCTGTTAAAACCCTTCTTAAATCCCAAGGTTGTTCTTTCATTAGTATTCTCCTTTTTATTGCTTTATTGAGTTCAAAATTATTGGGGTTTTTCCCCATTGCGGTAGTATTTAGGTGGCGTGACTTGATAAGGATGGTGTTGCAGCCAAATTTTAATTTGTTGAGTAATATCTGTGATCATGTCTTGAGATGCTAAAATTTGTTTCTGTGTTATTCCATCCACGTGAACACCGGCTAATACTGTGATATTTCCAGATATTAAAGAAGCAATGCCTTTAACTAAAGGTTCTGCTAATAAATAATCCTGATGAAACCTTCCATCATGACTAGGAAAACGTTTAGTTTGTAAATCTTGTCCTGCGGCCTTAGTTGTAATTGAACCAATATGGGGATGATCACCTCCAGTAATTACAATTAAATAGTCATTACCTATATTAAATAATGAAGCTGAAATTTGGTAGTTTTCTAGATAACTTTTAAATTCGTGACTTGCTTGCAAAAACAACTACTCCTTTGCCCTTTTTTAAAGTCATTTTAATCTAATTTTAGTTTAAATTATGTATGAGAAGAAGTAAAAAATATATTTTTTTCTTTTAATCGTTGATATTCTTGGATAGTCGTTGTTAGTACTAAAATATCACCAACTCGAATTGTTGTGTCACCATGAGGAATAATTTCGTGTTCGCCACGCTTAATTTTTAAAACTAAAGAGGGTTCAGTCCAGTAAATTTCCTTAATTTGATGGTCAACTAAAGGATTATTATGGAAAATCGTTAGTTGAAATATTTGATTGTTATCTGAGAAATGATCGGGTTGATTTTCTTTTAACATTTTTCGTAGTAATGAATCATAAATCGGATCTCCTCCCAATAAGTCAACTGTCATATAAGCAATTAAAGCAGCTAGAGCTAAAGGCATTAAATGATTTAAAGATCCGACCATTTCGGTAATAAGAAGAATAGCAGTGAAAGGTGCTTTCCCGATACAAGCAAAAAAAGCGACCATTCCAAAAACAATGAAATTAATAAGATATTTAGGAGAAAGAAGTTGTAATCTGATAAAAACTAGTGCTAGGCTGAAACTCAGAAGTGCTCCTAAAGATAGAATTGGTAAAAAAATTCCCCCCGGTAATCCTGAGCCGTAATCGATCATTGAAACAATAAAACGTAAGCAAAAAATTAAAATTAGCGTTATAATTGGTAAATTTTTTACAGCATTTAAGTTGAGGATTAAGTTATTTCCGCCTCCTAATAGGTGAGGTTGCCAAAAACCTAATGGAATAATTAAAATTAAAGCAACTATTCCTTGGAAAGCGCGTGGTAACCATGGAAAAATTCGATGATAAATTTGGGGCATTTTTAACAAAATTATTTGGTAAAAATAGCCACAAACACCTAGAATTATACTAATTATGAACAATATCCAATAATTGTTTAAAGGAAAATTAGGAATTTGACCTAAATGTAAAACTGGAGTCAAACCAAAAAGCTTCATGGAAACGAAATCGGCGCTTAGTGAACTTGCTAAAGCACTCATCCAAATTAAGGGTGAAAAATTATGATAAATTTCCTCTAAAATAAAAAAAGTACTTGCTAAAGGAGCATTAAAAGCTGCGGCTAATCCACCAGCTGCGCCGGCGGCAAGGGTTATTTTTTGATTGCTATCTTTTTTTTCAAAGATCTTTCCCCATCCTTGTCCAACTGCGGCACCGAGTTGAATGGATGGACCTTCTCTTCCAAGAATTAAACCTGCACCTAAGGTTAAAATTCCCCCCAAAAATTTATAACACAGTATTTTCCACCATGAAGTTTGTAATTGATTATTAAGCTGTCCTTCGACTTCCGGAATTCCCGATCCTGAAATATGAGGTTGTTGATAAATAAACCAACCAACAATCAAGCCAATCATTATATTAATAATAAGAATTAAGCCTAAAATTATAAAACTTTGGTGTGATAAACGATATAGCTGAGTAGTTAAATTTAATAGTTTCTCAATTGCCCAACGAAAGGTACTAACTATTAAACCGACAATGAACCCAATCACTATTCCTTTTAAAACAAATATTATATGATCTAATTGCAATTTATTTGGCATGTTTTCCCCCAATAAAAGCTTGATACTTATATGGTAGAAGTTAATTAGGTTTAAAGTCAATTTAGTTTAGTAGCTACTTTAAAGCCAGGGTCAATGAATAATTTAGCTTTTTATTATAGAATATAACAAAAGTTTTTTAGGAGATGGTGATGAATTTTTTTATTCCCTTTAAACAAGTTGATGTTTTTACTGCTATTCCTTATTTGGGAAATCCCGTAGCGGTTATTTTTGAAGGTGATCGCTTTTCAACAACGCAAATGCAAAAAATTGCTAATTGGACTCATTTGTCAGAAACTACTTTTGTCTGTAAGGCACAAGATTCAAAAGCAGATTATCGTTTACGGATATTTTCAACTCAAAATGAATTACCATTCGCTGGTCATCCGACAATTGGTTCAGCTTTTGCTGTTTTGGAAAATGGTTTAAAGCCAAATAATCATGATTATTTAGTGCAAGAGTGTCAAAAAGGATTAGTAGAGTTGCCTCTTGATCAGCAACAAATTTTTTTAACAATGCCCCAGCCACAATTAACGATGATTAATTATGATTTAATTAGACAATTATGCGATGCTTTAAAAGTTAAAGTAACGGATATTAAAGCAAAGGCATTAGTTAATGTGGGCATAGTTTGGTTAACACTTCAATTGAAAAATGCAGCACAAGTTCTTAATTTACAACCAAATTTTCAACAAATTGCGAAACTGACTCCTAATGGAGTTTCAGGAGTGACGGTATTTGGTTTTTATGAAGATTCATCAATTGCTGATATTGAAGTTCGTTCTTTTGCCCCTCGTGAAGGAGCTAATGAAGATCCAGTTTGTGGAAGCGGGAATGGTGCTGTAGCAATTTTAATTCAAGAAAATCGTTTACTTACTAAAACTTCTTATATCGCTCAACAGGGAACAAAGTTAGGACGTGTGGGTCGGATAAAAGTAAAATTTTTATCTAATGGTAGAGTTTTAGTGGGGGGTAACGCTATTACTTGCATTGAAGGGAAATTGAGAATTCCTGATTCATTTTAGCTTTTTTCTAAAATATATATTAATTTTTACTGCTGAGTTATTGGCAATATATTAGTGATGCTGAATTTGCAAAATTACTAAATGGATAAGTGCAATTTAACGAAAAAACTCGTTTGATTCAAACGAGTTTTTTTGCTATTTTCTATTAATCTACACCGTAAGCAATATTGTTTTCAGAAATAATTTGGCTTAGATTATTTTTGTTTTCATAATCTTGAGCTAATTCTGGGTGGCCAGTTTCCCTTAAGAAAAAGCTGAATGGTTTTAAATTTTGAGCTTGATATTTTTTGATGAATCTTTTGACTTCTTCTGCTGAATGTTTTTGAGGGTCAAGGAACATATGAACGGAACTGAATGGCATTTCATGAGTAAGTTTTACATCGATAACAACGGGGCCATTTTCTTCTTGTGCAATTTTTATAGCATCCTTAAATTCTTTTAACGTTCGAGCAGTGAATGCCTTGGCTCCCATGCCTCGACAAGTAGTTTCCCAGTCTGTAGGAATAATATCAACTCCTGAAAGTGGTTGTTTTGTATCATCAATTTGTTCAGCTTCAATAAAACCTAGAGTTTCATTACTAAAAATGATATTAATGATGTGTAATTGATATTTAACTTGGGTAAGAATTTCTTCCATCAACATGGCAAATCCACCATCGCCGTTTAAACTATAAACATCTCGATGCGGATAAACAGTTTTAGCTGCAATTGCTGCAGGTAAACCATAGCCCATGGTTGCATATTCGCCTGAAAAGGTCCACTTTTGGTCACCATGTAAATCAGCTAAACGTTCAAAATTGATATTGACATTTCCAACATCTAACGCAAATACGGCTTGTTCACTGGCAGTTTTATTAATGACATCAAAAATTGGTTCAGGTCGTAACGGCAAATCGGTGTTTGACTTAAAACTATCTTGCCATTCTTCCCAATTTTTTTTGTCGGCTAAAGCTGCTTGATAAAATGGAGTTGGCTGTAATTTAGAGCCTTTAGTAGCGAGAGCTGCTAAGGCTTTTTTGGCGTCAGTTAAAAATGCAACATTCACTGAATGCCGTTTGCCAATTTTTTCTGAATCCGTATCAATTTGAATTACTTTGGCTTTAGGGTCGATATAAATTCGAGAAAAGGGCGAATCATTACCAACCCAGATTATTAAATCGGCTCCATGGCTAACTTCTACTGCTGGTTTAGGTCCGATTCTACCAGCAGTACCAAGATAGGCAGGATATTTAGCTTCTAAAATACCTTTTCCTAGTCCAGATGATATTAAAGGTATTTTAAATTTTTCTGAAACCATTTTAAGTTCGGCTGTACTATTTTTAGCGCCACGGCCAAAGTAAATTAAAGGTGCTTTAGCCTTAGTAATTAAGCTAATAGCTTCAGTAATTTTTTCTGGGTCGGGATCAGGATAAATTGGTTTTGTAGCCCCATTGGCGCTAGAAATATAGTTATCATTGATTTTTTGCCAACCTAGATCCTTGGGTAAAGTTAAAACAGCAACTCCATGATATTTATAGGCATGCCGAATCCCGGTATCAACTAGTTCTGGTAAATTTTGAGCATCAACAGCAGTTTTATTCCAAGCAGCAACATCAGTAAAAGCAGGCTCTTCATTCATTGCTTGAAACATATCACGGTTCATATCTTTTAAAGGCACTTGCCCAATTAATGCTAAGACAGGACTATGATCATGGCGAGCATCATAGAGACCGTTTAGTAAGTGAATCGCTCCAGGACCGGCGGAACCAAAGCATACGGCAAGTTTACCGGTCAATTTAGCCTCAGCGGAGGCTGCCAAAGCAGCTGCCTCTTCATGACGAACTTGAATAAATTTTATTTTTTTTCTTTGATTGTATAAAGCATTCATTGTTGAATCAAAGGATCCACCAGGATATCCATAGATATGATCAATCCCCCAAGATTCTAAAACTTTTAAAATAGCATCTGAACCGCTAATTTTATTTACCATTTTAAACCTCATTTTAATCTACACTTTTTTAGTAAGCGATTACACTAATTGAGTATTTCATTTTTAAGATTAAAAGTCAATTTAATATATTATTTTTTAATAAGAATTTAAAATAATATAAAAAAGTTCAAACTAAAAAATATCTTAGTTTGAACTCTATGTTTTTAAAAATTAATATTTATACTATTGTTTGCCGCCAAAAACGGGGAAAGAACTAGATTTACCATAATCAATAGACTTGATTGATTTCAGTGTTGCCATATCAGTTTCGCTGATTTCAAAATCTAATTGAGCATTAGCTTGCACTGGTGTAACTTACTAGTGGATGGTCTTAATATAAGTTATATTGACTCATAGAAAATAATAGTATGACGCCAGCAAGGGTGTTTTTTTGTCGGCTGAAACAAAGTTTTGATATTGCACAATCGCGCTCGATGTTTAGCCGGTTTTGAAACACTGATAGAGCAAGACACTATAACATAATTAACTATCACCACGGGTAAAAGTAATATATATTATAGCAATTATTTTTTGTTATTAGTTCCAATCTCTTCTTTAGCAATTTTTATTAAAGCGATAGCATCAACAAAATCATTAATGCATACTTTACAGTTTTCGCCATCTCTTTCTACTGCTTGTGAACTAGCATATATTACGACATTCAAAAGATCTCCACCTGAAAATCCTTCAGTCAAATCAATAATAGATTGAAAATCTTTTTTTGATAATTTAATAGGTAATTTATTAGGAATCATACCCTTAAAAAGCTTTTTTCTGTTTTCACTATTAGGTAAAGTAAATTTTATATGTCCTATAATACGACGAACAAATGCAGAATCATAATTAGAACCAAAATTAGTAGTAAATATTGTAATTCCTGAAAAATTATCCAATTCTAAAAGCATAACAGATTTACTTACATTTACAGCATGGTCCGTACTTTGAGTAACATTAGATAATCTATTTCCTAAAATAGAATCAGCTTCATCAAAAATTAAAATTGCATCTTCTTTTTTGGCTTCAGAAAAAAGAAGTTTAATATTTTTAGGTGTATCACCTACATATTTTGATTCTATTTCTGCATAATTAACACGTATTATTTTTTTTTTCAAAGTATTGGCAATTGCTTCAGCTGCAAAACTTTTGCCAGTTCCAGGAGGACCATATAGATTAATTGCTGTTCTTCCACCCGTAGGATCAATATCTTTTAATCCAAATTTATTATAAAGTAAGTCATAATTTTGAATTTTAGAAATAATACTCTTAATTTGTAGTAAAGTTTTATCTGGTATAATTAGTTTTGATAAATCTCTCTTTGGGGTTTCTAATACAAAAATATCACTTTTTTTATTAGATTTAGCTAATGGCTCTACAATTCTTTCATTTCCCCTTTTAATTTTATTCATAAAAATTCTCTCCTAAAAATATACTCTAATTTGATAACTTGTTAGTCAATATATCCCTTTGTTCTTCTAGCCATCTGTCTTCTAAAGTATCAACATATTTTTTTATTGCTTCATTCAAAAAATCTGGCAAATCAGGATCTATTTCTCTAAACTTTTTATTAAACCTTGGATCATTGTAGTACATATTACCAAGGCCACGTAGTACTTCAATAGAAGGATTGTAAAAGTTTTTAATAAAATTATGCCATCTTACCATAATTTCTTGAACTTCAATACTATCTACATCTTTATCTTTTAATTTGGCCAATTCCAAGAAAATATCTTCGCTTTCTTGAAGAATACTCTTTTTCTTATCATCACCGTAAGATTTCCAGTTTTTCTTGGCATCGTTAATTTCAGAATTGCCATATTTTTTAGATATTTCTTTTAACATTTTCTCTTTTTCTTTTTTCAAAATAATTAAACACTCCTTGATTTAAAAATTTGAATACATCTTTTCCTTCATATATAAAAAAGCTACCAGAATCTATACTAAAAACATCTCTAGTATAATACGTTTTTTTGCTAGATACTTGTTAATCTATTATATTTTGATTAGAGATGCATTCTAAAACACCACTATCCGTATACTTGTAAAATAAGCCACTAACTATTTTTTCTATACTAGATGCACGATAGTCGTTCAGTGTATTTGATATAACATTCTTCATCATTTCTACATAACCGTATTCTTCAATGATTGGGAAACCAACTTCTTGTATCCAATCTGTAAAAATATTATTAGATTTAAAAGAGTATATCTGTTAGAAATATTTTAATTTTTTTTGCCATCAAACTATCAAATTCTAAAATTGGATGAGTTAAACAACTGTTTTCTCCACAAGCAACTGTAATAAAGTGGCTTATAATTCCAACTTGTATTCGAATATTTTTCAAATTTGGATAACTTTTTTAATTTATTTTTTTTTAATAAATAATATTCAGCTTTATTTTTAAACCTCATTTTAATCTAATTTTTTTAGTAAGAGATTACACAAATTGAGCACTTTAAAAGTCAGTTTAATATATTATTTTTTAATAAGAATTTAAAATAATATAAAAAAGTTCAAACTAAAAAATATCTTAGTTTGAACTCTATGTTTTTAAAAATTAATATTTATACTATTGTTTGCCGCCAAAAACGGGGAAAGAACTAGATTTACCATAATCAATAGACTTGATTGATTTCAGTGTTGCCATATCAGTTTCGCTGATTTCAAAATCTAATTGAGCATTAGCTTGCATATGTTGCGGACTAATAGCTTTAGGTAATACTACTGTGTTTAATTGCCAGTCATAGCGAATTGCTAGTTGGGCAGGACTAACATGGTATTTAGCTGCCATTTGTTGTATTTCTTGATTACGTAGAATTTCACCATGGGCAATAGGTGAAAAAGCTTCAATGATAATATTTTGATCTTGTGAGTATTGAATTAATTCTGAAGGTGTTGCTCCAATATGGCAAAGAATTTGGTTAACAGCAGGTTTAGTACTACTATTTTTCATGATGTTATCTAAATCTACCTTTTGAAAACTAGAAACACCAATAGCTCTTAGTTTACCAGCTTTTAAAGCGTCTTCTAAGGCCCGCCAGGTTTCTAAATTTCCATTAAAATGGCGATCATCAGATTGATTTACTTCTTTCCAAGGTTGCGGATTATGAATAATCATCATATCAAGGTAGTCTAATTTCATTTTCATCAAAGTTTCGTCAATCGAATCTTTAGCTTTTTGATAATCTTTTATTTCAGCTTCAATTTTAGAATTAATAAAAACTTGATCTCGAGATACATTGGCTAAACGTAAGCCTTCCCCAACTCCTCTTTCATTACGATAAGCTTGAGCGGTGTCGATATGCCGATATCCCATATTTAAGGCTTCTTTTACTGCTTGTGGTGTCTGATCATCGGGAATTTCCCAAACTCCTAAAGCTAGTCGGGGAATTTTAACTTCATTATTTAAAGTATAGGTTTCATCAAATATTGTCATTTTTTGCCTCCAATATTTACTATTGTTTTTATTTTAAATCTTAAAGTCTACTCTACGTCAAATTTTTATTGATAAACAAAAAAAGTCTGATTTATTCAGACTTTAAAAGTTTTAATTTGAAATACACTGAGAAATAGCTTTTATCACTTCAGCTTGCTGAGATTCAATTAAGGAAACTTTACTTGCAATTAAGTTTATATCCATTTTAATCTCTCGGGTTAATCCTGGAGTGTTAAGTTTTGGTTCAAAGAAAGATTTAAATTCATTTAAACGTTTTCTAGTATGGAATACAATAGAACTTACGGTAATGAAAGTTGGAAATTCCATATCTCCACCGACGGTATCTTCAAGCCATTGCCAATTATTACGTAACCAATCCCATGCTAGTTGTTCTCCGTAAGGATTTTTTAGAATATTATAATAACATTGACGTAAATCTTGCGGTTTAATTATTTCGGCATTTTTAAATTTGGCTAAGATTTGTTTAATAAGTTCTGGATCAGTAGTGCTAGTAATTGCATTGCCTAAAGCATTTTTAAAGCTACTATTAGTAGTGTTTTTGTAAGCATCAAATAATTGATTGAATAAATTCAGTGAGCCAAAGTTTATCATTTCATTACTTAAAATTAAACTACGAGTAGTTGCTGGTAAAGCTGCTAGATCATTTTGATTTTTCACAAATATCTCGTGAGCTTGGGCAATACTTGTTGAATTTTTAGCATATAAACTAGCCTTTAAAATTAGGGGACGTTTTAATTCATCATCATTGTTTTCACCGACTTTTGGTTGCCATCCTAGTTCTTGTACTTGTTTTTCACTTAATTGATCAAAAAGCTTTTGTAATTGTTGTTCTGATGAAGAATTTGGAGCAACAAAATTTTTTAACTTATCAGCAATATTATATAAAGCTTCAATGACGATACTTGAAGAACTATCAGCAAACTGTGAAAGTAGTGGAACGATTTTTGCATAAGATATTTCTTGAGCTTCAGCTAATAATCGTAAATCTTGAAGGATTTGTAATTGAGAAATTTCATCTAAATTGGTAATGTTTTTTAACAAGTCATTCAGTAAAGTTTCATCATATTTAATAATAAAATGAGAACTGTTCCCATCATTAAGTTTAAATGGTTTCTGCTCCTTTTGACGCAGTTCTTGATAGTTACCTAAATTAATTTGCTTTTCACTCATAATTTTAGGAGCAGCAGAATAGTTACTATTTAATGGTATTTGCCAAAGACGTCCTTGATCTTTACTTTCTCCAATAAAGAATTGCTTTTGACTAAGTACCAGATTTTCGTGATCAATTTCTGCTTTAACTACAGGATATCCAGGTTGTTCCAGCCAAGAATTCATAATTTTGCCAATATCCATTCCTGAAGCTTCGCCTAAGGCTTGCCAAAGGTCAGCTCCAGTAGCGTTATGGTATTGATGAGAATCAAAATATTGTTTAAGACCTTTACGTAAGGCATCATCACCTAATAAAGCTCGTACCATTACTAACATTCGGGCACCTTTAGCATAAACAATAGCACTATCGAAAATTGCATCAATTTCAGCTGGATCTTCAACTTGAACATGCACAGACTGAACCCCATCAATAGCATCACGACTTAAAGCAGAGGGTACTTCAGCGGTTTGGAATAAATCCCAAATTTTCCAGTTTGGTTCTAAAGCATCAGTAGCTACGTATTCCATCATGTTGGCAAAACTTTCATTTAGCCAAAGATCATCCCACCATTTCATAGTTACCAAGTCACCGAACCACTGATGTGCTAATTCATGAGCAATTACTGTAGCAATTTGTTGCTTTAAGGCTAAAGATGAATTTTGAGGATCCATCAATAAGTAAGCTTCACGATAGGTTACTAATCCCCAATTTTCCATGGCACCAGCAGAAAAGTCAGGCAAAGCTAATTGCCAAGAGTGAGGCAGTGGATAGGGAGTTTGATAAAAATCTTCGTAAAATTCAATTGATCGTTTAGCGATATCTAAAGCAAAATCTAATTCATTTGATTGATGGGCTTTAGTAGCAAAAACTCCAATTTTGACGCCACTTTTTGTAGTAGTTTGTTTGCTTTGCAAATCACCAAAAGCAAAGGCAATTAAGTAAGTTGACATTCTTTTGGTTTCATCAAAGTAATGAACTCCATCTTTGACATGATTTTCTGGCATATTAGCAATGATTGTTTCGCCAGGTTTTTCGTCAAATTTAATTGCAAGATTAAAAGTAGCTTTAGCTTCGGGTTCATCAACACTTGGGAAAGCTTGTCGGGCTGCTGTAGTTTCAAACTGAGTGCCAATAATTTGTTTTTTTTCACCATTCACTTCGTAATAGGATGGATAAATTCCCATCATGGTGTCAGTTAAAGGAGCCGTATAATCAACTGTAATTTGGATAGTACCAGGTTGATTAACTGCAAAGTGAAATGCTTCAGCAGGTTGGTCAACTGTAAAATCAACTTTTTGATCATTAACTGTGACGTTAGTTATTTTTAAATATTTTTGATGCAAGGAAATTTCGGAAGTCTTAGCGGTCCCCTTAATGGTTGTTTTCCCTTTAATTTGTTTTATTTCACGGTTAATATCTAAATAAATATCATAGTGCTGAGGTTGAAAATTTTCAAAAAAATGTTTTGATTCTTTCATTGTTACTCCTTCAAATTTAATTTCTATTTATCTTCAATAATAGCAGGAAAAACGAATAATTATTACTTTTTATTCTTTTAATTTTCATTAATTTTTAGAACAACATTTCGATGTATATATACATAAAAATCTGACTATTTTTATTAAAATTTAAATTTAATGCTTGATGTAATTGATAATTAATGTATAATTATACCATTAAGTATGCAATACTAGAGGAAAAACAATGAAAAAAAAGAGAATTTACTTTAGTTGGTTAGTTTTACTTTGGGGATTAATTTTTTCCGTGCTAAGTCAACCTGTAAATGCAGCTTCAGTTGATCATAGTCTCGAAAAAGTCCAAAAACGAGGTAAATTAATTATTGGTACTAGTCCTGATTATCCACCATATGAATTTTTAGTTAATCAAAATGGCAAAGAAAAAGTTGTGGGTTTAGATATTGATATTTCTCGTAAAATTGCCCACGACTTGGGTGTAAAACTGGAAATTAAAAAAATGGACTTTGATTCAATTTTAGTTGGAATAGAAACTGGCAAAATTGACATGGGAATTTCTGCATTAAGTCCTACTGCTAAACGTAAAGAGTCCGTAGATTTTTCCCAGATTTACTATAAGTCAGGGCAATATTTGATCATTAATAAAAATGATAAAAATATTTATCGCGATAAAGATTCTTTTCAAGGTAAAACTTTAGGGGCACAAAGTGGTAGTATTCAATCAGAATTGCTCAAAAAACAGATGCCGAAAAGTTCGGGACGTTATTTAACTAAGGTTAGTGATTTAATTTTAGCTTTAAAATCTCATAAAGTTGAAGGAGTTGTGGCTGAATCGGCGGTTGCGATCGCTTATGTCAAAAATGATCCTAGTTTAGCCTATATTAACGGTAACTTTAATTTGGGTAGTGACCACTTAGGTTCTGCTATTGCTTTTGCTAAGAATTCACCGAGTCTGGTTCAAGCGGTTAATAAAAGTTTAACAACAATAAAAAATGAACATTTGGTTAGTCAATATTTAGCAGATGCTGGTAAATATATGCAAACTACTAAAAGTAATCATACAATGTTGCATTATTGGCGTTATTTTGCAAACGGTGTTGGTTATACTCTATTAATTTCGGCGGTATCGGCAGTATTTGGGATTATTTTAGGCTTACTCTTGGCAATAATGCGTTTAAGTCGGAATCGTATTTTTCATGATTTAGCAGTTGCATATATTGAGTTTGTAAGAGGTTCGCCGTTAATGGTTCAAGTAATGTTTGTTTATTTTGGTTTAGGAATGATTGTAAATTTACCAGCATTGCTTTCAGGGATTATTGCCGTTTCTTTAAACTCAGCGGCTTATGTTGCTGAAATTATTCGAGGAGGAATTAATAGTATTCCCCAAGGGCAAACAGAAGCAGCTCGTAGCTTAGGGTTGTCTGAACGTCAAACGCTTCAAAGTGTTATTTTGCCGCAAGCTTTAAAAAATATCTGGCCAGCTTTAGGTAATGAATTTATCTCTTTAATCAAAGAAAGTTCAATTGTTTCCATTATTGGTGTAACTGATTTAATTTATCAGTTAAGGACAGTTCAAGCAGCTACATATAAGGGGGTTGCTCCAATTTTAGTAGCAATGGTCTTATACTTTGTAATGACATTTAGTTTATCAAGAATTTTAGGGTACTTTGAAAAGAGGATGAAACATGGCAACTAATTTGTTAGAAGTAAAACATTTAAGCCAAAAGTTTGGTGATAATTTAGTTTTATCAGACCTTAATGAAACAATTCAAGCCGGAGAAGTTGTTGTCATCATTGGAGCTTCTGGCGGTGGTAAAAGTACTTTTCTGCGCTCCCTAAATTTATTAAATCATCCAACTAGTGGGCAGGTTTTATTTGAAGGACAGGATTTAACAACTTTAAATGAAAAACAATTAGATCATATTCGTCAAAAAATTGGAATGGTTTTTCAAAGCTATAATGTTTTCCCCCATTTAACTGTCAAAGAAAATCTAAAATTAGCTCCTAAAAAAGTCAAAAAAATGAGTGATGAAGATGCTGATAAGCTAGCAGATAATTTATTGGATCAAGTAGGTTTAGCTGATAAAGCTCAAGATTATCCGACCAGCCTTTCTGGTGGTCAACAGCAGCGAGTAGCAATTGCACGGGCTCTTGCAATGCAACCAGAAGTAATGCTTTTTGATGAACCCACTAGTGCTTTAGATCCGGAAATGGTGGGGGAAGTTTTGAAAGTTATGCAAAAGTTAGCTCAAGAGGGAATGACAATGGTTGTGGTTACCCATGAAATGACTTTTGCGCAAGAAGTAGCCCAGCAGGTTTGGTTTATGGATGGAGGTAAAATTTTAGAAAAAGGTACCCCCAAACAAATTTTTCAACACCCGCAAAAAGAACGAACTAAAGACTTTTTAGCGAGAGTAAGACAATCACGTTAATTTTTAAACAAGAAAAAATCAGAAGGTGGGTTCATCTTCTGATTTTTTTTCAAACTAAAAATATTAAAAAAAAAATAATAAAATTATGGAATTATTTCAGCTTTTTCTTAAAAAAGCTAGGTTAATCAGGAAGATATTAAAGAGAACTATAAAATTTCAATATTTTTTTTATAAGTAGAAATAAGGTAAAATTAAAACTATATATTTTTATATATTTTTTAAAATATAATCCCTAGTAAGTTTCTGATGAAGTTATCCAATTAAATTTATATAGGTAGATATATTTAATCTAAGCGATATTTTACAAATTTTTTAATCCATTGAGTTGGAAATACAAAAAATATAAGTCTGGTGTTAAGTATTAATAATAGGTTTTGTTAAATGAAAGGAAGAAGATGAAGAAAAAAACTATAGTCATTAGTTCTATTGTAGTTGCGATTGTATTATTTGCATTTATTGGTTTAAAACTTATGAATAAAAGTCGGGCAGCAAACGACATTAATTATGAGAAAGTTGGTTATGAAATCTATGAAGTAAAAGAGGTTCCGTCACTTTCAATGTCTGGAAAGATCATCGCTAACAAAACTCAAGTATTAAACGCACCATCAGGTAAATTAGATGAGTTAAAGGTTAAAGATGATCAAGAAGTAAAAAGCGGTGATGTATTGCTTAGTGTGACTGATACTTCAGTGCAAGATGAAATCAAAAATCAAAAATCAGTAGTTAGTAAGGCAAATCGTTCAGTTACAAGTGCAAACAATGCCTTAAATAGTGCGCAACAATCTTATAATCAAGCAGATGCTGAAAGTAAAGTGGGATTAAAAGGAGAAGTTAATAAAGCACAGCAGGACCTTAATGATGCTAATAGTGATTTGAGTGATGAGAATAGTAAGTTAACCGACTTACAAAATAAATTACATGTAAATTTAACGGCACCTTTTGATGGAGTTGTTTCAGTCGATAATAGTTCCAAGGATGGGCTTCCAGTTATCACAATTAATTCAAAACAAAAAATCTTGCAAGCTAGTGTTTCAGAATATGATTATGCTAAAGTTCATGTTGGTGATGTAATTACAATTAGCGGAATTGATGGTGTGCCAACTCAAACCACAACAATTACCAAAATTAATCAAGTACCAACTAATCAAGGTAAAGGAACATCGTATTACACATATTCTGCAAATGTTAATAATAATTTCTTATATGGTCAAAGTGTCAAATTAAAAATTGCCCAACGAGGGCTTCAAATGCCTGCAAGTGCTGTCTACAAAGGTAATATTTATAAAGTGGTTAAAGGTAAAGCTCAGAAAATAAAGGCTGATGTGACTAAACGAGGTGATTTTTATATAGTTAACTCAGGTGTTTCTAAAGGTGAAAAAATAGTTGTAAATCCAGATGCTAAATTAAAAGATGGTGAGAATGTGAAATGATTAATTTAACATCTGTTAATAAAAGTTATCGGCAAGGCAATGGAAAGTACCAAGTTTTGTATGATGTTAATCTTAAAGTCAAAAGTGGTGAATTTGTTGCAATTATGGGCCCTTCAGGTTCTGGAAAATCAACTTTAATTGATATTATTGGCTTTTTGGATCAAAATTTTGAAGGCAGCTATATTTTTAATGAAACTGTTGTCAGTGATTTGAGTCGGCGAGATCATGCAAAATTGAGGAATCGTTCAGTTGGCTTTGTTTTCCAAAACTTTAAGTTAATTAATAATCAAAATGTAGGGGAAAATGTAGGATTACCTTTACTTTATGCCGGAGTAAAAAGACATGATATTCATGTAAGAGTTAATAAAGTTTTAGATCAAGTTGGACTTACTGATAGTTATTATAAAATGCCAAAAAATCTTTCGGGGGGACAGCAGCAACGGGTTGCTATTGCGCGGGCAATTGTTGCCAAACCAAGCTTTTTAGTAGCCGATGAACCGACCGGAGCATTAGATTCGGAGACTTCAAAAGAAATTATTAAACTTTTTAAAGAATTAAACCAAAATGGAACAACCGTAATTCTGGTAACGCATGATGAAAAGGTCGCTAGTCAAGCAAGACGCTTGATTAAAATTTTGGACGGTCGAATTCAAAGTGATGAGGAGATAACTAATGAGGATTTATGAATTATTTGTTAGTGCCCTTCGTTCTTTGTGGGCTAATAAAAGGCGAAGCATTTTAACAATGTTAGGGATTATTATTGGAATTGCTGCAGTTATTACAATTTTGTCTTTAGGAGACGGAGTAAGAATTGAAACTTTGAAAAGTTTGCAAGCAGATAGTTCAGGGCAACAATCGTCTGAAATTAATTTCAGTAAAGCATATAATCCCGATTCTAGTAATGAAATTTCCGGTTTTAATGATAATGATATTAAAATGGTGCAAAACAATAGTAAAGTTGTTAAAGCAAAAATTCAATCTGGTTATAAAGGGATCATCAGTGGTCCTGGAAAAATTAATGGTAAAAATGTAATGGGTATTATTTACCTTACTACAAAGCCTAATCACGAATATCTTATTGCTGGTCGGGGTATTAGTAAAAATGATCTTTTAAATAATAATCCTGTTGCTTTAATTAGTAAAAGTATTGCTAAGAAAGGTTATGTGTCACCTAAAAATGCTATTAATGCGGGAATTGAACTGAATGGGGTGAGTTATACTATTGCTGGAGTCATTGAAGATGAAGCAGAATTAAAGGAATATCAAAATTATGATGTTGTAGTACCTAAGAAATTTTATATGAATAACGGTGCTGATATACCACATGATTCGATGAAATTAACTTTTGTAAAAGGTGCGGATGTTTCAAAAGAGACTAGGGCAATTGTCCAAGATTTGAATAAAAAGGGTTCACAGCATGGTAATGGATCGTATGACTTCATGGATATGGGTGATATTTTGAAGGGAGCTAGTGACACAATTAAGGCAGTTACTTATTTTGTAGTTGCTATTGCTAGTATTTCATTATTTATTGCTGGAATTGGGGTTATGAACATGATGTATATTTCAGTTAGTGAACGTACTCAAGAAATTGGAATTAGAATGGCAGTAGGAGCGACGCAGCATCAAATTCTTTGGCAATTTTTGATAGAAGCAATTATTTTAACGTTAACTGGTGGAATGATTGGTTATTTAAGTGGGATCGGTCTTGCAAAGATTATTTCGTCATTTCTACCATTTAAAGCAATTGTCACTTTTTCGACATTCTTATTGGCGTTTGGAACTTCAACAATTATTGGTTTAATTTTTGGAATTTTACCAGCTAAAACTGCTAGCAATAAAAATTTAATTGAAATCTTACGTTAAAAAAATACCTCAGCCCATTAGGAGTTGAGGTATTTTTTTGGATATGTAATTACCAAATTAAATTGTAAGTTGTATTTATCTTATAATAAGAAGAAACTAAAAAAGTTCACCAATTAAAAAGGAAAATATAAATATTCTTTTAGAAGTTAAAAGATCATTAATAATGAAGTGAATCTTAAAAATAAGCTAAAGGTTTAGTTTATGGATATGAACTAGAAATCTCTTATTTTAGAGAAAATCAGTAGGTTAAAAACAATTATTGAAGAATAAAAAAACTATCATTTATACATAAGTATTAATGATAGTTTAAGTAAAACTTTCTTTTATATCTCAGCTTCATTATCCCTTAATAAGGACAAATATAATTCATTAATATTTTTAGGTAAAGGTTTATCTTTAACACTATTAAGGATAGTCACAATTTCTGAGTAAGTAGTATCAGTATTTATTTGAGAAATGAAACTTATATAAGCCTCTGGAAATATAATAAAATATAAAAATTGTGCTAAACCATATTTATCTGAATCAGGAGAGTTTAATTGAACTTCAGGGTCATAAAAACCATATGTTCCAGAAGGAGTTAATTCTCTACCAGCAAAATTTGATAAACCTTTTTTGGAGATTGCATAATTGAAGTCAATGATTTTTAACTGTAAATTTTTAGTAATTATTACGTTATTAAAGGAAATATCTCTAAAGGTAATACCTAATTTGTTAAGTTTATTTATAGATTTTGCCATTTGTTTAAAGATATTAAGTTTTACTGTTAAAGATAAAGCATTCAATTTGCCTGATAGGGCCATATCTTCTAATGTATTTCCTGAAATATATTCGGTAACTATAAATACTGAATTATCTACATAGAATGTATCGATGATGTTTTCATAATTCTGGTCCTTTTTGATTAAAGGTATGTTTAGAATAGAACTAGTGCTAAGAAGTCTATCATTTTCATCAATATTGCTGCTTTCTAAATTGTAGAATTTACTAGCATATCGAATCACTACTTTTTTTCGTGTATTAGTATCTAATCCTAAGAAAACACCTGATGGTCCTATTTGTTTTAAAACTTTTAGTATTAAATAGTTATTAGGAATTTGATGAAAATGCTTCAAATAATAATCGGGTATATTTTGTGAGTCCTTAAACGGTTTTAGTTTTTTATCCCTTTTATCGATATTATCTACATCTTCAAGTAATGTACCAAATCTATAATATACATTAGAACTTAATTTATAGGAAAAGTCTGATCCAACAGAGAGTCCAACATAATTATGGTAAGTATAATATAATAATTCTAAAGTCTGTAACACTTTGTCTTGCGGGGGATAAATCGTGATAAATTTTCCAACCTGACTATTTCCATAGTACCCCATATTTATTTTTTCAAAATTGGAAACTGAAGAAATAATTTTAAAATCAAATTTATACTGTTTATTTATTTCAAAAAATATTTTTGCTATATCGATTGCATTAGTTAGTACCGCACTGAGGTGAATTTTCCAACCATAGTTTTTAGAGATTAAATATGGATAAGCTGGATAAGCCCAAATATCTTCAGAATTTATTTTTTTTATGTTATTTCTTAGTAAAAGTTTTTGGTATTCTTCAGCTATTTTAATTTTTATCAAGGTATGAAGTTTTGTTTTTTATTATCCAATTCGGCTAGTAAGTACATGCCGTCAATATATCTAGTGATCAAATATTCAATATTTTCTTTATTTATAATATTTTGATTAAAATATTCAGCTAATTGAGAAATGCTATATCGATTAGCTCTTTTTTGATTGTAAGATTCTATGATAAAGCGATTATATTGATCATAAAATTCTGTTTGAATTGCTATAGAATTATTATCATTTAATTTTTTAACTAAATAATTTAAAGATTTAATTAAAGTTGTAACTGGTAATCTATTTATTTCATCAAAATTCATTAATGGGTTAATGACTAACTTTCAGTACATCTTCGACTATGACCGCCAGATAAAGCTCCAACTGCTTGTGATTTAGTTAATCCTAGATCATTTAGTGCTGTAACGTCACGAGATAATAAAGCTTTTCGTTCTTCTGAAGTAATTTTAAAATTTTTTAAGAAATTTACGGGATTAGCTAAAAATTGGCCAATCGCTTTAGAGTCTCCCTGCAATTTTTCAATTAGTTTGTTAAATTCTTTTGACATCGTTAGATATCCTCCTTTTATTTTTTATTGAAATTATATTACCATATAGTATAAAATAAAATCAATAAAAATATTAAAAAAAAAATAAAAGGAATTAAACTATGATTAATGTTGATAATTTAACTATTGGATATAAAAATACTACAGTAGTTGCAGATTTAAATTTTGAATTGCAAAAAGGTCATTTTGTGGCTTTAATTGGATCCAATGGTGCAGGGAAATCTACATTGATCAATACATTAATTGGAATAAACAAACCGTTAAAGGGAAAAATCACCTGGAATATTAAATCTAATAAAAAAAATGTATTTAATGATGTTGGTTTTAGTCCACAAAGTCAATTAATAGATTGGTATACGAGTGTTTTTGATAATGTTCTTCAAGGCCCCTTACTCGCAGGTTATAAATTAGGTGAGTCTAAGCAATTCACCATAGATGCCTTAAAGCTTTTAGATTTATATGATTTGCGAAGTAAAGCAGTTGATCATATTTCAGGAGGTCAGCAACAGCGAGTTCAGATTGCTCGAGAAATTGCCCGTAAACCTAAATTATATATTTTGGATGAACCCACAACAGGATTAGATATTGAAACGGCGGAAAAGCTTTTTAATCACTTAAAAAAAGAAGTTCAAGCGGGAGCTTTAATTTTAACTTCTTCGCATGATTTAACATTATTAGAGGATTATGCTACTCAAGTCTTATTTATTAATGAACATGAACAAAAATATTTTGGACCACTAAACACCTTTTTGGATGAAGGGATTAGCTTACGGGAGAAATACTTAAAAGAAAGGAGTAGTAAATGAATCCATCACAATTTAGGAATCAGTCATTGGGTTTACAATCGATAAAAATAATTGCCAGTAATGAATGGCGAGCTTTTAGATATAATAAAGGTTTACTTTTATCGATGTTAATGCAACCATTAATTACTTATGGTTTGTTAGTAATGTCTTTAAAAGAAAATTTATCAGCAGTAAACTATGGCGGCTTAACTATTCCATACAATCAATATGCTTTAACCGGGGTGCTTACTTTTTTTATGACAACTCAAATGTCTCAAGCAATGTATAGATCAACCGTTGATAAAGAATATGGTTTATTAGCAATTAAGTTTACTAATGGGGTACAACCTTGGCATTATATTACCGGAATGAGTGTCTTTCCAATGATTGGATTAGTATTTCAAAGTACAATCTTACTCATTTTAGGGTTATTTACCGGTGGGATATATGATATTGGCTTACTTTTTCTTTCATTTTTGATTTTATTAATTTCTTTGGAGTTTTGGTCATCTTTAGGAATTATTATAAGTACAAGAATATCGTCTTATGAACAGCGAGATGTAGTCATGACTCTACTTTTTTCGCCCGTTTCCTATGCAGCTCCGACATTATATGTATTTAATAGTCATTCTCCAATTATCATTAAAATTTTATCCATGATAAATCCTCTATCTTATCAATTAAAAGCAATCCGTACTGTTGCCTTCGGTATTTTTAATTGGGTCGATATTATAATAGCTGTAATAATAACGCTATTAATGCTAATAGTGGCTCAGTTAATCTTAAAAAGAATGCCATTAAGTTTATCTGAGAGATAAAATGCCAAAATGTTTAAATTATGTGATTAATACCAATGATAAAACTATAGTAATTTATTTACATGGTGGCCCCTTTTTTAATATTGAAACTCCTTTGGATGATCCTTTTGCTAATTTCTTTTTTAAAAGGAGAAATCTGATTTTACTAAATTATCCTTTTAAAAAAGGAATTGGAGGGATTGATGATTTTAAGTATTTATACGATATTTTTATACATCTCAAAATAAAGTTTCCTAAATATACATTTTATTTAGTGGGGGAAAGTTACGGCGCCTATTTAAGTAGTTTATTTTCTCAATTTAATTTTTTTGAAAAAATTATTTGTATAAGTGGATTCGTCAGCATAATTTATCAACAATTATTCTCTTCTGAACGAGAATGGTTGGTTCAATATTTAAATCCGAATGCGATAGACCTTTTATATTTAGCTCAAAAAAATATTATTAATACTCCGATTTATCTCATAAATGGTGATAAGGATTTAACTACGCCTTGGTTACAACTTGAATCTTTAAATTTACTTAATAATAAAAATGTAAAAATTTTTATTTTAAATGGGTTTCATCATAGAGAAAGTGAAAAAAAATTAAATAAGGTAATTACTCTTGTACAATCAATATTAAGTCATTGCTAATGTTGATTAGCTATAACAATTGAAACAGAATTTAGGAGTAGAACTTATTTTAATTACCTCTGAATAAAAAAAGACTGGATTCTATTTGAATCTAGTCTTTTTTTTATTTTCAACTACTAGCTTTATATTTATTTTGGTACACGAACTAAATTATCGCGAACTAAACATTTAGCAATATCTACAGTATTACTAGCAGCTCCTCTTAACAAATTATCAGCAACAACCCACATGTGAAAAGCACCAAGATTTTCTTGATCTGCCCGAATTCTGCCAATAAAAGTTTCACGGTTACCCGCAGCGATTAATGGTTGGGGATAAATTTGATTTTGAGGATCGTCTTGTAAAATCAATCCTGGAGTTTGCTTGATTTCTTCTTGAATATCTTGAACTGTAGCTTTTTTGTCCTTAACAACAAAATAGACAGTTTCACCATGGCCAATTTCAACAGGAACTCGGACGCAGGTCGCTGTGACTTTGATGCTATTTGAATTTTGATCATTAAATAGAATCTTTTTGGTTTCGTGAATCATTTTCCATTCTTCATGAGTGTAGCCATCTTTTTCAAACACATCAATTTGAGGTAAGAGATTAAATGCTAAAGAGTAGTGTTTTTGATCTGCTGCCGTCGGTAAAATATTTGCGGTAGCTTTTTGATGATTTAAATGGGCTTTTGCTTGGTCTAACATTTCATCCCAAGCAGCCTTCCCAGCTCCTGAAACAGCCTGGTAAGTTGAAACAACAATTTGACTGATTCCCCAACGTTTAAAGATGGGATATAAAGCGGCAACCATTTGAATTGTTGAACAATTAGGATTTGCAATAATTCCATGATGGTGGCTTAATTGGGCATCATTGACACCAGGAATTATTAATGGAACATCCTCTTCCATGCGAAAAGCACTCGAGTTATCTACGCATACTGCACCGCGTTTAACTGCTTCTGGAAGAAATCTTTTGGAGATAGCTCCACCAGGGGACGATAGAACTAAGTCAACATCGTTAAACGAATCTGCCGTAGCTTCTTCTACGATAATTTCTTGATTTTTAAATTTTAATTTTTTACCAGCTGAGCGTTTTGAAGCTAGTAATTTAATTTTTTTGACAGGAATTTTTGATTGGGCTAGTTCGGTAATTAAACGTTGACCGACAGCACCAGTTGCTCCTAGGATTGCAACAACATATTCTTTCATTTTTTCTCATCCTTTGTTAATAAAAAATTCTTGATCCGCGCCATTGCAGTATGTAAATCTGCTTCACTAGCGGCATACGAGAAACGAATGTATCCTTCACCGCCATCACCAAAAGCATTACCAGGTGTACCACCAACTTTTGCTTTGCGAGCTAAATCTAGAGCAAAAGCTTCATCATTCTTGCCATATTCGTCAGGAATTTTGGTGAAAACATAAAAGGCACCTTCACTAGTTATTGTTTTTAATCCCATTGCATTTAAAGACTTGACGATGTAATTACGTCGTTTTTGGTAAACTTGGCGCGCTTGGGCTGGATCTTGATCACCGTTAATTAAGGCTTCTGTTGCAGCAGCCTGAGCAGGATTAGAAGGCGCCGTAACCATGAAGGCATGCATTTTGGCAATTAGAGAAATCAATTCTTCTGGTCCTGCAATATAGCCAATCCGATAACCGGTCATAGCATGAGATTTAGATACGCCATTAATGATGAGAGTTTGTTCTGGCAAATATTGCGCAATGGACACATGAGAACAGTCATAAGTTAACTCACTATAAATTTCGTCGGAAATGATATAAATTTGATGCTTTTTAATTATAGTTGCTAATTGTGCTAAAACTTCACTAGTATATTCCCGTCCGGTTGGATTGGTTGGGTAGTTGAGAATGATTGCTTTTGCATGAGGATATTTGGCAAGGGTTTTGCTTAAAGCTAAAGGAGTTAAAATAAAATTAGATTTAGCAGTATTGATTGTGATCAATTCAGCTTTTGTAAATTTAATTAATGGAAAGTATAAAGCATAAGACGGCGTGGGGACGATGATTTGATCCCCTGGTTGAAATAAAGATAACATCGTTGCCGTTATAGCTTCAGTAGCTCCTACAGTAGCGATAATTTCTCGGTCGGGAAGATAGTTTAAGTTTTGCTTCCGTTTTAAATAATCACTAATTGCTTGACGTAATTTCGGAGTACCTTTTTGGGCAGAATAATGTGATTCATTATTCTGAATACTTTGTACTGCAGCTCGTTTAACATGATCTGGAGTATTTAAGTCAGGTTCACCCAGTGTTAATTTAATCAGATCTGGGATTTCATCAATTTTTTCAGCAAATGCCCGGATTCCTGAAGCGGGAATTGTAGCTATTGGCACTTGAGTGGCACTATTTAAATTTGATGCTAAATGTGGCATATTTCCTCCTATAATATTTTTTCGAGACCAAAAATTAATTTATCTAAGTTCATGACTTGATCAAGAGCCACTTTTACACCTTGCATAAAAGATGAACGATCAAATGAATCTTGGCGGATAGTTAAAGCTTCACCAGGGCCTCCAAATAATACTTGTTCATGAGCAACATAACCTGGTAAGCGCACTGAATGTACTGGAATTCCATCATAATTAGCACCCCGGGCAGTTGATTGTTGATTAGTTAAAGGCTTAATTGGCTTTTTGCGACTTGCAGCAATGAGTTGTGCTGTAGTAATTGCGGTTGCGGATGGGGCATCTAATTTATCGGCATGATGCATTTCAATAACTTCTGCCTGGGGAAAGTATTTCGCTGCTTCTTGAGCAAATTTCATTAATAGTACAGCTGATAAACCAAAGTTAGGAGCAATAATGCCGCCAATTTTATTTTCTTGAGCAATTAGTTGTAGTTGCTGAGTTTGTTCAGCGTTTAGACCGCTAGTTCCAATAATTGGTCGCATCTGATGTTTTAAGGCAAATTTTGTATTTTCAAAAACAGTTTGTGGAACAGTAAAATCGATCCAAATATCAGCATCAAGGTCTATATCTTTTAAGTTGGTAAATCGAGCTACTTTAGAATCAAAGTCATTGCTATCTTTAGCACTGGGAGACATGACTCCTACTAATTGACAATCGTCTTGTTTAGCTACTAACTTGACAACTTGTTTGCCCATTGAGCCAGTAGCTCCCGCAATAAAAATTTTCTTCATTAATTTACTCCTAGTTCTAGTGGTAATTGTTGCAATAATGCCGTTTCACTTAAGCCTAAACTTAAAGCTAATTGCCGCTTTTCAGTTTCATTTAATGTCATAATTGGTAAACGACAACCACCCGCTGGTAGACCTTGAGCATTTAAAACAGCCTTAACTGGTGAGGGTGAAGGATACATAAATAAGGCTTTCATTTTGGGCATTAATTGTCGTTGTAATTTTCCTGATGCTGTAATCTTACCCGTTGCTAAGTCGTCATACATTTTTCGCATCGCTTGACCATAGATATGGGACGCTACAGAAATAACACCGTTAGCTCCAAGAATTTTTGCCGTTAATGCTTGTAAATCTTCGCCAGTATAAATTAAAAAGTCATTATCAACATGGTCAACTAAATATTCCAAATCTTCTAAATCGGCACATTGTTTGACCCCGGCAATTTTAGGATTATGAGATAGTTCCACTATGGTTTCTTTGCTGATTTTAACGCCGGTACGTCCAGGAATGTTGTAAATCATCAAAGGAATTTTGGACTTTTCAGCTACTGCAGCAAAGTGGGATTTGATGCCTCTTTGGTTGGGCTTGTTATAGTATGGAGTAACAACCAAAGCTAGATCAATTCCAGGAATTTTACCAACTTCTTGAGTAAATTCGGCAGTTTGAGCGGTGTTATTACTTCCTGTACCGGCAATTACTGGTACTCGTCCATTAATGATTTGAGCAAATCTGGTATATAGTTTAATTTTTTCATCATGAGTCATTGTTGGTGTTTCACCAGTGGTGCCACCAATAACGAAGCCGCGGCTACCAGTGCTAATTAAATGTTCCGTTAATTTTTCTAATCCGGAATAATCGATGGTTCCTTGCTTATTAAATGGGGTAATTATAGCGGTAATTAAATCAGCTTTAGTAAAATCTGTCATGTTATTCTCCTCCTTTTACATATGGTTTAAAAGAAATCCGGTTATTGCCTGGATTGCTGAATCAATAGAACTTTCTTTAGGGCTGAAAGTTGCAGAATGAAGTTGAGAATCATCTTCAACGCCTAACCAAAACATAGTTCCTGGAATTTTGGCTAATAAGTAGCCAAAATCTTCTCCGGTCATGGCGGGTTGGGTTTCTTGATATTTAATTTGAGGATGGTTTTTCATATAGTTAATAAATTCGGTTGTAATTTTAGGGTCATTTTCAACAGGCCAATAGCCACCTTGATTAATATCAATGTTAACTTTTACCTGGTAACTTTTAGCGATTCCTGCTGTTACTTCGCGCAACCGCTGTTCAATTCGTTCAATCATCGTTTGAGTTAAACCTCTGATGGTTCCTTCTAGGTGAGCATGACCGGCAATAACATTTCTAACGGTTCCCGCTTCAAATTTACCAATTGTGATCACGCCGCCAGAAATTGGATCAATGCTGCGCGAAATAATAGTTTGAATTTGTTCAATTAAGGAAGCAGCAACAACTATTGTATCTCTAGCTTTTTGAGGATAAGCGGCATGTCCTCCTTGACCAGAAATATCAATATTTACTTCAGCTGCTCCCGCAAACAATGTTCCTTTGCGACAACCAATAGTTCCAGCAGGTAAATCGGGAGTTACATGCAAAGCGAAGAATTCATCAGGACGCCATTGACCGGTAAAAACGCCTTGTTCGTATGCCAATTTACCGCCATTTTTACTCTCTTCAGCCGGTTGGAAAAAGAATATTAAATTATCTTTAGGTTGAATTTCACTAAAATAGCTTAAAATTCCTAAAGCTACGGTCATATGAATATCATGGCCGCAAGCGTGCATTCTACCTTTATGTTTAGAAGAAAAAGATAATCCTGTATCTTCATTTACTGGTAAGCCATCAATATCAGCACGATAGCCAGTAGTTTTTTGGGGTTTGCTACCTTGAACTCGCACTAAAAGGGCTGTAGGTAAATTTGGAAGAGTTCGAATTTGAAGATATTGTTGATTAAATTTTTTTACTATTTTTAACAAGTATTGTTGCGTTTCTTTTTCTTCTAAAGCTTCTTCGGGGATTTGATGCAAGTCTCTTCGAATTTTAATTAATTGACTTGATGTTAACATGGGATTCACAACTTTCTTAAATCTTTTTCAATTTTGGTCTTAGTAGTAGTTTTTTGGTCACGTTTTTTAATGACTTTGGCAGGGACTCCAGCAACGACACAATTAGCAGGAACATCTTTAGTGACAACGGCACCAGCGGCAATTACAGCTTGATCACCAATTTGGACGCCTTCAAGCACTACTGCATTAGCTCCAACTAAAACATTTTGACCGATTCTTACTGGTTTAGCAGAAGCTGGCTCAACTACGCCGGCAATTACAGCACCAGCACCAATATGACTATTAGCTCCAACAATGGCACGCCCCCCTAGGACCGCATTCATATCGATCATAGCGCCAGCACCAATTTCGGCTCCGATATTAATTACTGCCCCCATCATAATGACAGCATTTTTGCCGATATTTACTTGATCACGAATAATTGCTCCTGGTTCAATTCTTGCCGATATATTTTTTAAATTAAGTAAAGGAACAGCAGAATTGCGACTCCAATTCTCAATTTGATAATCGAATATTTTATTTGCATGAGATTTTAAAAAGGGGCCTAAATCTTCCCAGTCACCAAAGACCACACCACTATGATCCTCAACAAAGGCTTTACTTCCTTTAGGCCAAATAAGGTCCTTTAGTTCTCCATTAAGATAAATTTTTACTGGTGTTTTTTTGGGGGAATTAGCAATAAAATCAATAATCTCTTTTGCAGTCATTTTTTTCATTTGGTAACCTCATTTCATTGATAAAAACAATCATGACTAATTAAATCAGCATAAGTTTCTCGCTTGATGACTTCTTGAGCTTTCCCATTTTCGACAAAAATTACTGCCGGACGTGGTACTCGGTTATAATTAGAAGCCATACTATAACCATAAGCTCCAGTAGCAAGCATTGCGATGATGTCCCCCGGTTTGGCCGGTGGTAAAGGTAGTTTTTTAATTAAAATATCACCTGATTCGCAATAACGCCCCACTAAACGAACAGTTTCTGTGGGCTTTTCTTTGGGACAACGAGCTAGTAAAGCTTCATAATCTGCTTGATAAAGAGCAGGTCGAATATTGTCACCCATACCACCATCGACAGCAAGGTAAGGTAATAAACCAGGCACCTTTTTTTCTGACCCGACAGTATATAAACTATATCCAGCATTACCGACGATTGAGCGTCCTGGTTCAATCCATATTTCAGGCATTTCTAAGTGGAACTTATAAGCATAATCACGGACCGTTTCTACAATTTCGTCAACAAAAGTTTTTGCGGCTAAAACTTGATCTTTTACGGTATAGCGAATACCAAAACCACCACCTAAATTTAATACCTGAGGTTGATAACTGTATTTTTGGGCCCATTGGTTTAGTAATTCCATTAATTTTTGAATTTCTAATTTGAAGCCAGCTGTTTCTAAAATCTGGGAACCGATATGAGAATGAATTCCAATTAATTTCATTTTTTTATTAGCTTGTACTTGTAAAAATGCTTTTTCTGCTTGACCGGAATTAACATCAAAACCAAATTTACTATCTTCTTGACCAGTTTGATCATATTCATGAGTATGAGCAGTTACTCCTGGTGTTACTCTAAGCATTACTAAAGTTTTACTTTGAGTTTCATTTAAAACTTGGGAAAGTAACGCAATTTCATAAAAATTATCTAAAATAATAACGCCAACATGCTTTTGGACCGCTAACAATAGTTCAGCTTTAGTTTTATTATTTCCGTGAAAACTTATTTTAGCTGATGGAAAGCCAGCTTTTAGTGCTGTATAAAGTTCACCACCAGAGACTACATCAATCTTGCCACCTAGCTGATTAATTACTTGGTAGATTGCGATAGCAGTGAAAGCTTTGCTAGCATAACTGATAGCATAAGCTACCTTCTGTTGGTTAAAGGCTTGCTGGAAGCTTTGAAATTGTTTTCTAATTTGTGCAACGTCATATACCATTAAGGGTGTGCCGAAGTTTTTGGCTAAATCTAGGGCATCAATCCCTCCAATAGTTAAGTGACCTTTGATATTAGTGCGATAGTAATCATTCATTGCTATTAATAATCTCCATTTTTATAAATAAAAAAGGACACCTTTGTGTGCGCGTAGCAGACAAAAGAGTCCTTCAAAAAAATATTCTCTGGTTCTGTTTTGGCGATAGCGCTCCGCAAATTATAATTTGCGACAGTCCGTAATTTATTAGATTACGTCCCAGGTAGCTAATTGCTGCAACAATTAACCCTTCGGCAATCGCCCCTTTCGCTAGCTTTTTTGCTTTTGCAGAAACTCGACTAGTTACTTTTGTTGATTGCGACCTCTTCGTTTTATAAAAATATTATTATTTATTAATAGCACTGTCAACTGTTTTTCTAAAATTAACGAGTCTTTTTAAAACAATCTCACCATTATGTTAAAATGCGTTACTATAAAAATTAAATAATTAATTGGAGTAGGTGTGGATAAATGAAAGTTGTTAAATTTGGGGGTAGCTCGTTAGCTGATGGTGAACAATTTCAGAAAGTTATTGAAATTATTAATGCTGATAAAATGCGTAAAGTTATTGTTACTTCTGCGCCAGGGAAACGATTCAGTCAAGATCTTAAAGTTACAGATTTGTTGATTGAATATGCTAAAAATACTTTAAATCGTCAAGACACTTCAACGATTAGACAACAAATTTGGGAAAGATATCAACAAATTGCTGACTTTTTTCAGATATCGCCAACCTTAATAGAACCTTTGAAACAAGAATTATTTAAATTAACTAAAACAACTTATCCCAATCAAGAATTTTTAATGGCGGCTTTTAAAGCCCACGGTGAAAAAATTAATGCGCAATTATTAACGATTATTTTACAAGAGCAAAACTTGCCGGCTCGCTTTTTAGCTCCGGAAGATTCGGGATTTTTAGTAAGTGATAATGCTGATGATGCAAGTATATTAGATAAAACTTATGATAATTTGCATCAGTGGTGTCAAACTAAAAAATTACTTATTGTTCCTGGATTTTATGGAGTTACTGAATCAGGAAATATTGCTACTTTTTCTCGTGGGGGTTCTGATATAACTGGAGCTATTTGGGCTCGTGGAGTTCAAGCAGATTTGTATGAAAATTTTACTGATGTTAATGCTATTTATGCTGCTGATCCGCGAATTGTTTCTAATCCCAAGGCGATAAAAGTTATGACATATCGTGAATTACGAGAGTTATCCTATGCAGGATTTTCGGTTTTTCACGATGAAGCTTTAATTCCAGCAATTCAAGGACAGGTACCAATAAATGTTAAAAATACCAATCACCCTGACCTTCCTGGTACCATGATTGTCCCAGAAAACAATTTTCACCCACAAAATATCATTACCGGGGTTGCTAGTTCTAACCATTTTGCAGCTCTATATTTACATCGTTATTTACTAAACAAAGAAGTAGGTTTTACCCTTAAATTACTTCAAATATTTTATAAATTTAATATTTCATATGAACATATGCCTTCAGGAATAGATGATTTAACCGTAATTTTTGATAAGCGCCAATTTACTAAAAAAATTCAGCAAAAAATGTGCGCTGAAATCCAAAAAGAATTACAACCGGATAACCTGGAATGGATCGATGATTATGCAATTATAATGGTTGTCGGTGAAGGAATGCGTAATAAAATTGGGGTAATGAAAAAAATTACAGCTCCCTTAGCAAAGCAGCACGTGGCAATTCATATGATTAATCAAGGTGCTTCTCGAATTTCAATTATGCTAGGTACAAAAAAAGCTGATGTTGCTGCAGCGGTTACCCAAATTTATCAACAATTTTTTTAAAAGGAGAATGAAATGGTTAATCTTCAAAAAGTTCATGGGTCACAAAATAAGTTTTTTCTACTGGATCAAACAGAATTACAGCACCCCCTTACCAAAAAAGAATTAATAAATTTAGCTCAGAAATTGACAGATTCAAAATTGGGGCTGCTTAGTGGAGCTGATGGTTTATTAGTGGTTGACGATTCTGATCATCAGGGTGTAATTGGACGAATGCAAGTAATTAATGCAGATGGTTCTTTTGCAGCAATGTGCGGTAATGGCTTAAGAACTGTGGGGCGCTATTTAGCAGAAAAATATCAAGTAAAAACATTTAAAGTTGCAACTCCTCAAGCTGATTTACAGGTAAGTTGTCAACCTGATTGGGGTAACGGTGTTAAAGCGATAAGTGTGGAAATTAGTCCAGTTAGTTTTGAAGATCATGACTTACCATTTACTAATTTAGGCGGTCATCAATTAATTGATCAAATAGTTCCTGCTTTTGCGCCAAATTTAAAATTTACGGCAGTAGCAGTACCAAACCCCCATCTCATTAGTATCGTAACTCCAGAAATTTTAAAAAGTAATCTATTAGCAGAATTGGGTACCAAGTTGAATCGACCTAATCCGTATTTTCCAGATGGAGTTAACGTTAGTTTGGTGCAAATTATTAATTCTGATCGTCTTTTTGTAAGAACTTTTGAACGAGGTGTAGGATTTACTAATGCATGTGGAACGGGAATGTCTGCTGCTAGTTTAGTTTTCGCTTTAACTAATCTGCAGGCAGCAGCTTTTGATAAGCTACTTACAGTAATGAACCCAGGTGGTTTTGTTCAAACTAGAGTTCATCAAAAAGATCATCATTATTGGATGGAACTTATTGGTAATGCTACAGTTACTCATCAAATTAAAGTAGCCGAAGGGGAACTACATCAAAGCAATCCCAATTTTTCAAATTTTAAAATTGAGCCGACAAATGAAGATGTAACTTATCATAATTTTATAAAAAATTCGCTTAATAATTAATTCTTTTACGCCAATCAAAAGTTTTTTTTTGGATTTCTTTTTCTGAATTAGTAAAGTAAAATCTATTTTTAATAAAGCGATTTCATGAGAGGAGATAAAAATGCTAGAACCAGACTATCAAAAATTAGTCAAAGATATGCGTAATAATTTTAAACAGGGAGATGATAAACGTGATGCCGGTTTACCAACTCATATCCCTGAAGTAGATCGTTTTGATGATATTCCATATGGAAAAGATTCTAAATATCAATTACTTGATGTGTACTTACCAAGTAGAAAAACGACAGGTAAGTTACCAGTAATTGTTAATATTCATGGTGGCGGATGGGTTTATGGTACGAAAGAAACCTATCAATTTTATTGTATGGCTTTGGCTAAAGCTGGTTTTGCGGTAGTTAATGCTAATTATCGCTTAGCCCCAGACGTAGTTTACCCTAAAGAATTAGATGATATTAATCAAGTTTTTCATTGGATTAGTAGAACTAATAAATATCAATTTGATTTAAATAATGTTTTTATTGTTGGTGATAGTGCTGGTGGTCAAATGGGGGAACAAATTCTAGCAATATACACTAACGCTCAATATCGCAAATATTTTGGTTATGCGGTACCTAATTTAACAATTAAAGCAGCTGCGTTAAACTGTGGGGCTTATTTTTTAACTGAAATTAATTCTTTTGCTGGTGCCCCAGAGGCATATTTTCGACCTGAAATTCGCTTAGCTAAACATGAACAATTAAATGTAGAACAATTTTTAACTCAAGATTTACCTCCCATTTTTTTGATGACTTGTACCGATGATTTCTTACGTGATAATGCATACATGCTTTCGGGTTATTTACATGCTAAAAAAATTTTTCATGAAATTCATTGTTATGGTGATTCCAATCATCCACGAAAGCATGATTTTCACATTAATCAAAAAGATGATTTAGCTAAACAATGTAATTTAGATGAATTGAATTTTTTTCATAAGTATATAAATTAATTTTTTAATTATAAAATAATAGCTGGATATTAAAAATCCAGCTATTATTTATTGTAGGAGGAGCTTATAGTGATCGGCAAACATGAACTAATTCAAATAAATGATTTGCCTTTATATATTGAAATTCATCGTCAAAAAAATAAATCAAAGGTGGCTCCTCATTGGCATCAAAGTATAGAATTAAGTTTTACGATGCAAGGGCAAATTGATCATTTTGTAATTAATGGCATTGATTATCACACTTATCCCGGTGATATTTTAATCATTAATACACAAATTGTTCATAGTGTGCATCGGGTAGTTAGTACAAATCATGATTTGATGCTTACACTGCTTTTTCCTTATCCTTTAGTTTTACGAATGTTTCCAGCAATGGATCAATATTTAATTGAACTTAAACCTTTAGCAAAATTATCAAGAGAAAAAATCGTTTATTATCATCGTTTACAAGCTTTATTAAGTCGAATTGTAGAAATTAAATTAAATAGTGATCGCGCTTTTAAAAATTTAGAATTAACTATTTTGAGTTATCAAGTTTTAGAAATTTTATTGAAACATTTTTTAAAACTACGTGATAATAGTAGCAAGTTATCACATAATTTATTTATTACGGATCATTTGAGGCATGCTCTTGCTTTTATTCAAGATCATTACCAAGAACCTTTTTCTTTACAAAATGTTGCTGATGAGTGTCATTTGGCTCGTCAATATTTACAACGAATTTTCCAAAAAAATATGGGAATTACATTAGGTAAATATATCAGAAATTATCGAGCTCAAAAGGCATACCAAGAATTACGCCATACGGCACTTACACTAACTGAAATTGCAATAAATAATGGCTTTAGTGGGATAAGATCCCTTAATCGCGCAATGGTTGATAATTATGGTCTAAGTAGTATGGAAATTCGTAAAGGTTCCGGAGCGCCACATTCTAGCGACTGAAAACGCTATTTCTACTTATTAAAATAAGTATAATATTAGCGAAAAATATTTAATGTCTAAGGAATAAGGAACTATTATGAAAAAAGTAAATCCAAAATCAGGATTATTTAAGCTGGCATTATTGTCAATTTCTTTGCTATTGATGATTGCCCCGCAGATTTCTTCGGTGTTACCTTTAATGTATTCATCATTTCCTAGAGTCTCTCGGGCAGCGGTTGAAACTTTGAGTACGATTCCTAATGTTGGGATTGTAATTGGTTTAATTTTAAGTCCTTTTTTAATTAAATTAATCGGGACTAAGCTAACAGTTATGGTGGGATTAATTATTGTTCTTTTAGTGGGAACTTTTCCAATTTATGCTACTAACTACACTATGATTTTAATTTCTCGTTTTTTATTGGGTGTGGGGATTGGATTATTTAATTCATTGGCAGTTAGTTTATTGTCTAAGTTTTATGAAGGTGATGAACTATCAACTATGTTAGGATTTCAAAATTCAATGGGAAGTATTGGTGCCGCTTTTTTCTCATTTTTAGTTGGAATTTTAGCAGTTAATGGTTGGCATGTAACGTTTTCAATTTATCTAGCGGCTTTACCAATATTGTTTTTATTTGGAATCGTAGTAAAACTACCTAAAAATAAACAAAATAGTAATATGGATGCTCATCTTGGGGTTAAAGAAGAAAATAAAATAAATTCATCAGTAATTGAAATTGCAATTATTATGTTTTTTATGTATGTATTCTTTATGCCTATGACATTTAAATTACCTCAACTTGCTATTAGTCAAAAAATAGCTAATGTGAGACAAATTGCCTTTGTTTCGGCATTAGTTACTTTAATCGGAATTCCAGTGGGGATGGGCTATGGTTTTTTGAAAAAGAAATTACACGATTTAATTTTGCCAATAGGTTTATTGCTTCAAGTCATTGGCCTCTTGACAATTGCTTATTCTGTTAATTTGCCGATTTTAACTATGGCAGTGTTAATTTTAGGCATTGGCTTTGGATTATCGGTCCCCTACATTTTTAATTGGTTAGATGAAGTAGCTCCAAAAAATTCAGTAAATTTTGCAACTACGATAATACTGATTATGGTGAATATTGGTTGTTCGGTTTCTCCGACGATAATTAATTGGTTAGGGGCAACTTTTGGTACAGGTACCCCTCGTTCCGATATGACCACAGCTGCTATTGGAATGACTATTCTCTTAATTTACAGTTTGTTCCACTTCTTTCAGTTACATAAAAAAAATAAAAGTTGAATTTTAAAAAGCCTACTAAGCTGAGCTTGGTGGGCTTTTTTGGTGATTATTAAATTTTATAAGATATTGATGATGAGAATATAATTTTTTGGCGAAATTAATCCTTTATAGAACATTTTTTTTGAAATTTTAAAAATGTTGATCAAAATTATCAATGTCAATTTAGAGATGATTAAATAAAAAACCAAGACGACGTTTGTCTTGGTTTTTTTAAGGGGAGAATTATTACTATAAATTTATACTTGGAGAAAAATTACCAAGATTATTTTATTAGGTAATGTAAAGGAGAGAGAATAAAATTAATAACTTTGGAGGATAGGCTTTGATTGCCTTAAATACCTTCACCCATTATGATAAAGATAAATTGTGAAAAAATTATGAATAAATCTCGATAATTTGATGCTGATTAAATTAAAAAGCCAGGAACTATTCATCCTGGCTTTTTTGTAATATAATTTAAAATTATTATAAATATAATATAATTGTTTTAAGGAGAAAAAATATGAAAACTTTAATTATTGAAATATTAGAAATATTATTCCAATAATTAATAGATAAAATAGAAATTAATTTTATCTATATTTGTATAATATACCTTATTTATGAAGATGGTATGAATAAAAAGTGATATTTTATTTCACATTTATTGGTAAATTCTGCTTTTCAGTTGTCTTATTAAAAAATCTTCTTTTGCAAAATTGAGCTCGGGTTATTTTAAGAAAATTTATAATATAGGAGTGATTCTAATTTTTGGGAGCTAATTGATTGAAACAAAAAGAAAAAATAATTTTATTCATGAGTTTTATAATTTTGGGATTAGGTCTTTATCAGGTTCAAAATGTAGATGCATCAAGCGATTTATTACCATTTAAAGATCAAAATGGTGAAACAATTACTTATTTTAATTTAAAAAGTAAGGGGATTGCTCCTGATGATTCTTTAGGAGCTGCTTTTTATAAACTGGGAATTAATAAAGACGGAATTTTAAAAGTTAAAGGTAAAGATTACGTATTAAATTCAGTTGATGAAAAATCTGTTAATCCAACTGCAGGTGATGGTTATTGGATCCAAGGAACTAATACTTCAAACGGGGAAATGGTTGCTAACTTTATTCAGAAAAATTCAAATAAAATTGCTGATGGTAAAGTTTATTTACGAGGACAATTAGTACCTCGAGCTGCAGAAAGTTCAGTAATTCCATCAAGTTATGTTGATCATTATAATTTTGACGGCAGTATTGACTTTGCTAATTCTAACTGGAAGCGCATTTCTACATTAAACGGTAATTTGGATTGGTCCTTTAAAAGAAATGGGCGTGATTATGAGATTCTTCCTGCTAACATCTCAAGTACTAACTACCCTTTATCTTCTTTATTTGTTAAGGATCTTGACGATAATACTGGATATACATATGTATTTAATAATTTAGGTAGTGGTAGTACTTCTTCTTTTGATTTAGTTGAGCCTAATATCAGAGATGAAGTATCTGAACTGACAGGAGTTTATGGTAGTGCGACTGTATACTGTAAGCCTTCTCCTTACGCTGACTATAATCATGGTAATGCAATTGCTATTGAATTGAAATCACTTAATTCTAGTCATTTTGGGTCGAGTAGTTCAGTGACACAGCCAAATAATGGTTATATCAGCGAAATTGTAGATGTAAATGATAAGGGAGTTATACAGCATTATGTGACATATACTGAAAAAACATCTGCTAAATCTAATTTTGAATTTGGCACATTAAGAGATACTGATTTAAGTATTTTTGAAGATGCAATTTTAGATAATGAACATCGTTACCCAACTGCAGGGGGATCTTCTAGCAGTATAAATACTAGTCCTGGAGACCATGTTAATATTATCAAAGGACCCGGTAATAGTGTCTATGTAACAGCGGAAAATAAAAAAAATTCAAATATTAAACTAACAGGTAATATTCATTATATTGATGTTACTGGTAAAACTAAACCAGCAACTGGTTGGCAGCCTAGTAGTGGTAAAGAATTGGCTAATAGTCCTGAAGTTATTACTACACAAAAAAGTGACTTAAAAGATTCATATGATTTAAAGTGGCTACAAACCAATTCCGATTATATTTTAGAGGCAGTAGATGCTCAAAGTAGCCCAGATGTTAATGAAAATGCTACTAAATATAGTTTTCCAAAAAATTTAATTGACAATGCTGTTAAAACTGATTTTCAAGTTTTTTTTTCGGGGCCAAATCAATATGTTGTTGATTTTAACTATGGTGGCACTAAACGCTTCACTTACAGTGAATGGATAAACGCCAATACCAATAACTATAAAGAAAATCAAGTAATAACTTCAAATATTGATTCAACAACAATTTCTACCCAAAAATTTTCTACCATAGACAAGAATCAATCTTGTACGGTTCCTTATACTGAAGAAGTAGTTTCTTCTGGTGAACTTGCTCAGAATAATACGAAGGATTACTATGTTTATGTTAAACTGGGAAGTCGAACAACTCTAAGAGCAATTCCCAATTTTGATTTTGGTAATAATTTATTTCATACAACTAATAAATATTTCTTAAGTGAGGATATACCGCAACCAAAACAAACATATTTAAATCTTGATTTTACTAAAGATAATCTAAATCTTGATTCTGGTATGCCAATTCAAAAATATTTAGACCTTGGATCAAACCTTAAAGCTCGTTCAATGGTAATGACTGATTCTAGAGCTGATGATACTGATAATTGGCAAGTGGAAGTTTCTTTGAGTAATTTTTATGACGATAAAAATAATGTTTTAAAATCAGATAAAAATGCATTTTTAACTTTAAATTCAGACAAAATTAAAGTTCAAGGAATTGAGGATAATGCAAATAATACTAATCCAACTTATGCTAAATCAGTTTCTCCAGTACTAGTTTCAAATCCGGTTATAATTGCTAATGATGTGGCTACACCAATCTTACTAGGTAAAAGTCAAAAAGACAGTCGCTCAGCGGTGGGATCTTGGTTAGTTGATTTTGGTGATAAAAGTAGTGTCAGTTTAAATTTTCCAGTCAAAAACATTAATGTTAATAATCCCAATATTAAAGCTACTTTAACCTGGACTTTGTTATCTAAAGCTCCTTGATTTTGATTAACTCAATTAGAATTTTTTAAAATTAAAGGTGAAAAATGTCAAAATTTTCTTTATTAGCTCAAAGTTTAAAATTTGATGGTTGGAAAAGCCGTTCAATTAAGGTTGGCTTGCAAGGTCAGTCCATAATTGAAATTTTAAAAAATTATCACAATGCTCATTTAATTGGTTCTTTAACTTTTAGAAGAATGTTACAAATGCAATGGCCGCACCAAAAGCGTAAGCGTTTGGAGTTTTTAATGGAGTTAGTGACTAATTCTCAAGGAAATATGGATTTTAGTCAGCAAGCTCGTTATCATTTTGATCCTAAGTTAGGACCTAATCATATTTTTTTACAAGAAATTGCTAATTGGGTTTGTCAAATATATCCTTTGAAGGTTTGGCAAACGAATTTTAAAGATATTGGGTTTAAAGATACTTTGGGTCATAAATTACAATTATTTAGGCAATTAATTGATCAACAAAACATTCGTTTTTTATCTGCTTATGCTCAAAAAAAGCATTTATCAGTTTTTATGGCATTATTAATGTATTTAAAAGAAAATGATTTGTCTCCTAAACTTCAAGTTGATGCCAGTTTTCATTCAAAATATTTAAAAAAGCAATGTTTTAAAAGGCAAAAAACTTTTAAAGTGGAAGTGGCAAACCAAGTTTCTGAATTTATTTTTAGTTTGGACTTAAAGCATCCTTTGGTTAGTCAATGGATTGATGGTTCTAAAATTTTAGCTGATGGATCAATGAATATAGACTATCCCTATACTTTATCTGAACAAGAGAATATTTTGAATGGAGAATCATTTAATTATGGGTATGTTGGAACTAAAGGACAACATCGTTATTTGGACATTAATCAACCAGAAATTTTTGATGTACGTACAAATTTAAAAAAGAAAAAACTTTGGACATCTCCTCGTAACTTTTTAAGCAATTCTAACGGATGTTTTGCTAATTTAATTCAGCATGATAATTTAGTAGATTTATGGAGTTGGGATGATTTTCAAAGAAGCTGTAAAAGCAATGAGAACTTACTAGTTGCAAAGTATCAAGATTTCGTTACTTATTGCCAGCAACGAAAATTAAATCTTGGCTTTGCTGATTATTATCATCATTATGGTGCAAATCACTGGTTTAAAAAAACCTGATTATTATTAATCAGGTTTTTTATAATTTCGCTAGAATTTGTTTTTTAGTCGGAGCAGGAAAAGCTTGGTCTAGTAACATTAAGTCGCTGGCCGTAAGTTTAATTTTGGCTGCAGCAATATTATCTTTCATGTGCTTAGGATTATTGGTTTGAGGTATGGCAATGGTAAAACCATTTCGAATAACCCAGGCCAACATTATCTGATAAGAACTTACTTTATATTTTTGAGCAATAGCTTGAACTTGTGGATCACTTTTGATACTTTTTCCATGGCTTGCGGCAGTTCCAGATCCAACGGGACTATAAGCAATTAATGGTAAGTGATGATCTTTTTGCCAAGGTATTAAATCAAAATCGATCCCACGATTTGCTAAATTATAAAGATCTTCATTTGCTTGAACGTTTTTGCCATTAGGTAGTTGCCAAAGATCTTCTAAATCGGCGGTATCAAAATTAGAGACCCCCCATGCTCGGATTTTTCCAGAATCTTGAAGATGTTGAAGAGCAGTAACTGTTTCTAAAAGTGGTGTTATACCTCGCCAATGATATAAATATAAATCGAGATAATCAGTTTGAAGGTTTTTAAGACTACGATCAAGGCTTATTTCGATTCGACTTTTAGTTGCATTACTTGGTAAAAATTTAGAAATAAGAAACATTTGTTCACGAGGATAAGGTTTTATTGCTTTGCCAACTAAGATTTCTGAATCACCGCTACCATACATTTCAGCGGTATCAATCACGCGTGCTCCAGCTTCTATTCCACTACGAATAGTTGCAATTTGTAAATCTTTAGTATCACGACTGCTTCCCATGTTCCAAGTGCCGATGCCAATGGCTGGAACTTTTCTGCCGCATATTTTGACTTCTCTCATGGATTTTTCTCCGTTAGATTAAAATAAGTAAACTTTTGCAAGTAGTAAAATACATAAAGCATAAATTATTGCAAAAAAAGTTAAAAAGAAGGGAAAAGTTTTAAGCGGCCTTATTGTTGCCGTTGCTTTTTTAACTTCTTTTAGTTGATATAATCCCAAACTTGCTAGGATTACTAAAAAAATATTGCCAAGTAGAATTTGAGAAATTAATAAAACTAAATAAATTGTTTTTAAAAACTTTTTTTGGTCAATTATTTGTTGATGATATTGCCAAAGATAATAACTAAACATTAAGTCAATTAAAGCAACAATAATCATAATGCTAATTAGGGGGTTATTACGTAAAACGGTTTTAAAGCTTTGGCTTTGACCTCCTAAAATTAATTTTAAATAAATAAAAGCTAAAATTGGAGTTAAAAGTAAAATAATGACAGTACTCCAATAAACATAATGAGGTTTAATTGCACTTAAACCCCAACTAAATTTTTTTTTAGAAAATTTATTTTTAAATTTCATTTAAAACCTCGAAGTAAATTTGAAGTAAAAGATTTTAACTTATTTTATAATAAAAATAGAAAAAGTTCAGATCGGAGAGTAAATAATTAGAAGTTTAATAACTATTTTAGATTTACAAAAGAAAGGAAAGTGCAAAGAAAAGCATGGAACAAAAATTAGCTGCTGGCTTAATTAGTCCCGCAGAATGGGAAATTATGCGTGTTATTTGGACTCTAGGACCTACCAAAACTAATTTAATTGTGGAGATTATGCAAAGTAAAAAATCTTGGAAGGTTTCGACAGTTAAAACTTTATTAGCACGTTTAACAAGAAAAGGTTATTTAAATCCTCAAAAGATTGGTCGCGAATTCTGTTATCATGCTGAAATTAAGGAAAATGATGCAATTGATCAAACTATTAAAGAGTTTTTTAGTGATATTTGTGCAATGAAAGCAGGTAAAGCAATTAATTATTTAATTCAAAACGTTACCTTAAGTAAATCTGATTTAAAAACTTTAAATCAAACTATTAATCAACGTTTTGATGATGCTCCAGAGTCGATTTCTTGTAATTGTGTACCTAAACAGTATCGTAAAATGGCTAATTTTTGTGTTTCAGAAATTTCAACAGTGAAGAAAAATAGGGAGAATTGATGATTTATAATTTTGATCAAATAATTAATCGAAGAAATACTAATTCTATTAAATGGAAGGTTAATCCTCATGAATTACCATTAACTATTGCTGATATGGATTTTTCAACTGCTCCGGAAATTATTCAAGCTTTAAATGATAAAATAGCTACTGGTGTTTTTGGTTATGAAGATGTACCATCAAGCTATTTTGCGGCTGTAAAAGCTTGGTATTTAAAACAGCATCAGGTAAATCTACCTTCAGAATGGCAACTATTTGTAACCGGAGTCATTCCGGCTTTATCATCGATTGTACGCCGTTTAACTCACCCTGGTGAACAAATTTTGGTATTAAGTCCGGTATATGATATTTTTTATCATTCAATTGAGAATAATGGACGGATAACGCGAGAGTGTCCTTTAATTTATGATCGTCAAAAACGAAAATATCAAATTAATTTCGAGGACTTAACTGCTAAATTAGCTGAGCCTCAAACAACGATGATGATTCTTTGTAATCCTCATAACCCAATTGGTCAAGTGTGGTCACAAGAAATTTTGACGCAAATTCTCCAACTTTGTAAAAAATATCAAGTCATTCTTGTTAGTGATGAAATTCATGGTGATTTAGTATTAGAAAAACCAGATTATACTCCTATTTTAAGTTTAGACTCAGATTTGAATAACCAAACTATTGCACTAGTATCAACGAGTAAAACTTTTAATTTAGCAGCATTACACGCAGCAACAGCGATTATTCCAAATTCTTATTTGCGTTATGAAGTTAATCGGGGTTTTAATAATGATGAAATTGCAGAACCAAATTTTGCAGCAGTTACTGCTACGATTGCTGCCTACGAAAAAGGGGCACCTTGGTTAGATAGTTTAAAGTCATATTTGACTCAGAATAAACAACTAGTTCGACAAGTTTTGGATGAGAAGATCTCAAAAATTAAATTGGTACCAGGAAATGCAACTTATTTACTTTGGCTTGATTGTACGGATATCCCTGAAAGTTCAACAAAAATTGTTACAAAAATTGCTCATCATACGGGTTTAATTTTAGCTGATGGGGCTATTTATCGTGGCAATGGTTCCCATTTTCTTCGAATGAGTATTGCTTGCCCTCGAGCTGAACTTCAAGATGCTTTATCACGTTTAGTAGCGGCAAGTAAATTTTTATAATTTTTAAGATCTGTTTGATTAATTTTTAAAAATCATACAGATCTTTAGTTTTTATTCTAAAGTTTATTAAATAAATTATGTAAGATTGTTTATAGTAAATAAAAGAATTCAGGAAGGATCAAATGTTAATTACTCTCATTTTAATTGGAATTGTAGTTTTCCCAATTCTCATTATTATAGAAACAATTTTAACTAAAAATCATTACCGAACCCGGATGGCTAAAGATGATTTAGCCCATCGAAATTATGATCAAGTTTGGTTAGGACGTTCAGGGGCAGGTTATATTGCAGTTAAAGGAACAAAATTAATTGTTTTTAAAACTAAAGAGAATATAAAAACTTTTAATTTAAAGAAATTATTTGTATTTACACAGAAGAATCGCGTCGATTTTAATAAAGTCTATTTGCCTTTAACTCGAGTTCAACGTTATTGGGGCGTTATTTTGAAACCAGAAGATTTTCAAAATTTTACTAATTGGCTTAAAGAAAAGCAAATTCCGGTTTTACCAATGAATCAAGTAATTAATGATTTGAAAATTGCATTAGCCCAAGAAGAGAAAAATCATGCAGATAATTCTTCCAAAAAATAAATTTTTTTAAAAAGTCCTGAAAGTTAAGTCTATTCTGATTTTGCAGATGATATTGGAGAATAAATGGATCAATAAATTAATTTCAAGGGTTGACTTTTTATGAAAGCGAATTAATATGAAGATGTGGTTGGTACCAGATAGCCATTAAAGGTAGATTAATAAAATGGAACAATGTAAATTGTCGCTTTATGAGCAAATAGTAGAGGTCCTGCAGGATACGATTACTCGTAAAATGCAACCTAATGATAAATTACCTTCTGAACGACAGCTTAGTTTGAATTATGGAGTTAGTCGTAATACAGTTCGCTTAGCTTTAGAAAAATTACGACAGCGAGGATATATTTATCGTAAGAAAGGTCAAGGAACTTTTGTTGCAAGTCGTTCAAAATACTTAACCGACTTGACTGATTCATATAGTTTTAGTGAACAAATGAAGTCTCTTGGGCGAGTACCTACAACAGTTTTGATGTATTTTAAATCAATGAAAGCATCTAGTTTCTTAGTAGAACATATGAATTTATCTTCGTCGGCTCCGGTTTATAAGTTAAAACGGATACGTTATGCGGATGGTTTACCAATGATGATTGATCGAACTTTTTTACCAGCAAAACTATTACCCGATTTGAATTATGAAGAAATTAATCATCATTCATTGTATAAAGTTTTGAATCAAAATTATCAGATTGAAGTTGAACATGCTGATGAAGCATTTTATGCTAGTTTAATTGAACGCAGAGATGCTAAATATTTGAACCTTGCTAAAGGTTCACCATGTTTAAATCTTGAGCGTACGACTTATGATCAACAACAGCGAATTGTTGAATTTACATTAAGTGTTGCACGAGGAGATCAATTTGTTTATCAAGTTCATCATGTTAATCCAGAATTGGAAAAGTAATTTAGGCTTATTTAAATGACAGTTTTTTGTTTTACTTTTATTAATAATACTTGATTTTGGCAAAGGAGGATTGAAATAAGAAGACAGAGTTAAATAAATTTTATTAAATATTTTGCTGTTTTATTGTTTCAGTAAATATTATAACTATAAAAAATATTAAAGCATGGGGGAATTCCGATGACGATTATTGGTGTAAGAATTGATGGCCGCTTAGTTCATGGACAAGTAGCTAATTTATGGACAAATAAATTGACTGTTGGGCGAATTTTAGTAGTAGATGACGAAGTAGCTCAAAATAAAATCCAAAAAAGCGGTTTACGTTTAGCAACTCCAGCAGGGGTTAACTTAAGTGTTTTACCAATTGATAAAGCCGCAGATCATATTTTAGCTGGTAAGTATGATAAGCAAAGATTATTTATTGTTGCTAAAAAGCCAAAAACACTTTTGGCATTAGTTGAAAAGGGGGTGCCTATTAAAGAGATTAATGTGGGTAATATGACACAAGATGATGAAACTCGTCAAGTTACTCGTTCGATTAATGTAAAAGATGAAGATGTTGAAGCATTTAGAAGTCTTGATAAAAAAGGTGTTAAGCTTACATCACAAATGGTTCCAAGTGATGATCCTGAAAGTTTTATGCCTTTGCTTGAAAAAGAGGAGAAAAAATAATGCAATGGTGGCAGATTTTAATTCTTACAATTTATGCTGGATATGAAATTCTTGATGAACTGCAAATTTATTCATCATTAAGTTCACCAGTAGCAGCAGGTTTAATTTCTGGAATAGTTATGGGTGACGTTAAAACTGGCTTGTTCATTGGTGGTAGCATGCAGTTAACAGTTTTAGGCGTTGGTACTTTCGGTGGAGCTTCTCGAATTGATGCTACAACAGGAACAATTCTTGCAACTGCTTTTGCGGCATCTATCGGAATGAAACCAGAATTAGCTATTTCAACTTTGGCAGTACCGGTAGCTAGTTTGATGGTTCAATTAGACGTTTTAGCACGTTTTGCTAATACTTATTTTGCTCATCGGATTGATAAGAATATTGAAAACTTTGATTATAAAGCTATTGAACGTAACTTTTTAATGGGTGCAGGTCCTTGGGCTTTGTCAAGAGCAATTCCAGTATTTTTAGCTTTAGCTTTTGGTGGTAATTTAGTTAAAACAGTTGTAGATTGGTTAAACACTGATGTTAAATGGTTAGCAGATGGATTATCAGTAGCTGGAGCTGCTTTGCCAGCAGTTGGATTTGCGATTTTACTTCGATATTTGCCAGTCAAACAACATTTCCCTTATTTAATTTTAGGATTTGTTTTGACTACATTACTCTCAACAGTGTTTACCAATGTTCAAACTTTAGGAACTGGTTTAGCAGCAGCAGATAAGAAATTTGCTGGTACTTTCAATAGTTTACCTATGTTAGCCATTGCTTTAATTGGTTTAGCTTTAGCCTTGATTAGTTATAGTCAACACCGTTCTGGTGGCAGTAGTAAACCAAGCAGCAGTAGTTCCAATTCAAATACTGTAGACGATTCCAATGAGGAGGAAATTGAAGATGACGAACTATAAATTAACTGATGCTGACTTTAAACAAATTAATAAACGTAGTCTTTTTGGATTTCAATTAGGTTGGAATTATGAAAGAATGCAGGGCTCAGGATATCTTTACACAATTTTACCGCAATTAAGAAAAATTTACGGTGACGGTACTCCTGAATTAAAAGAAATGATGAAAACTCATGCCCAGTTTTTCAATACTTCTAACTTTTTTAATACTATTATTACTGGGATTGACCTTGCAATTGAGGAAAAAGACGGAATTGCCGGGAAAGATGCTGTAAGTGGTATTAAAGCTGGGTTAATGGGACCATTTGCTGCAATTGGTGATTCAATCTTTGCTTCATTAGTGCCAGCAATTTTTGGAGCTCTAGCAGCGACAATGGCTCGTAATAATAATCCAGTTGGAATTTTTATTTGGATTATTGCGCAAATTTTGATTATGGTTTTTCGTTGGGTTCAACTGAAATTTGCTTATAAACAAGGTGTTGAATTAGTTACGACAATGCAAGATCAGTTAAATGCAATTACTGATGCTGCTTCATTATTAGGTGTATTCATGGTAGGAGCAATGGTTGCCAGCATGATTAATATTAAGATTGCTTATACACCGAATATAGGCGGGGTTGCAACTAGCATCCAAAATATTTTAGATACTATTTTACCAGGTTTAGTGCCAGCTGCTTTGGTTGGATTTGTTTATTGGATTCTTGGTAAAAAGGGAATGACCTCGACTAAAGCAATTTGGTTAGTCTTAATTCTTTGCGTTATTTTATCAGCCCTTGGTATAATTGGGAAAGCTCATTAATAGAAAAAGGATATAATTTAGATGAAGAAACTTGTTTTAATTAGTCACGGTAATTTTTGTGTTGAGTTGAAGAAAAGTGCAGAAATGATTATGGGCCCGCAAGATAACATCTATGCAATTCCTCTGTTACCAGAAGATGGTCCTGAAAGTTACTTGAAGAAGTTTCAAGATGTAGTTAAAGATCTTGATGATTACGTAGTCTTTGCCGATTTAATGGGTGGTACTCCTGCAAATACGGTTGCTAAAGAGATTATGAAGGGAAAAGACATTGAACTTTATGCTGGTGCTAACTTACCTATGGTAATTGAATTTGTTAACAGTAACATGATCAATCAACCCTCAGATTATGTGGATGTAGCGAGATCAGGGATTCTTAAAGTTAACGATGTAATTTCTTTAGATGACGACGACGAGGATGATGAATAAGTACCTTGAAGTTTAAAAAATTAAGTTCGCAAAATTGCGGACTTTTTTTATGCAGCTAAGTATTCATTAATAATGATTTTTAAAGATTAATTATTAAAAATAAGAACTATAAATAGTACTTTTTTTAATGATTTTAAATAATTAATTTATAAGATTAATAAAAATAAAGAGTAAAAAAATCCACTAAATTAAGTTTACGATCTAATTTAGTGGAATTTTTATTATTATAAAAATTTGAAAAATGTTAAAAACTTAGAAAGAGATAATAATGTTAAACTGATAGATATAACTTTACTCATGATAAAAATTCAATTAATTTTTTATTCTAATCCACTTACTATAGCTTTAATTTTTCGAGATTCAAAATAGTCATGAATATTTTGAACTTCTTCATTAGTTAGTAGTGGAGTATCTGCCATTGTATAATGTCGATTAAGATATTCATATTTTTGACTACCATACTGGTGAAAAGGTAAAATATGGACTTCTTTTATCCCAAGTGAAGTAGCATAATCAGCAATTTGTTCTAAATTTTTAGGCTTTGTAGTATATCCCGGAATTAGTGGAATACGAGGTGTAACTTGGATAGTAGGGGTATGGAGAAAAATTTCAAAACTTGTTTTAACAGTATTAATATCTTCACCAATAACTTGTCGGGCACGCAACGGATTCATAATTTTTAAATCAAATAATGCATGATCGACATATGGTAATACTTTCTTGACTTCTCTTAAAGGTACAGCACCAGTAGTTTCAATTGCAGTGTTGATTCCTAATTTGTGAGCTTCATGTAAAAGATTAGCACAAAAATCAGCTTGGACGAGACATTCTCCGCCAGAAAGGGTTAAGCCTCCACCAGAATTTCGATAAAATAAATCATCTTTTTCAATTTCAGCCATAACTTCGTCAACACTGTACCATTTAGTAATGGTTTCTTTTTGACCATTTTTAATCCATGTTAAAGGGGTTACAGGTCCTTGAGATTCAGGATTACAACACCAGGGGCAATGTAAAGGACAACCTTGTAAAAAGACAATTGTGCGAATACCTGGACCATCATGGATAGAATATCTTTGAATATTGAAAATTAATCCTTTTTCTCCTTTTATCACCGCATTACTCCTATAAAGCATGTTCGGCTCGGCGGATAATATCATCTTGGATGTGCTTGTTTAAATCAACGAAGAAAGCACTATACCCAGCAACTCTTACTACCAAACCGGCATAATTTTCTGGATGTTTTTGCGCATCAATTAAAGTTTCACGTGATTGAACATTAAATTGAACGTGACGAATTTTTAATTGGGTAAATGTCATTAAAAAATCAGCAAATTTTTTGATGCCATTTTCACCCTTTAAGGTATTTGGAGAAAATTTTAAATTCAGTAAACTTCCATTAACTGCCAAAGTATTGTCAATCCGACTAACTGATTTTAATACGGCAGTTGGTCCTAAATGATCTCGTCCAACCATTGGAGATAATCCACCATCAGCTAGTTGTTCGTGGTTTTTACGACCATCAGGGGTTGCACCAACGTCATCACCTAAAGGAATATGAGCTGAAACAGTATAAGCACCAGCATTAAATTGTCCACCTCGAATGTTGGTATATTTACCAAGCTCTAAGGCAAAGTGGCGGAAAATTTTAGCACATTCCATGTCTAATTCTTTATTATCATTGCCATATTTATCAAAATCATGAATTAAGTGTTGTCGTAAATTTTCCCCATTTGGATCAGCAAAATTATTTGCTAGATGAGCTACAAGTTCCTTAAAAGTCATTTCATGGTTTTCAAAAACTAATTTTTTAACAACATATAATGAATCAGCTAAATTAGGTTCGCCAATTCCTTGAACTCCAGAAAAATTATAACGGGCACCGCCTTGAGTTACATCTTTGCCTTTATCTAAACAATCGGATACTAAAGTGGAAAGGAATGGAATGGGTGCAAATTCACGGTGACCATAATCGACAATATCTGATCCTTGAGTGACTATTTTGACATAGTAATCAATTTTATTTAAGATATCTTGCCGTAATTTGTTATAAGTTACCTTAGGGTCATCTTTAAGATCATATAAAGATAATTCCATAATTCGCATTAAATTGAATAGGGCAATATCATGTAATCCATAAGTTCGGCCGGGAATGGTAGTTTCAACACAACCCACAACAGCATAATCCCTAGCATCATCTAATGAAACTCCTTTACTCAAGAAACCTGGAACACATACTTCATCATTAAAAAGCATTGGAATACCAGTTCCAAAGCGAATTGTTTCACAAGTTTTGTTTAAAAAACTTCGAGGAATTTTTTCATTAATTCGTACCGATAAATTAGGTTGTGGTAATTGAATTTCTTGATAAAGATCTAACATCTTGAATGAAAGTTCATTAACCGCATATTGACCGTATTTATCGTCGCCACCAAGGGATACTGTATAGCCTGTTGGAAATCCGGCAAAACATTTAGCACTTTCGGCACTTCTTAAAAGAACTACATCGTTAGTTTTTAAATAGAAATCACCTAATACTTCGTGTAAGAAACTTTCAGGAACGCCTTGGGCTTTAGAAGCTTGGTAGAAGGGATTCATGTATTGATCCATTCGGCCTAATGAGAGTGAAGAAGCGTTTGACTCATATTGGGCAACAATACTAGTCATCCAAAGTAATTGTAAAGCTTCATAGAAGCTATTTGGGGCATCAGTTTTTAGACGACGACACATTGCTGCTATTTCGGTTAATTCAATTTTCCGATATGCAGGGGTATCTTCTTTTTTCACCAGTTCATCCGCTAATTTAGCATAACGTTCAAAATGACGTTGCATTCCTTGGAAGATAATTAAGGCAGCTTGATAAAAATTGTTATTTGGATTTTGGCTTATTTTCTGTTGAAGTAATTTAATATAAGCACCAACACCTTGGTTTAAAATAGCCGGAAAGTCCATAATAATATGGCCTTGACCTTTATCAGTCTGGTTTAGTTTAATGACCCGGTTATCCATTGCCTTTTGAACTTCTGGGGTAATTTTTGAGTTGATGAAATCTTTCATTGAATGATTAGTCCAATAAGGCAGTAACTTTTCGCGATAAATTTGTTTATCAGTTTCGGTAAATTCAAATTGATCTTGTGGTCGTGTCGCAATTGTATCAATTTCTTTCATAATCCAATAAGGATCCATTTCTGGAGATAGAATGCCGCTACGAGGGCGAATGGTACGATTGCCGATGAGCAATTCTCCAGGACGAATACTAATTTTGACATGATCAAGAATATAAGATGTTGCTTTGGCGCGACGAATTATTGTGGGTTCATTGACAGTAGTTTGATAACTTTCAGTATAAAGTAAAGCCCGCTCTAATGAGATTTGACGTTTAGATCGAAATAAATTATTTTTCATTTCCTGCAAGCGCGAATTAGGTCGAGCTGTCAGATAAGTATCAGTAATTTCTGCAGTTTGCATTAATAAAACCCCTTTCTTTTTCTTTAGTGTAACTAGTTTTGAACAGTAATTCAATAAAATTCTTGGTAATAATTTGGAATTGCACATATATTCAATAAATTTCGTTGTTTTGTTGGATTTTAATTGCTATAGTAAAGTAAAGGAAAGGAGATAAGCGATGAAAGCCATTGAAATTCAACAACGACGTCAAAGAATTCTCACAATTTTGAATCAGGAACGTAAAATTGAAGTACGTACTTTGGTGCAAAAGTTACAAGTATCTGATGAAACTATTCGTAAAGATTTAGCAGTTTTAGTAGACCAAGGTTTAATCAAAAAACATTATGGAATGGCAGAATTAATTACAACCAATAATTCCACACCCGTGGGTTTAAGAGATAAAACTGAAAATCATGCGAAGATGTTAATGGCTCAAACTGCTTTAAAACTCATTAAACCAGAAATGAGGTTTATTGGTTTAGATCAAGGAAGTTCGGTAGCAAAATTAGCTGAAGAAATTAAACAATTGTCTCATAAAACCATTATTACTCGTTCATTACTTTCATTGATTGCTTTAAAGAATGGCGAAAATGAATTTTTTTGTCCAGGGGGATATTATAATGCTAATGATATGGCTTTTCAGGGACAGAATGAGGCTTTTATGGTAACTAATACTCATTTGGATATAAGTTTTTTTGGGTCGGGTGGTGTTAAAAATCGACCGGGTCTTTGTTCTACGAGTTTTACTGATGCTGAATTAAAAAAGCAAATGGTGGAACAATCTAGTGTTAAAGTTGCATTGGTTGATCATACTAAATTCGAACAAACAGCTTTAGTTATGGTGTTACCTTGGTCTCATTTTGATTATTTAATTACCGATGGCCAAACTTCAGATGAAACAATTGCAAAACTAAATAATCAGGTAAAAGTTATTGTAGCTAAATAAGATTATGAACAAAATTGCGTTTAAATTTTTTTAGTAGAGCTTCAAAAATGAATGAGCATAATTATTTTAGTAAAAGATCGGTAAAAAGGTTAAGCGGTTACCATTGCCCTAATATCTTCTATTTATTATGCTAAAATTGAAAATTCCAACTATTTAAAGGAGGATCAAACTTTGAAGAATCGTCAACTCTTAACGCGA